>JBPOHW010000017.1:0-19784 GCA_052035095.1 Candidatus Moraniibacteriota bacterium
TCGCCGGAGTCGACATTGGTCATCGTGAGAGTTGTCGCGTTGCCGCTGCTATCGGCGGTCGTGCTTGTACCCGTGCCTTCATCGAGCTTCCAGTAGCCGAGGAGGGATTGGGAGAGGGGGTCTTCGATTGCGGAATTCATTTGCACATTCGCATCGGATTCGAAGTCATAGTTCAACCCCACAAACGCCGCCAAAATAATGGCAACGCCGATCCACTGAAACACGCGAAGAAATGAGGTGCGCATAGGGGTAGTGGCACCGATCCATCGGGACCCATACAAAAAATTTATCTGCGTACAGTATAGCACACCCGTACGGGCGATTCCGCTTAATCGCCGCCCACTAGTATCCGTACCCGCTTGGTAAGGGCGATATAATTATTCGCCCCGCACCCACGTTCGAATGTGAAAATACAAAGGGGACCAGGTACCTTTTTTCTATAACCTTTCTTTTCGGCAAACCGCACTCGCTGTGTTTGGGAAGTTATGGAGGAATCATGGCACGGTTTACAGCGAACATTCGTGATACGATGTCGCGTTTCTATGATACAATAGGATTCAGTGGAATCATTAAATGTGATACTTTTATATGACACACGAAAAATCACCCTTGGAATGGAGGGAAGAGTACAGTGTCGGGGTGGCGCTCATTGATCGACAGCATCAAGAGATGTTTCGGATGATCAATGAATTGGTCGGTATCATCAATGTCGGACCGAATCGCGAGCGGATCGATCCGGTTTTGAGCGGGCTCGTCGAGTACAAGGAGAAGCATTTCGCGACGGAGGAGGGATATTTCCGCCGGTTCAAGTTCGAGGGCGCGGAAGAGCATATCGCCGAGCACCGAAAATTCAATGAAACGATGGATCGAATCAAAGGAAAATGGGGCGATGATATGATCGGGTTTACCTTTGAGCTTATTGATTTTCTCGAAGATTGGCTTCTCGACCATATTTTGAATACCGACCGAAAGTATATCGAGTGCTTTCACGCAAACGGATTGAAGTAGCGCTTGTTTATGAAAATCAAGCGGAAAACATGGGTGGCGTTTGCGAGTATCGTCGCGATGATGATAGCAGCGGTCTTTGCCGTTCCCGAAGAGAAGTCCTCGAGTGATTCGGGTTTGTTTCGCGTGGCGCAGGTTGTTGACGGTGACACGATCAAACTTGAAAATGGCGAAACCGTGCGCTCCATAGGGATCGATACGCCGGAGACGGTCGACCCGAGGCGACCGGTCGGGTGCTTTGGCAAGGAGGCGAGCGCCAAAAACAAAGAGCTTGTACTCGGGAAAGAAGTGCGTCTTGTGAAAGATGTTTCGGATACGGATAAATACGATCGGCTTTTGCGCTACGTCTACGTGGGCGATGTGTTTGTCAATGAGTATCTGGTGCGCGAAGGATATGCTCGCGCGTCGAGTTATCCGCCGGACGTAAAGTATCAGGAACTTTTTCGCGACGCGGAGCGCGAGGCGCGCGAGGCGAAACGCGGGCTCTGGGCAAGTGAGACCTGCGCCGGTAGAAAGTAATGTTGGCGGGTCGGCGAAAATCTGATACACTGGGAATTCAGATATGGCGTAACTCTTGAGGGCACGCGTATGAATATGATTTTTGGGGTGGTGTTGGTGCTTGCGATGGCGGGAGCGGTGTTTCTCTTTACGTCGAAGCCATCGGGAGCGCCGACCGAAGAGCTGAGTGTATCGGAACAGGATAATTCTTCAGAGTCAAAAACGGATATGGAAAACAATCAAGCCGACAAGACGGCAAGCGGGGAGCTGAAAATTGAGACAACGAAAGCGGGAACTGGCGATCGAGTGGTGAAGTCCGGCGACACAATCGCGGTGCACTATACGGGGACACTTACGGATGGGACGAAGTTTGACTCGAGCGTTGATCGCGGGGAGCCGTTTACGTTTACGATCGGCGCGGGGCAGGTGATCAAGGGCTGGGACGAAGGGCTTCTCGGGATGAAAGTGGGCGAGAAACGCACGCTTACGATTCCCTCGGACATGGGCTATGGCGCAACGGGCGCCGGCAATGCCATTCCACCGAATGCGACGCTCATTTTTGAGACGGAACTTGTTTCCATTCAGTGATATTTTAGTCCTCGCTTTTCTTTTGCTTTTTTGGGAGTTGCCTCGACCGAGAAAATATTTTTTCTCACATGCTCTTCTCGGGTCAGAGCAAACTTTCGAAAAAACATTTTCTCGGTCTCGGCTGCGTAAGGGGAGAGCTTTGGGATAATTTGGCGGAGTATTTGATTTCAAACGTATGCATCTCGTTCGATATTTCACCAAAAACATCTCGATTGTTTTTGGCATCGTGCTCATTTGGCGAGGGATATGGTATGTGCTTGATGAAATCGACACGGTGTTTTTTGACGACGAACACCTCCTCACCGCGATTCTCGGCATCATCGTCGGACTGCTCATCCTCTATCTTCCGGACCGAGATTTGAAAGAACTGGAGAAATTGTAAATGAGGGAGTCTTCAGTTTGTGACAAAAACACTCTCGCTTGTCGCGAGAGTGTTTGTTTGTGGGAGTAGAGCGGGCGGTTATCGTCCGCAGTGTCCCATTCCGCGACCTTTTCCCATACCGAGTCCGAAGATTCCTTCGGGGATATTGTTTGCCTTGCGCCACGCGTCGAGCTCTTCGCGGCGTTTTTCCATAGACGCTTTTCGTTCCTCCCGGGTCATACCCCTCCATATTTCGAGCGAGGCTTCTCGTTCCTTTCGGAGTTCCTCGTGCTTGGCGAGGATAAGAGATTTTTGCGCTTCAGTGATCTTTCCTTCCTCGACCGCTTTATCGAGGCGCTCGGTGAAACGCTCCTGCATTTTCGCTTGTTTCTCGGCGCGATGCTCATTGAAGGTACCTTCTACGTCGCTCTTATTGAGATTGAATTTGGAGACGAGGCGCTCGATAAGTGAGGTATGCGAGTCGGTGTTGGCGGCGGAGGCATTCCCAACGAAAGAGAATACTCCGGTAGAGATTGTCCCGAACGCGATGGCAAGAGTTGCCAATATTTTGGTCGAAATCATACGTTTTTTCTATGAATTAAAGGTCGTGTGCGCCACGCAGAGTATTATACGGAAGGAGGTGCGGAGAGTTTGCATCCATTTTCTTTTTGATATTGTTCCGAAGCGGTCGAATGAGAGATGCCTCGAAAACAAGGGGTTTCTGTATCGCTCCAAACACAATAATATCGTATCCGGCTTCGAATCGAACCATACGTCCCGTTGCCGTGGCGTCGGTGGTGACAATGGTCCAGATTTCGCGTTGCGGGGTTTCGAGCGTGAATGTCGACTGTCTTTCTGATGCATCTTTGATTCGTCCCGCGAGTATCCCTTGTTCCGGCTTTGAGAATCGGAGGGCGCGTGGCGGGAGAAAGTTTCGTGCGGATTTCGGCATCCTTTCTTCAACTGTCTGATCTATGTGCTCATCAAATCGAGTGAAGTGCGTGAGTGAAGCGAGAGTGAGGATCGCGAGCGTGACGAAACTTCCGACGAAGAGGACGCGGTATCGGTAGCCGTAGGTGGTTCCCCGGAAAGCAAAGATGCCAAAGAGAATGGAAAGGGCGGCGAGGAGTGTCCAGAGGAGTGGTGTCGAGAGAAAAAGGAAAATGGGAAAGCGCCGGAGCCCGAGCGCGCGGAAACTCTCGGGTCCCATATCGAGGATGTCAATGAGCCCCAAGGAGAGAAATGCCGCTCCCGTCACTCCGAAGAAAACGAGAAGCGCCCAAAAAGCGATGCGCTTCGCGACGACCACCCACTTGGGTGTCGGCGCGATATGCGCTTTTTTTATGGTCCCGACAATGTCGGGAATGTCATGCTCGGTCATAGGGGAGGAGAAAATATTTTTTCTTGTCGCGCTTTTTCGAGGAGGAGTTTCTGACCGCGGTGGAGGAGTGAGGCGATGGTGCCTTTGGGTTTCTCGACGATATCCATCATTTCTTCGTACGTTTTTTCTTCCAGAAATTTGAGCACTAATACTTCGCGGTAGAGAAGGGGGAGCGACTCTATGATGGCGGTGATGCGATCAATTTTTTCTCGAGTATCAATCGCGTGGGCGAGAGCGGGAGTTTCCTGAAACAAGTGAGAGAACTCTTCGGCATCGAGACCGACCGTTGTCGGGCGCGAGGACTTCTTGCGGATCGCGTCGATCACGGTATTGCGGCAAATATGGTAGATCCACGTCGAAAAAGCGAGATCGCCGTCATAGGCATTGAGATTTTTGTAGACCTTGATGAAGGTTTCCTGCAAAATATCTTCGATGTCTTCGTCCGTTGAGAAAGAAATTCGCCGCGCGTACCGAAACAACCGCTCCCAGTATCGCCGGACGATTTCCCCGAAAGCATCCGGACTTTTGAGCGATTGCTTGACCAATTCGCCGTCCGAAGGCGCCTCGGTATCGTGTGATGATGAAGTATCTATCGCCATGACGCGCCACAAACAATAAACACGTGAACCAAATCCCAAACTCGTCCCTTCCAGTATACGCCAGTTTGGGTTGAAAGTTTGCAGAGGGTTTATCGCATGGTAGGGGAATTTTTATACAGGTTTTTTGACACTGCTTGCTCATTTGATAGACTGGGGCGGCTGAAATTTTTTCGATTTCTATGTCCACGCCGCTCCATATTTTGAAAAGTGTGTTCGGGTATGATGCGTTTCGGGAGCATCAGGCGGAGGTGATCGCGGCGGTCTTGGGCGGGCGGGACGCGTTTGTGCTCATGCCGACGGGCGGCGGGAAGTCGCTCTGCTATCAGATTCCGGCGCTCCTTTTGCCCAAAGTGACCGTCGTCATCTCGCCTCTCATTGCGCTTATGAAGGATCAGGTGGACGCGCTTCGGATGGCGGGGGTTCCGGCGGAATTTCTCAACTCATCGCTCTCGCCGGAAGAGCAGAGTCGGGTGCTTTCTTCGGTTGAACGCGGAAAGACGCGAATTCTCTATATCGCGCCGGAGCGGCTTTTTGGACCATCGTCCATAGTTTCGTTTTTGCAACAAGTGGGCGTGTCGCTTTTCGCGATTGACGAGGCGCACTGCATTTCGTCATGGGGGCACGACTTTCGTCCGGAGTACCGCTTTCTCTCGGATCTCAAAAAGTATTTTTCCGCGACACCGACCCTCGCGCTCACGGCGACGGCGGATGATCTGACGAGTCGAGATATTGTCGAGCGGCTCGCGCTTCGGTCGCCCGCGCGCTTTCGATCGAGCTTCAATCGTCCGAACATTCACTATTTCATAGAACCGAAACGCGAGAGTTTCGAACGGCTCCTTCGCTATCTCTCAGAAAAAAGAAACGATGCCGGTATCGTCTACACTTTGTCGCGGAAATCCGCCGATCGATTGGCACAACGCCTCTCTGTGGAAGGCTTCGCGGCAAAGTCATATCACGCGGGGCTCGACGCGGCAGTTCGAAGTCGACATCAGAATTTGTTTCTGCGGGATGAGGTCAAAATAATCGTCGCGACAATTGCTTTCGGGATGGGGATCAACAAATCCAATGTGCGCTTTGTCGTCCATATGGATTTGCCCAAGAACATCGAGAGCTATTACCAAGAAACGGGACGCGCCGGCAGGGACGGTCTCTTGAGTGAGGCGCTCCTTTTCTATTCGCCGGCGGACGTGCGGAAACTTTCGCGCTTTGCGACGGTCGAAGGAAATGAAGAGCAATCGGCGGTGATGCTCCGGAAATTGAAGCAACTTTCGGATTTCTGCGAAGCGAATGTGTGCCGGCGACACGCGCTTTTGCGGTATTTCGGCGAGGAATTTCCGACATCGTGCGAGTCGTGCGATGTGTGCTTGAGCGAACGGAAAACATTTGACGGCACGGTGATCGCGCAGAAACTCCTCTCGGCGGTGTATCGACTTAGTAGCAGGTTTGGACTTGGTTATACAATAGATTTCCTACGCGGATCAAAATCGGAAAAGATTCGCGGTGAACATCGCTCGATGAAAACCTTCGGCGCGGGCGCGGATATTTCCAAGGAACAATGGTTCCGATATGCCAAGGATTTGATCGCGCTCGGATTTTTGAAACAGATCGGCGAACCGTACCCGGTACTTTCACTCACCGAGAAGAGCGCCGCGGTGTTGCGAGGCGAAGTAAAAGTCATGCTGACCGAATCTGTTGAAACGAAAGAAGCCGAACCGGAAACACTCCGCTATGAACAGGCGCTTTTCGAGCGTTTGAAAGCGCTCCGCATGGAGACGGCGCGCGCGGAAAACGTGCCGCCGTACCTTGTTTTTTCCGACGCGACGCTCATCGAACTCGCGACCTTTTTGCCGACGACGCTCGCGGAGCTTACCCGCATATCGGGCTTTGGCGAAGTGAAAATGGCGCGGTATGGCAAGAAATTCCTCGAAGCGATTGCGGAATATATGGAAACCTCGGGGATCACTTCCCGAATGAGCGAAAAGCTATCGAGTCGCGGGCGTCGCCCGAAAAAAGAATACGCGAGCGATACCAAACGAGAAACATTCGCGCTTTTCAAAAAGGGGAAGTCGATTCCTGAAATCGCAAACACTCGCGGACTTTCCGGAAACACCATCGAAAATCATCTCGCCTTTTTCGTCGGGACCGGCGAAATTTCTCTCGAAAGCCTCGTCTCCGCCGAAAAAATCGCCCTCATCCAAAAAGCCGTTCGCGAACACGGCGCCACTTCTCTCGGTATCCTCAAATCCGCCCTCGGCGACACCGCGACCTACGGAGACATCCGAATGGTGGTCTCGAGTATGAAGAGATAGGTTTTTGAACTGTTCTATTGCGTCGGAGTTGCTCTTTTCTTCTCTTCCGTGTTAGCGTCTAGGTATGCTTATAGACGATGTCACTCTCGAGGTGTCGGCGGGGAAGGGGGGGGATGGCGTGGTGCGCTTTACGCGGACCATGATGAATGAGGGGCCGACGGGTGGAAATGGCGGACGGGGCGGAAGCGTCGTTCTTTTGGGCGTGCCGGATTTGGGCGCGCTTCGAACGTTTCGATCGGTCAAACGGATAAAGGCGGGTGATGGCGGGCATGGAGAACAGAACACGCGAACCGGCAAAGACGGTGCGGAAAGGATAGTGCGCGTTCCGGTCGGGACGGTGGCGCATGACCTCACCAACGGCAGAGACTATGACGTCGTGTTTTCGGGGCAAAAGGTGTTGGTCGCGCGGGGCGGAAACGGCGGTTTCGGAAATTTTCATTTTCGATCGAGCCGCAACACGACCCCGGAACGCGCGAACCCGGGACTTCCCGGCGAGGCGATCAGTCTTCGCCTCGAGCTCAAGCTCATCGCCGATATCGGGTTTATCGGCTATCCCAATGTGGGGAAGTCGAGCCTTTTGAACGCGCTCACGGACGCGTCGAGCAAGGTGGGGAACTATCGCTTCACAACCCTCGAACCCAATTTGGGCGTGTACTTCGATATGATTCTCGCCGATATCCCCGGTCTCATCGAGGGTGCTTCCGAAGGGAAAGGATTGGGGCACAAATTTTTGCGACATATCGAGCGGACGCGCGTCCTCTTCCATCTCGTCGCGGCGGACAGCAAGACGCCGGTGACCGACTACGCCAATATCCGGCGCGAACTCAAGAAATACAATCCGGAACTTTTGAAAAAGCCGGAATGGATTCTCGTTTCGCGCGCCGATGAACAGACGCCGAAGAATGTGGCAAAAATCGTCAAACAGCTCTCCAAGAAGAATCCGAATGTCTTTGCTTTCTCCATTCTTGATGATGAGAGTCTCGCTCGCGTGCGAAGCGTTCTCTCGGAAATTGCGCGAGGTTTTTCGAATGAAAAACCTCTCGTATAAGCCTCATTTTTGACTCGAAGGCGATCGGTCTTGACACCAAGAGAATTCTCTGATATCATACCCCATTGTAGTGTCGTTGTTTCATATTCGTTCGAACTTTCGATCCCCCGTATATATTTTTTGGGATACGAGAAGTTGCTGGAAAGAAACGAAACGCGACTGGACTTTTTGAGAGTCTTTTGAGGATTCTCTCAGGTCACTTTTATCTTGATTCCTGCGTAATCGCTCCGGAGACGAATGTTCGTCTTCACGAAGGGCGAGGCGCCTCCGGCGCCATACGAGGAATGTGAATGATAGGCTACAGTGTTTCGGGTTCCCTGTTTCGGGAATCCCGACTATCATCTGAAACGGCTCTCGAGAAGTTATGCTCATGGGATCCCTTTCGGAGGATTCCTTTTTTTGACCCCGCAAACGCTCCTTTATGGAGCGCGCGGGGCGGAAGAGGCATAATTTTTTAGGAGAGTTTCTATGTTTCAGAACAGAAGTTTTCACTCGCACACCTCGCGAGCCAAGTGGAGCGCGCCCAAGGGTATGATGAGCGGAAGAGGCGGTCGAAATCGCGCGAAGTCGTCGCTTGAGAAAAATCTCGACATTTCGCAATTCGTGAAGAAGGCGACCAAAGTCGAGGCGGAGTCGTTTCGTCCGGAACACCGGTTTTCGGATTTTCCCATACACGAGAAATTGAAAAAGATCATTGCCGGACGGAATTTTTCCGATCCGACGCCGATCCAAGACGGCGCGATCCCGCACATTTTGGACGGGCGCGACGTGATCGGTATCGCGAACACGGGAACGGGGAAAACTGCGGCGTTTTTGATCCCGCTCATCAACAAGATATTTCACGCGCCGAAAAAGGAATTCGTCTTGATTCTCGTGCCGACGCGTGAGCTCGCGCTTCAAATTCGCGAGGAATTCGTCGCGTTCTCTCGCGGATCGGGACTTCGATCGGCGCTCGTCATCGGCGGCGCGCATATGCACACCCAAGTGCGCGATCTTCGCTACAAGCCCAACTTTATCATCGGGACGCCCGGACGCGTCAAGGATCTCATCGAGCGGCGTCTTATGGATATTTCCGGATTCAACAATATCGTCTTGGACGAGGTGGATCGGATGCTCGATATGGGATTTGTGAAGGACATCAAGCATATTCTGTCACTCGCTCGGAAAGAACGGCAGTCGCTGTTTTTCTCGGCGACGCTTGAGGCGGGTGTGCGCGATATCGCGAAGTCGTTTCTTGTCAACCCGATTACCATTTTTGTCAAATCGCGCGCGACGTCGGAGAACGTGCATCAGGATGTCGTTCGCGTGAACGGGCGAGAGGAAAAGGTGGAGACGCTTCACGAATTGCTTTTGAAAGAAGAATTTCGGAAAGTGTTGGTTTTTAGCAAAACCAAGCACGGCGCCGAGAAGCTCGCGAAGGTTTTGTATGAGCGCGGTTTCAAAGCGGGCGCGATTCACGGTGATCTCTCGCAAGGACAGCGGGAGCGTTCGCTCTTGCGGTTTCGCGAGGACCAACTCCGCGTCTTGGTCGCGACGGATGTGGCGGCGCGAGGACTCGATATCGACGGCATCACGCACGTCATCAACTACGATCTTCCGATGACCTACGAGGACTATATCCATCGCATCGGTCGTACCGGTCGCGGCGCCAACATTGGATACGCGCTCACTTTCGTGGATCATTCCGAGGTTGTGTTCTCTCGAGATATGTCGCGCCCGTTTTCGCGACCCGAACGCGGTCGCGGACGCCGAAGGTAAATCTTTCGCACAACAGAAATTTTTTCTCACGGGGCGAGCTTTCGAGCTCGCCTCTTGCGCTCTTTTGCGGACTATGTTACATATGAGTTATGCGAACTTTCGGATACATCTTTTCGGCAGTCTTTATGGTCACGCTTCTTCCGAAGCGAGATATTTGAGATGCGACCGGGGAGTCAAAAGTTCGTAGGGAAAAGGCAAGGAAGAAAAGAGAACCCAGTCGCAACAGGCGCCTGGGAGTTTTTTTAACAACTCGGAAAGCGGAGGTGTGAGATGATACGTGATATTTCCGGAAAACTAAGAGGAAACCTTCCTATCATTGATCGTCGTTTGAATGGGGGTGGAAAGAATATTCCGAACAAGGAAAGGTTGAATAAGCGCGTTCGGTCTCAGCTTAGAAGGAAAGCTCTGGAAGTTATTCAGGGTCGATCTATCTCTGATATAGACAAGGGGGAAAAAATCAATATTCCGGCGCGTGATTTGTCGGAACCAGTTTTTGGTCACGGTCCTGGTGGAAAGCGTGAGGCGGTTCATCCGGGTAATAGGGAGTTTGTGACTGGTGATCGAATTGCTCGTCCACCTGGCGGTATCGGTAGCGGAAATGGAGGCGGTCGGACTGGTAATGGCGGTGATGGCGAGGATGATTTTGTTTTTGAGTTGTCGCGAGAAGAATTTTTGAACCTGTTCTTTGAAGATTTGGAATTGCCAAACCTTGTTCGGGCGCAACTTGCAAAAGCGGTTGAATTCGTATCGGTTCGAGCGGGGTTTTCTGTTTCTGGTTCCAAGTTGGACGTGAGGAGGTCGCTTGCGGGAGCCTTGGCTCGGCGAATTGGGATGGGCGTCCAAAAAGATCGGCACCGGTTGGAAGATGCAAGGAAGGAACTTCTTAATGCTCGAGAAAAAAATGAAATTGTTCAGGAGGACGAACTTTTGAGGGAGATTGAGCATCTAGAGAGGCGAATGCGCGTATGCCCGTTTTTTGACAGGCAACTTGACGCCAAGTATGTGCACCGTGAACTTCAACCTCAGCCAATAGCACAGGCATGCGTATTCTTCCTTATGGATGTTTCAGGATCGATGAGTCGAGCGAGAAAGGATTTAGCAAAACGATTTTTTATGCTTCTCTACCTGTTTCTTAAAAGAAACTATGAGAAGGTTGAGGTGATTTTTGTTCGACATGATACAGCGGCGAAGGAGGTAACTGAGAAAGAGTTCTTCTTTGAAACGAAAAATGGCGGAACAGAGGTTTCAAGCGGAATCAGGATGGTGGCTGATATTATCGATGCGCGTTACCCGGTATCATCGTGGAGCCTTTATGTTGCTCAAGCATCGGATGGAGAAAACTGGGGTAATGACTCGCCGAAATGCAGGGAGCTTCTTTTGGAAAGAATAATGCCACGCGTTTGTTATTACGCTTATACCGAAATCACGCCTGATCGACATCAGGATTTGTGGGAGTGTTATGAGGATGTTAGAAAAAGATATCCGAGATACTTTGCCATGCGGCAAATCGATGGGCCGGCGGATATCTATCCGGTGTTTCGGGACCTATTCAAAAAGAGGGTGAATTGAGATGTGTACCGAGAGAGGCGAAACATGCCTAGGGAAGTTGTAGCGGTTTTATGTGTGGCTACCCTGCCGACATAAAACCGCTTTTTTTGTTTTCTTCGACACGTGGTAGAATATCAATATAGCAATGGCAAAACAAAGTAGGTGCGTTAAATCTTAAGTTTTGTTTTGCGGGAGCTATAGCGTAATTTTTTCAAGAAGTTTCTATGACGAAACATCAGGGAATCGCGGCAGTGATCGGAGTAGTGTTTCTTGTTGCTGCTTTTATATTTCTGTATCGGCAATTCTCGATGTCGGACGGGACGCGAGAGAAAAATACTCCGATGTCGCCAATCACATCTTCAAACGTTCCGCCGGCAAATATTCCCGCTCCGAACACGCCACCGCCCATTCAGACGGCGCCCGAGACGCCGGACGCTATGGTGGATGATGTCCTCTTGAATGACGCCGATGTGTCGGCGCTTGATGAGGAGGCGGCGGGAGAAACGCAGTCAGCGGAAGAGAGCGTTCAAGCTATTGACGATATAACCAACACCTATGAAGCACAACCATACTAAATTTTTTCTCGTAGGCGCTTTTGCTTTTTGCGCGATTGCCGCGGTTTCCTGTGTCGCTTTGCCGGTTGCGAATGCAAATGAGGAATCGGATACCGAGAGCGACGCAGCGAAAGACCGATCGCTTTTTTGGATGAAGACGAAAGAACGTGCGGAAGAACGAAAGGCGCAAGTGGAAAAGAATTGGGAGGAAAAACAGGCGATGATGGAGGAGAAAAAGGAAGCGCGGCAAGAAAAAGTGTGCACGAATATGGTTGAAAGAGGCGAAAAAATGAGCGAGCGGCTCGGGAGTCGGTATGAGAAATTCCTCGAGCGAAAGACGAAGCGAACGAATGTATTTGAGGAGAAGCGAGAAGAGCGCGACGCGACACTTGAAGCGAAGCGCGTTGAGCGGGATGGGAAGCGCGCCGAGATGTACGCAAAGCTCTCGGAACGCGCCGAGGGCGATGTTGAGAAACAGAAGGCGGTAGCGACATTTAAGACTACGGTTGAAACGGCGGTTTCCGAACGAAAAAAATCAGTTGACGCGGCGATTGCGGCGTTTCGTTCGGGTGTTGACGCGGCAATCGGATCGAAGAAGAGTAGTATGGACGCGAGTATCGTGGCTTTTCAAGAAGCAGTGGAAGAGGCGTTTGAAACCGCAAAGGCGAGTTGCGAGGCGGGTACCGATCCGGAGACGGTACGAAAAACATTGGAGGCGAGCCTCGCGTCGGCAAAGGCGGCCATAGCGGATGATCGGGCGGCAGCGGAAAAGGTAGGTGAAAAAGTAAGGGCGCTTGCCGAGACAAAACGAGCGGCGTTCGCGGTGGCGCACGAGACATTCAAAACCGCGATGGAATCGGCGCGTGCCGATTTGAAAACGGCGTTTGGGACGGCGGAGGAGGAAAATGAGGAGGAAGGGGAATAGAAAATCAGTTTCTCCGAAAAAATACTCCCCATTCTCCGGGGAGTGTTTCCTGGTATGAATGAGTAATATTATGCCAGTGTATTAGCTCTTGCTATCTTGAAAGTTGCCTCGACCAAGAAAAAGAATTTTTCTCACACACTCCTCCCGGGCTCGGAGCGAAGTTTCGAAAAATTCTTTTTCTTGGTCTCGGCGTGCCGGATAGAAGATTTTAGGGATAACCTTGATGATTTTCTTGTCTGAATGGGTGGAATACGGTAGAGTGTCTGGATGAGAAATATGAAAAAACCGCGAGTCGCGATGCTTCTTTCGGGCGGAGTGGATAGCTCCGTTTCTTTGTCGCTCCTCAAAAACTCCGGGTATGAAGTCTGCGCGTTCTATTTGAAGATTTGGCTGGAGGACGAGGTGGCTTCCTTGGGGGAATGTCCATGGGAGGAAGATTTGCGATACGCACACGCCGTTTGCGAACAGCTCGATGTGCCGCTTACGATCGTGCCGTTCCAAAAGGAATACTGGAGTGCGGTTGTTTCCTCTGCGCTGGATGAGGTGAGGCGAGGGCGGACGCCGAATCCGGATATGCTCTGTAACGCGCGGGTGAAATTTGGCGCGTTTTACGATGTTATTTCAAGGGAAAATTTCGATTTTATCGCGACGGGACACTACGCACAAACAGAAATCGTTCGCGGGAAAACGAAACTTCTGTGTTCGCCTGACCCCATAAAAGATCAGACGTATTTTCTCTCGCAACTTTCACAGGCGCAGATTTCGCGCGCGATGTTTCCGATCGGCGGATATCGGAAAGAAAAAGTGCGGGAACTTGCAAGAGAATTTCAACTTCCCACCGCGGAAAGAAAAGATAGTCAGGGGATTTGCTTTTTGGGCAAGGTGCGCTTTGACGCGTTTCTCGAACACTATCTCGGGAAAAGAACAGGCGACCTTGTTGAATATGAAACGGGGAAGAAGATAGGCGAGCACGACGGCTTTTGGTACTTTACGATCGGACAGCGGAAAGGCATCAAGCTCTCCGGCGGACCGTGGTTTGTCGTCGCGAAGGATACAGAAAAAAATACGGTGTCTATTTCCAATGCCTGGCGCGGCGCGGAAGGCGCGCGCGATACGTTCGAGGTTGAAAGCATGAATTGGATTGCGGGCACACCATCGCGGAAAAGAACATTTGATGTCAAAATCCGCCACGGCGAAATGCGTATTCCGTGTCGTCTGCGCTCGCTTTCGAGCGGCGCGTGGCGCATGAAACTCGATCGCAAAGAAGCTGGTATCGCGCCCGGGCAGTTTGCGGTGTTGTACGACGGGGAGGAGTGTGTAGGAGGAGGAGTAATTCAATGATCAATTTTCAATGAACAATGATCAATGGGGAACAATGAACAGGGAACAATGAACAATGATCAAGGAATAGGGAACGATAAAAAATGTAAAATGCAAAATGTAAAATTTGAGGAAAAAGTACAATTTTTCGAATCAAGAATCCTCGACTTTTTTAAGAAGGCGGGGCGGGAATCTTTGCCGTGGCGGCGGGAGGGGATTTCGGCGTATGAAGTGTGGGTGTCGGAAGTGATGCTTCAGCAGACGCAGGTGTCGCGGGTGATTTCGTACTATGAAAAGTTTCTCGTGCGCTTTCCGAATATTGAGACGCTCGCCGCGGCGTCGTGGGACGAGTTTTTGCCGTACTACGCTGGGCTTGGCTATTACGCGCGCGGGCGCAATATGCTTCGCGCGGCGAAGATGGTGGTGGAAGGCTTTGGCGGAGTGTTTCCGAGGGATGTTCACGAATTGGAAGCGCTTCCAGGCATCGGGAGCTACACGGCGTCCGCGATTGCGAGCTTTGCGTATGGCGAAAACACGATCGCGTGGGATACGAATGTGCGGAGAGTGATCGGGCGCTATTTTGTGGGGACGAAGAATTTTCAATTTTCAATTTTCAATTTTCAATCAAATTCGAAATTACAATCTTCAATCTCCAAACAAAAGGGTAGGAGTAATGAGGGAGAGACATTGAAAAGTGGAGTGCGGAAATTGGGAATTGAAAAATTTTTTTCCGTTCCGGCGAAGACTTTGAACGCGGCGCTTATGGATTTCGGGAGCGCGATATGTCTCGGGAAGCCGAAATGCGCGACATGCCCACTTTTGGAGCGATGCACGTACTTCGGGGAGAAAGGGAAAAAAGAATTAGGAATAAAGAAGAAGGAATTAGGCAAAGGAAAGAAAGTGGGGAGGAACAATTGGAAGGAGGCGGGTGTAATCGTATTTTTGCACGAAAATCACAAAAGATATTTTTCGTCTGCGAAAAAATCATACCGACCTTTCTTTTTGCCGGCGTCGCACAATACGAGGGTGGGGATCAAGAGTTGGTTTCGGGAACGTTACGACTTGGAAGTATCCGTGCGCCCGCCGCACGGAAAGATCGTGCGAGAGGGTGTCCCAACCATTCTCGTCAACGCGCAGATTCTTTCGGGAACGCCTCGCTTCGCGATATTTCCGCCGCCGAAAAGGAAAAGGTGATATCCTCTACCGTAAAAATTTACCCCGAGTTCTCTCAAGAGCTGCCTCGACCAAGAAAAAGACTTTTTCTTGGTCTCGGCGTGTCGGATAGAAGGTTAGGGGTAACTTTAAGTGCCTTAAAGATAGTTTTCTCCTTTTTCCGTTCGTATTCTCTCCAAGAGTTTTTTGATGTCCGATACTTTGTCTTTGCTCGCGACCAGGATGCAGTCGTCCGTTTCGACGACGACGACGTTTTTGAGACCGATGGTGGCGATCAATTTGGTGTTCGAAAGGACGAGGCATTTCTTGCTTCCGATGTCCACGTGATTGCCGCGAGCGATGATGGAAACCTCGTGTCGTTTTTCCAAAATGTCAAAGATAGCCGACCAATTTCCGACGTCGCTCCACTCGAGAGGTGCCGGGATGACGGCGCGCTCTTCAGCGGGAAGCTTTTCTATGATGGCGGTATCGATGGGGTCATTGGGGAGCGTGTGATAGAGAGCGTGTACCGTTTCATTTCGGCGCGCTTTATCGGAGATATTTTCTTGTTCGTGTCGTATCTTTTCGAGCGTTTCGAAATGTATCGGCGTATAGCGGCGCACTTTTTCCAAAAAATCGCGTGCCTCAAAGATGAAATAGCCGGCATTCCAGAGATACTCCCAGTTTTTGAGGTATTCTTCGGCGGTTTTCTGATCGGGTTTTTCTTTGAATGCCTCGATCGAAAAAACGCGGTGTCCTCGAATCGCGTCGAGGTCGTTGCCCATTTTGATATAGCCGAAACCGGTGTCGGGAGCGGTTGGGTTGATGCCGACGGTCACTATTTTTTGGGGAAACTTTCGGGCGGTTTCGAACGCGGCGAGGAGCGCCGAGACGAAGGTGTCTTCATTGGTGATGACGTGATCGGAGGCTATGGTCGCGATGATGGCTTCCGGGTCTTGCTTGGCGATATATTGGGCGGAGAGGGCGATCGCCGAGGTGGTACCGCGCGGTTCGGGTTCGATGATGAGGTGCTCGGGCGAAAGTGCCGGCAAGAGGGAAAGGATTTTGTCACGATAGATTTGAGCGGTGCAGATATAGATATGACGTGTGTCCGGAAGCGCTTCGGAGACGCGTCTCCAGGTGTCTTCGAGAAGGGTCGATCCGTGTTCTGAGATGAAGTTGTGAAATTGCTTCGGGGTTGCTTTCCGAGAGAGCGGCCAGAGACGTGTACCACTGCCGCCCGCCATGATGACGGCGTAGAAATGTTCATTATTTTCGACAGAATTTTTTGACGACATAGGTTTCCGTACATTAGAAAATTAGAGAACTCTGAAATTTCAAAACTCCCGCATTTGGCACGTTCAAGAAATGCTCCGGGGCTTGGTAGGTGAGATTGTATGTTATGGATGGAAATAACCTCTCAAAGAAGCTTTCGTTTGTGGTTTTTTCAAGCTTGCTCGCCGCTGCGTTAATTTCTTTCTCCTTGCCTTGCCGGCAGGCAGGTTCGCCAAATGCGGGAGTTTTCGCTTCACTTGATTTCTGCACCATAGCGCGTTTTCTGTTTTTTGCAAGGGTTTTGCTATAATGCGACTATGATTGAAAAAGTGAAGTCCCCATGGCGCCAGAAGGATACTCGGTGGAACGAAGACCGAGAAGTGCCTTCGCGGGTGAAAGGCGTGTTTCGTCGTGTCGCGGAACGCCTTGCGGTCTTGGCTTTTGTGGCGGTGATTGTGGGGTCGATCGGCGCGTGGGGCGGATCGTGGCTCGCGGCGCGTTCCGAAGAGGCGAAGCTTCTCGCGATTGAAACCGAGAAGGCGGCGGATCCTTCGAGGCAAACGATAGCGGACAATGGTTTGGAAGAATCTGGAAGAGGAACAGTGCTCGGTGAAAATGATATTGAGGGCGTCGGCGTTTTGGCGAGTGAAAATTATCGGGTGGGGCAGATTGTCTTGGGGGGCGATGTCGGGGTGCTTTCGCAGGGAGACGAGTATACCGAACTCGCGATCGCGGATATTCGTGGCGAAACTTTGGGGAGTAAAAATCAAAATGAGGGACGCGCGCTTCTTACGTGGAAAACGAGCAAGGCGGCGCGCTCGACGCTTCGCTATGGGAAAACCGCCGGGGGCACTGAGAAAACCATTGAGGAGGATGGCTTTGGAATGTCGCATAGCGCCGTGCTTTCGAATCTCGATATGGCGTCGACCTACCTCTATACCGTGTCGGTGCGCGATCGCTATGGCAATGAAGTGACGAGCGATTCGCATGCGGTCTATACCGGGACCAAGGTGGTGTCGCTCTTCGAACTCATTGTGAATGCGCTCCAAGAAGTGTTCGGCTGGGCAGTGAAAAAATAGGGGACGCGAAATTTTGGCACATTTCTGCGTCAGATGCTCTAGTGCTCGACACCGTATGTTTACATACGGCTTACTGTGCGCTTCACATCTTCCTTGAACTGTGCTCAAAATTTCGCGTCCCGAAAGCAAGAAAATCCCATCCCTCTTTCTTCTTGTTTGCGCCCTCGCCTCGCTGAAGCTCCGGCGAAGCGCCTCGAACTGTACTCAAAATCATGCGTCCCTGATGGCTGATAACTCTTCTTTTCTCGTCTCTTGACAAAGCTTTTTCGGGCTTTGTTTTTTTGTTGATTTTGTAGTACTATTATGACTAGTCACACAGACCCCTTTTTTTAATCTGAATGCTCTCGACTGAAGCGGGGAATGCACGGGCTTTCGTGCCTTCCACTCGCCTCGATCCCGAATGCATTTTTTCAACCAAAACAAAAAGACCGGCCCGCCCGCATCTCGACTTACGAGAAGCGTTTCGGGCAGAAAGCAATTCATAGCACTTCTTTCGGTAGCGATACTGGCGGGAGTTTGTATCTGGGGACTTGCTTCCCGGGTGGTTTTTGCGCAAACAACACCGACAGTTCCGACAACATTGACCACTCCAGCGACACTGCAACTCGCGAGTGAGAAACAAATCAGCGCTTCGGCGATCCTCCTTGACGGCAAAGGTTCTCCGGTGCCCAATGGCGAGTATCAAGTTCGCTTCGGGATTTATCGGGTGAATCGGACAACAGCCGATCCGTATCCGTCGGACACGGACAGCGCGCTTCGCGTGTGGGAAGAGACGCAAACCGTGACGGTGAAAAACGGCATTATGAACGCCTATCTCGGGGCGACAACCGCGTTTCCCGGAGGGCTTACCTTTGAGGGCGGGGAATATTTCCTCGGGATTCGCGTGGGGACGGATTCGGAAATGATACCGCGCAAGAAATTCGGCACCTTCACCAACGCGATCAATTCGCAGTTTTTGCGCGGACGAACGATTGGCGGGAACGCGGGCGATATCGTGACCTACGATGTGGGCGGGAAGATCAATATCAAGAATTTGCCGACGGGAAGGAGTGGCAATACGCTCCTCCTTGCGAATAACTCGGACTTTACGGGACTCCTCGATGATGTTGATTCGCTTCTTGGGGATGTGGAGACACTCTCGGGCGACAGTCACGCGCAAAACACTGATACGGGGACGGACTCGCTTACCTTCAATCTCGGATCGGATACGAGTGTCGGTTCAAACAATTTCGATCTTACTGTCTCGAGTGCGACCAACGCGCCCGCGCTCCGCTATGACGGCACAGCGGGGGAATGGCAATTTTCGGATGACGGCACGACCTTTACCGCGCTCGGGGCGGGGAGTGGAGGAGGTGTGACCGGAGCGGGGACAAATGGGTATGTCCCGTACTGGACCGGAGCGAATACGCTCGGATCGGAACAATATCTCGCGGTGTCACGCGGCGGTACCGGTCTTGATGCATCCGGTATCGCCGATGGACAGCTTCTTATCGGAAACGACGCGGCGAATGGTTTTACGCTTACCGGTCTCACAGCAGGGAATGGCATTGCTGTTTCAACCGGAGCAGGAAATATTACGATCTCAATTAATGCCTTAACGACCGGGACAACTTCTACCACACAATCGAATTCCGGTCTTGAAACGGTCGCGTCGGGAGTCCGGCTTCTCGGTGGATGCGCGGATGATCAAATTCTCAAATGGGATTCGGGAACCTCGCAATGGATATGCTCGAATGATTTGGGAGGGGCGACCGCGATTATTGATGTAAGAGAAGGTTCAACAACCTATCCGGGTGTGGACACCCTCACGTTCAATGCGACCGACTTCAGTGTTTCCCAAGTTGGAAGCGAAGCGACGGTGGCGATTGACTATGCGAATTCCGGCATCACCCGATCCGGACAAAATGAAACTATAACCGGAGCCTGGACATTCAACGGAAACGCAACTTTTGGAACTATTGTCGGTGGAACATGGAATGGCACGGCAATTGGGGCGACGTATGGCGGTACGGGTATAAACACTTCCGGTTCAACCGGTGTCCCCTATATTTCTGGTGGTACCTGGAGTGTCGATGCTACTTCACTTTCAGTGGCGCACGGCGGTACTGGCGCAACAACCCTGAACGATCTCATCACCCTCTCCACGCACACCACGGGGAACTATGTCGCGACCATCACCAATGGTAACGGTATCTCCGGAAGCGCCAGCAGCGAAGGTGCCACCCCCACGATCGCAATCGACCTCCTCGACTCCGCCGACGGAACGGGAGGCACCTCCTCCAACTCCGGTCTCGAATTCCAAGGATCGGGCACCAATGAACTCACGCTCCTCCAAGGATGCTCGAACAACCAACTCCTTCTCTGGAACGACTCGACCAATGTCT
>JBPOHW010000006.1:0-4332 GCA_052035095.1 Candidatus Moraniibacteriota bacterium
CGAATGTTCTTCGCCGACCGCCTCGTGACCTATACGGATCATTCCAAACAAAAGCTCGAAGCGGCTGGATTCAAGAATGTCGAGCGGGTATACCCGGGCATCGATCTCGAAAAATTCTCCCCGCGCCCCAAAGACCCCGAAACCCTCCGCGCGCTCCATATCGCTCCCGACGACTTCGTCGTCTCCTATGCCGGCGAATACGCCCGCCTGGGCGCGACCGATATGATCGCCGATATGCTCATTCGTCATTCCCTCCATTCCCCCCACCCAACCCCTTTATCCCCCTTTAAGTTTCTCTTCGCCCTCCGCGTCAAAAACGAGGCGGACAGAAAAAAGAAAGAAGAAATCAAGGAAAAATTCCGCCGCGCAGGAATCCTCGACGCCATTCGCTTCTCCGACACCGTCTCCGACGTCGCGGCGCTCTATCGTCTCGCTGATATCGTCACCTTCCCGGTCGCCGATATGGCGGGCAAATTCGACATCCCCCTCGTCATCCTTGAAGCCTATGCCTGTGGTCGCCCCGTCATCCTCTCCGACCTCCCCCTCTTCCGGGAGTTCTCAAATCCGCACATTTCTGCTACCATTCCACGAGGCGACAGCGAAGCGCTCTGGCATATGATTGAGTCTCTCCGCGCCGACCCGACAAAAAGAAACGCCCTCGGCACGAATGCGAGAGCGTTTGTAGAGAAAAATTTTGATCTCAAGGAGACCGCGGGGAAGTACAAAAGAACTTATTTTCTTTGAGAGAAATTTTCTTTTTTACCACGACCACGATTGGTTTATTATCGAGTCTAGTCTCTCAATGAGAATTCTTGGAGTGTCTCGAATTCTTCTTGCAGCGTCCGAGCTATAGCAGAATGCTGCCCGACTACAAAAAAGACTAAAAGAAAAATCAAATTTTTTGTAGAGAACTCCTCCCTCGAGGATAAGACAATACATTGAACGATGTGAGATTCCAGCAGGATTTTGAAACTCTTCCCGTGATATCCAT
Organism: Candidatus Moraniibacteriota bacterium; assembly: GCA_052035095.1. Taxonomy (GTDB): domain Bacteria; phylum Patescibacteriota; class Minisyncoccia; order Moranbacterales; family UBA1568. The sequence continues at coordinate 992 of JBPOHW010000006.1, forward strand.
GAATCACAATCAGGTTTCAATAGATCCAGACTAAATTCAGCATATGGAACAAAATCGTCGTCATCGCATTTTTCGTCGTCATCAGAAAAATCTTCCAACCCGGAGAAGAAAAAATCATATACTTGCGGATTTCTCCATTCATCAACGAAGTCACCCCCAGAAAGCAGACGCACAACCTCTATCCTCTCTGAGATAGGAACAACAAGTTTCCTACTTTTCCCAAGAAAATATGGCTCGAAAGGTTTGATATTCGTTAACATAGCATTACTCCAAGTTTTCAAGGTTCACGCCGATCGCTGTCGGCACCGAGAAAATCATTGCATAAATTTTGAAATATGTCAAGAAACTTCCCCGTCATCGAACACTCCTCTTTTCGTCGTGAAATGAAAACTGACCGAATGAAAGTGCCGGTCGTGTTTCATGTGCAGGAGGCGCTGATGCCGAATGAGGCGACACTCGCGCAACTCGAAAGCGTCGCGTCGAATGATGCTTGTTTTCACCACATCGCCGCGATGGCGGACGTGCATTCGAAGCCGGGTCGGAAGAACGCGACCGGGACAACGATCTGCTCCGAACATTCCATTTTGCCCCAGGTGAACGACTCCGATCCCGCCTGCGGCATGCGGCTCGTCCGCACCAACCTCAATGAATCGAATTTTTCGCCCGAAGACATTGATCGCCTCTTCACAGCGCTCGTACCGAGAGTCCCCACCAAAGCGCTCTTCGGCACCTTTCTCCCCTTCCGCGTCATTGCGGACATTTGCCGCGCCGGCATCGCACCACTCATAAAGCACCTCGGTATCGAGACGAAATTCGAAGCGGAAAACTCGCTCGATCGCGGAAACTTTTTCGGACGTGAAATGTCGAAGCGAGATATTCTCAATGTGATTCCAAGCCTGTTTCTGTTCTTCGCGCAATTCCGCTCGGGAATCTTGGGCGCCGCCGGCAATCACTTCCTCGACCTGATGAAGGTAACGGGCATCGAAGATGAGACGAAAGCGAAAAAACTTGGCGTCAAAAACGGCAACTATCTCTTTATGGTGCACTGCGGCTCCGGGATCCTCGGACAATACACGATGTATATGTACACCGCCAAAAAGCGCGAGCACCTTTCAACCGCCATCATGATGAATATCGGACGATTCTTCTGGAACACACCGTACCGAAAGACGGTAAACGACATCGCACGGAAAATCCGCGGATCCGACTTCGGCAAAAAAGAACCCCTCATCACCTTCGACGGCGATGGCGAAGACGGGAAAATGTATATGGCGGCGCGCAACGCCTGCTCCAATTTCGCCCACGCGAACCGTGCCGTCATCACGCACACTGTGAGTCGCACGATCAAACAGGTTTTGCATCGTGACCCCGAGATGGAACTCCTCTACGATATGCCGCACATCCTTGTTTCCCGCGAAGAGCACTTCGGGAAAAGTGTCTGGGTCCACCGAAACGGCACGAGCCGCGCGTATGGACCTTCTCGAATGAGCAACCACCCCGTTTTCCGCGAAACCGGCGAGCCCGCCTTTATGCCGACTTCGATGTCGACCGAAGCCTACCTTGGCGTCGGCACGGACGAAAACACTTCCGGATTTTTCTCCGCCAATCACGGCGCCGGCAAATCCAAAGACAAGACCGATACGGTTATACCGCAAACAAAAGCCGAGCTCGATCAAAAGCTTGCAACCAAAGGCGTCCGCCTCTACAATGGACGATCATCGAAGGTCATCGAACAAGACGCCGCCCACTACAAACGCGCCGAAGACGTGATCGCGAGCGTCCGCGAGAACGGCATCGCCACCCCCGTCGCCCGTTTGCAACCCGTTGCGGTCATTATGTATTAATTTCAATGAACAGGGAACAATGAGCAATGAGCAGAAAACAATTCAAGGGACAAGGAACAATGAACAAGAAACCAGATACGGCGAGAACAGTCTGAAAGAAAAAATGGATGCTTTTGCGTTTGGAGTGTACAAGGCGACAAAAACATTCCCAAAGGAAGAAATATACGGACTCACATCGCAACTTCGAAGAGCAGTTCTTTCTGTTGTTCTCAATTTCATTGAAGGATATGCTCGAACCGGAACAAAAGAATATATGAACTTTATCCGAATAGCCTATGGCTCTCTCAAAGAAGCAAGGTATCTTCTCTTTTTCTCTCAAAGAGAAGGGTATCTCAATACAGAAACATAAAGAGAGCTCATAAGCACATCAGAAGAAATTGGAGCAATGCTCTGGTCAACCCTCAAAAAACTCAAAGAAAAATAATCCCACTGCTCCTTGTTCGTTGCCTATTGTTCCCTGTTCATTGTTCATTGATCCTCCTATGAAAATCACCAACCACGTCATCGATCTTGCGACGAAGGCGACACTCGAGTTCATCGATATCACGGACGATATTATCTCCGCCATCAAAAATTCCGGCATCACAAACGGCATTGTAAATATCCAGAGTCTCCATACCACGATGGCGATCATCGTGAACGAAGCCGAACCGCTCCTCATCGGCGATATGAAGAAAATGCTTGAACGCATCGCGCCCGAAAAAATGGAGTACGATCACGACAATTTCGATATCCGCACCGTCAATATGTGCGACGGCGAATGCCAAAACGGACACTCTCATTGCAAGGCGCTCCTCCTTTCGCCCTCGCAACTCCTCAATATCGTCGATTCAGCCCTCCAATTCGGTCGCTGGCAACGCGTTTTCGCCCTCGAACTCGACCGCGCCCGAGAGCGGCGAGTCGCCCTCCAAATAATGGGAGAATAGCTCAAGGAACAATGAACAATTGAAACACAAACAAAAAACCCCTATGCCGTTTTTCTGTTCCTTGCTCATCGCTCCTTGTTCATTGAAGCTCGTCACTCTTTCCGGGCTCGACGGATCGGGAAAATCGACCCAGCTCGAACTCCTCAAGACTCATTTCGAGCAAAATGGAAAAAAGATCGCCGTTTTTCACGCGATCGAGTTTTCACTGGCAAATAGAATGCGGAGATTCTTCAGAGGCGAAAAGAACTTTGTTCCCGGCAAAGAAAAAGCGTCTACTCAAGCGTCCTCTTTTTCTCTCTTCCTTCGAAATATTTTTCTTGCCATCGACATCTTCCGCTTCCGGTCGCTCATAGAGAAATTAAAACGAGAAGGCATCGAGTGTCTCCTCTCCGACCGATATTTCTTCGACGCCGTCGTGAATATCGAATACCTCGGCGGTTCAGTGCCGAAATGGATTCTGAAGCGCATCCCAACACCCGACACCGCCTTGTATCTCCGCGTCACTCCCGAAGACATTCTGAAGCGCACCCGAGTTCCCGAACAGGGCATCGACTATTTGCAAAAAAAATTC
>JBPOHW010000008.1:0-80664 GCA_052035095.1 Candidatus Moraniibacteriota bacterium
ATTTTGATTCCTGAAACAATTTCACAATATCGAGATTCTCGCGTTTCGCGATCTCTTGCATTTCGATAATCTGCGACTGAATCGAGAGCGTTTGTCGGTCTTCACTCTCGGTAGATTTTCTCGCGTAAATGACGAACTTCATAACCAATTCTCAAAAAGGCTGAACAAAAAAATCATGCCAAGGAAAACAATGTAAAGAACGATGTCGATGATCGTCCATTCCCAGAGCGGTCGACCGCCTTTGTATCTCAAAAATGCGTGTCGAGAATTTCGAAAAGAGTACATGAAGAAAAACAAAAGGACGACCTCGCTTGCACACAGACCCTTTCGGAGCTGTAGCGAAGGTCGCCCTTTCACTGAAGCGACGCGCAAAAAAGCGGTCGCTTCTGCTCCGAAAAATTGATCTGTGTGCATTTTTACCATATCAGATATTTGTCCTCATTTCAAGCCAAAACATACTCATCAATGCCGGTATGAGGAAAAGGTGTGCCGGAGTACCGTCACCCTGATTTTCTCGGGCGAAGGGTACGGGTTCTTTGAGGATGAAGTCTTTTCGGATTCGCGCGTCATACGGGTACGGGTTCGAGGAAATGGCGCTCCGAGAGCATACTCGGAGCTCTCAGTAGAGAGTCGTCGCTAGGGTGCCTGTCTCCCTCGCCGTCCTCGGGAGCCAGCCACCCATCCCATCGGGGTCGTCCCCCAGCCGGCGTTTTTTCTCGCGCTCTTTTTCCCCGGCGAACCCCAATATGGACAGGAGAACTATTTTAAGTGCGAGACAAAACGCCCTCCTTGGGGGACTCATCTTCGAATTCACCCGACAATGCATCTCTGTCCTCCTCTTCGAAGATGCCCCCGAATCATTCACGCGGAGTACCGCGTTCATTATGGGACGCGACGGGGTACGGGTTCATTGAGGAGTTCGGCGAGTACGCCTCACGCTTCATCGCCTCGCCCGACAATACGGGAACGGGTGCGCCTCTCGTTGGTAAGGTTTTAAGAGGTGTCCCTTCGGGACGCATTTCGGAATTCTCGGGTCTCCAGACTTTCTTTCTCGCCGCGTCCGCTTCGCGGTCGCGTCGCTCGACCAGCTATGGGAGTGAAAGTTTGTACGCCGTGGTTTCCGACATTCATTCAAACGATACGGGCGCGGGAACATCCTTCTCATACGGCGCGTTCAACTGCGCGTCGTTTCCGTTTTCATCGTATCGGGAAGCCGGAGCCTCCTTGCAAAAGAAGATACTCACTGGTTCACTCAATCCTTGCCATCTTCATTTTCAAAGGAGTACCCGCACCCATTCGAAATGTTCGAGAGGAGGGTTCCCGATTCTTGTTCTTATGTTCCGCATTTTCCCCAATAGAAGCCATATTCTTTTTTTCGACAATGTTTTTTCGATCATACTTACTCTAATTACAGTAATTATATCTTACGTATCTTTTCGAAATGGAAAGAATTTCTAATACGATAATTACTGTAATTATATCTATACTTACCTTTTCGAAACGAAAAGAAATGAAAAGAATACTTAATACTTACGATCCCTTTCTTTTCGCTTCCTTTTCTTTTCCTCGCTGTTTTGCTCGATTTCCGATTCTAAAGTTGAAGTAAAGTCTGTAGGAGGGGCAATTCACAAATCCTCCACTGGTACACTGAAATTCCTTTCCCTTCTCATAAAAACGGTGTTCGAGCTCTTTATCTTCTTCGACTTGATTGCAGTTCCATGTTTTCGACATGAGGGGACAATCCATTTCGGTAAATTTCTTTTTGGCGAAATCGGCTACCTTCGGATCGTTTGGAGGGCAGCTCTGATTTGGATATCCCATTTTGTCGAGCGCAACATCAGCAAGAGCTCTGTTGAATTTATCTGGATTTACGGAGGAACCAGTCGACTTTGACTTTTCTTCAGCGTTTCTATTTTTCGCGCGCTCTTTTTTTCGGCGTTTATCGCGCGCAATCATTTTATTCACTCTTTTTTCGATTATTTCTTTAGTTAGCGCCATAATATTGTTTCTACTGAATTATTTTTTTCGAGATTAACTTCTTGAGAGTTTCTTCCGCCTGTCTCACCACTTCGAGAAGCTTCTCAAATCGCTCTGTCGCACGAATAGCTCGATACGGGGCGTGATTCAGATAGCTTTGACACAAAGATGTCATATCGGGATAAAAACCTTCCGTATGCCACGCTATTCGTTTTGTACGCGTCTTCACTTTGAACTGAAGCATGAAGTTGTCTGCAAGAAGCTTCACTCGGGTGTCTTCATCTATCTGGATGATTCTATCCATGAGGATCACCCCCTTTCTGTTTTTCGTTTTCTTTCACTGCTTGCATGAGAAGTCCGATTTTTGCCAGCCGTTCCAAAATCATTTCCGCTTGTTCGACGGCGATGGGAGCACCGGACCTTTTTTCGAAGATTCGTTGGGTACGGAGGATGAGTTTGGGAGAGAAGGTGGACATAGGAGACCTGCATAATTACCCCCACAGTCTATACACACAAAAACCCCACACCGTTCGGTGTAAGGTTCGATGTAAGGCATCCCTTGTTTCAGCCTCAATCAGTTTTTCTATTTCTCGCCGCAACTCGTCGAGATTGGCACGCGAAATTTTTACAGTATATTTGTCCTAATCGTGTCGGTCGGAAATATGCCATGCAATCGGGCTCTTGGCAGATGGCAATACGTTTTTTATTGAGGATGTCTTGATAAAACTCATAACAGCAATATGCGAAATGGCCATATATGCGAAGTCCTGGGACAATCGGGATATCCTTGATATTTTCTAGCCCACCGATTTCTTTGAGTGTTCGGGTATCCGGCATGCCCTCTCCCAGCTCTTTTTCTATCCGTACTCCCTCCTGGATTCCTTTCCATATTTCATCACTGCCGTTCATGAGTATATTGGAGACATCTTCCATCTGTTTGTTCAGCCATAGTAGGTTGTCATATTGAAGCACTCCTTCAGCATACTGCCTCACTTTCTCGCGTAACTCATCCCGTTTCTTTTCGATAAATTCAATGTTGGCATACAAAATTTTTGAATGATCATCATCTTCTTTCGATTTATATTTTTTTCTCGAGAGATTGAAAACTCGAAGTTGTTTTTTTATACCAATTTCTTTGTAGTGCATAAAAAGATTTTTGATTTCCTCATAGCTTGGAAATATGCAAAAGCCTGTTTGATTGAGAAAGCTTTTCATCCCGGCGCTATCTTTAACATTGATAAACTTGATGTAAAGTTTGTTTGGAAAGACAGGTATTGTTCTCCAGCGATCACACCCACCGTTTTGATCGATATATCCAAGACGGATTTTTTGAACATGCGGTTTTCCTGCCGTGGTAGGTATTCCTTTCGGGTGGATGTAAATATATCTAGTAGAAGGTCTGTTAGAAAAATCCCTCACAACTGTTCGAACAAGTTCTCCGCCAACTATGAAGACATCATAGAGAATCGTTTGCAAAAGATATCGAGGCAAAAGACAGTAGTCATTAGCAATAGTGACAAGCTGAATTTTCTGTTTAATAAGTCTTTCCATAAGACTTGCTGGAATTACAGAATGTTGTAGACTCATAGTAAGTTGAAACCTATGAAAAGACAACCAAAACCAAAAGAAAAAGCATCAGAGATTCTGACGCTTCAGGAGGCGTGCGAGATTCTGCATTGCCATCCGAACACGCTTCGCAACTGGGACAACAAAGGATTTTTGAAAGCGATTCGGTTTGGGACACGGGGGGATAGGAGGTATCGGAGGGGAGAGGTGATAGGGATTCTTGATCGTGGGAAGGAGTGATTCTTACAAAGAGGATAATATGAAATGGATCAACGCTAGCGACATCACGAATTGGGCGAATACAAACCAAAGACAATGTCAGGATACATTGCCGGAGTTGGTGCGTCGTCTTATTTTGGCTCACACCGTAAACGCCGTTGATAAATTTGATTTCCCCAGCGGCGATAGCGTCGCTACCGGTGGATGGGATGGTCGTCTTAAGACACCTGTTGTTTCGCCATTCTTTCCAAGCAGCCATTCCGGCTGGGAAATCGGAACTGAAAAGTCAGCTCAAAAAAAAGCAGAAGCAGACTATACAAAGCGAAGTGCGGATCCGTTAGGAATGGTACTCAATGAGACAACGTTTGTTTTTGTTACTCCACGATCGTTTCCAAAACGTGCAAACTGGCAAAGCACAAAACAATCCACCAACACATGGAAAGATGTCAAAGTTATTGCCGCTGATGGATTAGAGCAATGGCTTGATAATACGCCAGCCGTTGCTTCGTGGTTTGCCCGTAAGATCAGCAAGGTCGTCTCGAATGGTATTCGGGATATTGAGGCTGTTTGGGAAGAGTGGTCGATAGGAACGAAGCCGGTGATGACACCAGCTCTCGTAATAGGTGGACGCACGACAGACGTCGAAGCCATTCAGAAATGGATCGCCGAAGCGCCGAGAATTCTTGAGGTACGAGGTGATCATCCAGATGAGGCATTTGCTTTTCTTTATGCTTCCATTGCAATGCTCCCCGAGACTGAAAGAGCACAGACGTTGGCTCGATGTTTAGTTGTTGAGAATATCGGCGAGTTACGGGAATTAACCCAAGCTTTTCAAAATTATCCACTAATCATCGCTGCACCCGGCGAATGTATCAACGCCGCTTCTCTCGCTGTTTCCAAAGGCCACCATGTATTTATAAGCATGAACGCAACAGTTATTGGTTTTAGGGATATTCTTCGACTAGCTCGGCCGCAACGCGGTGCGGTAGAAAATATTTTACATGAGGGCGGCTTATCAGAAGCTGACGCACAGCGCATGGCCAGGGATTCCGGGCGTAGTATTCCCGTACTTCGCCGACATTTATTTCAATCCAATGCCGTTAGTGCTCCGGTATGGGCTAATGCCAAATCAGCACGGATACTCTTACCAGTTTTATTTGCCAACGCATGGGATGAGTACAAAGACGGAGATCGCAAAGTAATAGAGACCCTTTCCGGTATGAGCCATGACGACTTTGTTAAAGCTCTCACCCCTTTTTTATCTGTAGACGATTCTCCCATTCGCAAGGTTGGTAGTGTTTGGATGATCAAGTCTCCCTTGGACGCATGGTTTCTTCTCGCGCCACATCTTACACAGGATTCCTTAAAACTTTTTGAGCAGTCTTTATTGGGCGTCCTCACAAAGACAGATCCAAAATACGAATTGGAGGCGGACAAGCGATGGGCAGCTGCAATATATGGTAAATCAAATGCGTATTCTGAATGGCTTCGGAGTGGCTTTGTTGAATCGTTGGTGCTTCTTACCGTTTTCGGCAATCGCTCCCCACAAGTCCCATCCACACAGACGTTTGCGGATCATGTTGTCAAACAAGTATTTGCCACAGCGGATAAATGGGAGGCATGGGCTTCGATAAAGGACGCAACCCCATTATTTTCAGAAGCCGCACCGGATACATTCATGGAGGCGGTCGAACAAGGTATCGCAAAAACCCCGACTATCTTCCAAGAATTAATGAAGGATAGTGGGAGTGTATTTGGAGAGTGTCATCATTCCGGTCTTCTTTGGGCACTTGAGAGTATAGCGTGGAGTCAAGATTATTTTGCGCGAGCTGTAAACGTTTTGGTGGAGTTAGCCAATATAGATCCAGGCGGCAAATGGAGCAATCGAGCAATAAATAGTATTAAAAACGTTTTCTTGCCACGTTTTCCGCAAACATACGCTACACCGGAACAACGTCTTGCGGCTTTGGATTCCCTTATCGCCAAATTTCCTAAAAAAGTTTGGGAATTCTCGCAAGGTTATTACAGTGGCGGAAGTTTTAGTGAATCACATCGCTTTCGTTGGCGCGACGCCGGTGGCAATCGCCGCGGATTGGAGCCGGAAGATAATGAGAACAATCGCGAATATCTCAATGCTCTCCTCCCCAAATTAATTGATCTTGCTGTTGCAAAAGAAAATCTCATAGCTTCTGCCGATGAATTCACACAACTGCCGGACGATATACAGGAGCGATTACTTGGTGTACTTGAAAAAACAGATCCCGCTACTTTTTCAAAAGATGAACGTGCAAAGCTTCTGCAATGTATCCGAGAGGCATTGAATTGGACAAATAGCTACGGTGATGAAGATCGTCGCAAACAAGTGCCAGCTCTTAATCGAGTCTTGGAAAGATTCACGCCGGAGGATGTGATTGAGCGTGTGGGTTGGTTATTGGGCAATCCGTGGCCACGGTTACCACAAGGAGAGCCTAAACAATATGACGCCAAAGATACAGCTGTTAAAACGGCGCAACAAGAAGCCGCACGCGAGGTACTGGATAAAGCGTCTTTGGATGAAATTTTTAAATTTGCCGGTACGATTCAGTATCAGGGAATTCTCGGTCATTCTCTCGCAAAAGCGGTGCGTGATGAAAAAGAGGATAGTACTGTGTTAGATGGCATATTGTCCCATATTACTGATATGCCGATTCTCATTCGGGGATACGCTGATGGCCGAGTTGAAGTTGCCGGGCCCGGTTGGATAGATACGCAGATCGAGAGAATGAAAACAAAAGGAAACTATTCGCCGCAGGCATGTGCGCTTCTGTATTTTGGTATACCAGAGGGTGCATCTACATGGTCGGCAGTTTCCGCCCATGGCAAAGATGTTGAGAGTACATATTGGAAGCAAGCAAGCGGATTCTCACAGACCAGTAAAGCAGATGATACTCCCATTGCCGTTGAAAAGTTATTGGATGTTAAACGACCGGAGGCCGCACTTCAAATTGCTGGTGATCCCCAAGTATCTATTCCAAGTGCGTTACTCCAACGATTGCTCCAAGAGCTTCTGATGATGGAAGATAAAAAGCTTCGTGCTGGAGTAATGGAAGAATTTCATTTGGGGCACGTATTCAATCAGCTGTACGAAAAGAACGAACTATCAATTGAAGAAATGGCAAAATTAGAATGGCCATTTGCCGCACTCTTTGAGGAACTCAAGCAGTACACTTCTCATCCAATGGCACTTCATCGTGTTCTACAAAAAGATCCTCAATTTTTCTCCCAACTTATTACATTCATCTACAAACGAGATGATCATGCGCCGGATTCTACTCGTGGCGATGTAGATGAGGAAACGGCGGAGCGACGCGCGCGCGTCGCTCATGAAGTCTTGAATTCTTGGTATCTCATACCCGGGTTAAAAGAGGACGGTACGCTTGATGAAAAAGAACTTACCGAATGGGTTGAGGCGGCACGCAAACAATGCACAGAAACCAATCATATAATAGGGTGCGATTTGCAGATTGGCTTCATGTTTGCTCATATACCGGGAGATCCCGACGGCACATGGCCACACGTTGGTGTTCGCAACCTTATAGAGCGCCTAAACAACGAAACTATTGATCGGCATATTCAAAATGAGATTTATAATAGTCGCGGCGTTGTTTCAAAGAGCATCAATGACGGAGGTAAACAAGAGCGAGCACTTTCTGAAAAGTATAAAAAAATGAGCGAAGCCGTTAATTCAAAATGGCCACGTACCGCCGCCATGCTTCGCTCGATAGCTAAATCTTACGAACAACAAGCCAAGAGCGAGGATATTGATTCAGATTTATATGATGTACGATAGATTCAGAAATGACATTCGTTCTAAAAAATATCCGAGCCGTCAACCAAATCGGCTCGGATATTTTTCTTTGTTTTCATTTTTTCATTCACGAATACCAATAACCTTGATCAGCGATAACACCTCTCCGATTTTTACTTCTCTCACCTCACCGACAGACGCGCCCATAAGCGGAGCCACGAAAGGCGCGGCGTAGGAAAATTCGTTCGGGTCTGTTTTTTCGAGAACCATGTAGCTCCCAACGACGACAACTTTTTCCTCGTGAGTATCCGTGTTCTGTATTGTGACTTTTGATCCGAGAGAGACATGCTTCGCGTGAACTGACGGCTCAACTATTTCAGCCCGTGCGTAAACTTTTTTCAATTCTTCGAGCGTACTGGCAAGCCTTTTTCTTTCCCGATCGGCTTCTTCAAAACCGTAGTTGTCATGCCACGTTTCCGAGCTCTGATGCGACATTTCCCCAACTTCAAAACCAACCGTTTTCAGATTGTTTTTGAGCGCGTCGATATTTTTCTCAAGCGCCAAATAATCTTTTCGAAGAAAAAGGAATGATGCGTCTTTCATATTGAAGACTGTTCAATCTCAAGCATGAGAGCGACATATCCCTTTCGAATAATATTATCGCTTTGAATCCCGAGACTTACAAGAAGATTCATTATTTTTTCCTCTATATTTTCTCGACTCTCTTCATCGCCTCGCCCTTCGATCTCAACAAAGACTCCGAGATTTTCTATTTCATCAACATTGATTTCAAAATCTTCAAGACGATAGCTTGCTCGGCGTTTCTTGATTTCAACCACCTTTACATAGCCGCTCCCAAGAAGAAGCTGTTGGAGACCGTCGGAATCAGTGAGCGGAATATCAATATCCGGCCACGCGGTATCGTCGCCCAGAGCCTTGCCCTTGAACGTTAGTAATGACCCGTTTTCCTTCCGCCGAATACGCAAAATGAGCGAGCGATCTCTGTCGCTTTCATGGCGAAGATAAAAATCATGTTCGTTTGACGTTCCCCTGTGCTCTGCTTGTGTCGCCAAGGCGTTCCTTATTGCGTCGGGATCGTCAACGCTTGCCCGGAGCTCTATTTCCATAAATATGGCTTTACTTGAGGGAATGTTAGCGCATTTTTCTCAAAAAGAAAAGGCTAGCGCGTTGCGTTAGCCTCTGGTTTGTTGTGAGCTTTCTTTCCTACAGTTCTTTGCTCAATTCTTGAGCAATAGGGTGAGAAAAGTAGGCGTGAATCGGAAGAGAGAATGGCGGACCATCGCGGTGTACGCAGTTTCGTACCATGAGCATTCCACGTTCCATTTCAAGTCTCGGACCGTACGCGAATTCATAGCACCCGCCATATATCCTCAGTTCGCAATTGGCGCACATGCCTTCCAAAAAATGTGGCTGGATGAGTTTCAATTTGAAGGCAAACCCGTCTTCACAGCGCATATCAATGGAACAGCTCGAGCGTCCCCGAATGACAGACGCCCGCGTCGGAGTTGCTCCAAGCGTTTGGCACGCTCTTGCGAGAGAGGCATACGAGATTTCCGGAATTTCCAGCACGTTCATGAGACGCCACGAAATATCTCTGTGTCTCACAAAGTCAGCAAGCGCGATCGCCGGCTGTTCCGTTTCGCCAATGCATGTATTGATCTTGAGACGAACCTTTCCATTGAGAGTCTCAATGAGATTGATTTGTTTCTCAAGCGCCTTTTTGCCCCACGCCGCATCTTTGGGCGGTGACATTATCTTCCCCAATTCCGCTGGGTCAAGAGTGTGAACGCTCATGTTGAGCTCATCGAGTCCCGACCATATGCACTCGAAATATCGCGAGTGCTTTGCCTGTCCGTTCGTTGTCATCTTCACTGTGAATCCCAAGCTCTTTGCCTTCACAATGAACTGGGTGATCTCGGGATGAATTGATGGCTCACCTCCGGTGAAATGCACTTCGGTAAATCCGAAGCGATCACGGAAGCGTACAAGCACATCGGAAAACTGCTTGTCATTCCGAATCGGTTGCGATGAGGGGTTGCCTTCCATGTGACAGAAATTGCATGTCCACTGGCACGGCACATGAAGCTTCACGCGGAGGCTGTTGAGACGAGTCGTCTCTACTTTTCCCTGCGAAAGCAATTCTTCAAAAACATCATACATGATTATCGCTCCTGTAAAAGCAATGACACTTGCGCCTCGACTTGCTCCGCCGAGAGGTGATCGGTTTCAAGCACAAGCGACCATTGATGAGAATCCATGAAAGCCTTCTGCGCTCGATCAAGCAATCCGACAGACTGCTCGATACGCTGATCATAGTCCTGCGATCCATCTCGCTTGTTTCTCCTTTCGGTTCTCGTTTTCGACGTAGCCGTAAGGAGTACGGAAACCGTCGACCAGAGAATGGGCAATTTTTCGGTATTTACAGAAGATACATCTACGCCAAGCACATGGTGCATGACGAGAGTCGAGTGAATATACCGATCAATAACAACGCTCCTCCTCAAATCGATATCCGATCGGATTTTTCTCTGAACGGCAATAACCGAAGTAAGATAGTAGAAAAACCGAGTGTTTGAATCATCCAAAGACTCTATCTCTTTGCGAATTGTTGAAAGAGGCGGTTGCGGCGTGTAGAGATATCGGAAACCGAGTTTTGAAGCGATGGCTTTGGCAAGGGTTGTTTTACCAACACAATCCACACCCTCTACAACCAGAATTACCGGACTGGCATTTTGCATGAGCGTTCTCCGCTATCATTGAATTTCGCTGATTTCCCATGCTCCTTTGAGCACAGAACATTCGATCTCTTCTCCGTTTCCTTTTCCGAAAAGCGCTTTGCCAATCGGAGAAGATGGGCTTATCGCTGAAACTTTTTCACCCCCATAAGAGGGGTGCAAAAAAACTCCGCCACCTGCTCCTTCAGAAACGAGAAGAAACAGTTTTCTTTCCGCAGTATCAATATTCTCAATAGCCACTACAGAGCCGATAGAAACCTGATTGGAAACATCAGCATCTCTCTGGAGAAGGCTCTCAAGTAAAGCGAGAACAGTTTTTGCTTCAAGCAATCGCTTATTCTGCCCGCCCGCGAGATATTGAGCTTCTTCGAGAAAAGTATCATAGCGAGAAATCATCGCGCCTTCCGCTTCTTGCGCGTCTTTGAGTGACACTTGTCTCGCTTGCTCGGTTCTTTCGATCTCTTCTCTCTTGTTCGCGATAATCTGCGCGAACAAGATTTTTGCTGTTTCGTGCATGATTCTCTCCTTTTTTTCTCTTCAATTAGTAAGATACTCGTCTTAAAATTAAGACCTCGTACAATAGCACGTTTAATAATTATAAGTCAATATCCGTGACTATTTTATGGCTTTACTGTGGAATTTTCGCGTAAATTAGTCAAAAAACTACCCCATCATAAGTCGCTCCATCCGTTCCTGCAAAACTTTCAGCCCATTGCCACATTCAAGCCAGTTTGAGAGAATACGAAGGAAGAAATCGTTCCCATGTGTACTCCCCTGTTTCAGTAGTTGAAAAAGGATGCAGGACTTTTTCTATTTCCAAAGCAACTCAAAAAATAACTTATACACCGCGCATCATAAAGCCGGACAGAATAAACTTCCCGTCCTTTTACTTGAAGCAAATTCTTTGTTTGAAAAGTTCGCTTTCATAATGTTTGCGGTATAGTCAAACTTTTATGGAGAAGAAAACTTTTATTGTAGGCTCAGTGCTATTGGTTACGATGGCAGTGCTTTTTGACGGCTTTATGAGCACAGCATACCTATTAGGAAGTTTCGTCTTATGTTGGGCAGTTTATTATGGAGTTAGATATACAGGGTTAACTCGAGCAAAGAGTATTAATCCAAAACAAATAGTTCACATGGCGCTTGCAACTTCAATCCTGATTCTGACAGGTATCACATTTATTTTCGGAACAGGAATCAACTTAATTGTCTATGCCGTCTGGCTCGTCTTCTTCTATTGGCACGAGTTGTCTTCCTTGAAACTAAAAAAAACTGCTTTGATTGAATAGTTTTTTACTTCATTGACATCAAATGATTCTTCATCTTTTTTGGATTATTGATTTATAAATGTGGAATCGAGACACAATTATACTTTGAAATGAGGACATTATGATTGATACTACTCTTTACATTTTTGTTATTTATCCACTGGGCATCTTCATAGGCTTCGCCTCTTTTACGATGATATGGATGCCTATTCTAATTGGGATACCAATGGCCACCTACTGGTCATTGAAAGGGTGTGTACGATATAGAAGCATATTCTCCTATATACCAAGTATTATATTTGGTTTTGTTTTATTCACACTTATTGGCTTTTTCTTTTTGAGAATTCTTCCTGCAATTGGAGAGAACAATGGATTTTATGTGGCGCAAATAATCGGCAGTCTATTTGCACTATTTTATTGCTTAAAGAAAATGGGCAGGCGTGATGTTCAACTTGATTTTTGGACGAAAATGTTGAAGAACAAATACATGATCTACGAACACCCTATAATTGCCGAGAAGCTTCAGTTTTTATTCGAAGAAAGATTCGGAGAAGATGCCAAAAAAATGGCTACTCAACTTATGATGGAAACGAAAGCGAAGAGAATTGATGAGCTTATAGAAAAAAGAGAAGCGTTAAAAAAGCAGATTCTTGAAAAAGTTGAAAAAAAGAAGCAAGACGGCGAATGGTAAGTTCAAACACAAGTATTGTGAAAAACCTCTACCTCGACATTGACGGGGTGATTCTTGATAAACGAGGATGTCCCGCCTACGGCTTGGAAGGTTTTTTACGCTTTGCAATAGTCCACTTCTCTTGTTTTTGGCTCACGACGCACTGTAGCGGAAATGCGAAACTAACCTTATCCTATCTCACGTCCAAGGTGCCAAAAGAAGCTTTGGAATTGATGTCAGGCATCCGACCAACCGCATGGAGCCTTTGGAAAACAGAGGCTATAGACTTCACCAAACCATTCTATTGGCTCGATGATTATGCCTTTGATGGAGAAAGAAAAGTCTTACGAGAACATAGATGCGAATCCTCCCTTATCTTGATAAATCTTGAGACAAACCCGAAGCAACTGGAGGCATTGTGTAAGCAACTGAAAGAGACATTTTCAGTGGCTACCTCGCCATAATCCGTTCCATCCGCTCACAAATTACCTCCAGCCCATTGCCACATTCGAGCCATTTTGAGAGAATACGGGGGCAGAAATTGTTCCCATGTGTACCCCATCGTCCCAGCAAAATAAATTGTATGCTTTACAAAGTTATTCTTGTTTCTCTTCTTCATAGAAGAAACAAAAGTGAGATATTGCTCATTAAAAGAAACCGTGAACCAGAATATGGTAAATGGTCGCTTTCTGGTGGCACAGGTGCATTAGAAAAAGAGGCAGATCCCAAAAAAGCAATTTTCATGGAAGTACTCGGGGATTTCTCGACAAACATCCTTGATCCAAAGCTTTTTTCCATAAAGTATGCCAATTTTTCAGAGCCGACCCTCCATTTTTATTTTGAAGGCGAATTAGAAAGTGAACCAAAAATTCAAGATATGAAAACAGTGAAAGAACTTGGATGGTTTGTGCCAAGAGAAATTTTGAAAATGGACATCGCCTTTCAAGATATTGATAAAGAAGCCGTTAAACAATTTATGAAGAATTCAAAATAGTTCCAACTTCGTCCCACAGTCCCAGCTGACAAACTCTATGAGCGATAAAATAGAACTTGTTGATTACAAAGGGAATCCTACGCAGGTTTCTTGCTTGGGTTGCGCCCGAGAAAACGGCGAAATGGAAAGAGTAGGCACCATACTCACCACTAAACATTTCGACGCTCACCAGGACTTTGAAATTCCTATCCCTGGCTTTATCATTATTTCTTCGAGGCGACATTTGCAAAGCATCGATGAGTTTACTGATGAAGAAAAGCTAGATTTTATCGATACTCTTATTGCGGTGAGGACTGGGATGAGAAAGACTCTTGATATTGATGTTGTCTATCTCATTCAAGAAGAAGATACTTCGCATCATTTCCACATTTGGGTATTCCCTCGTTATGATTGGATGGCAGAGAAATTTGGCAAGAAAACACCTTCACTCCAACCGATTATGGAATATGCTCGTGAAAATCTAAAGACTATAGAAAATCTTAAGAAAGTTGAAGAAGCAGTCAATAAACTGAAGACTCATTTTGAAGTAAATTAGTTCTAACTTCGTCCCACAGCCCCAGCACATATTCTATGGTTACTATCCCTGAACAATACGCTTCTCTTATCCACATCAAATCACTTTCGTGGAAAGAAGTGTTTGACACATGGCGAAATCTGGAAGCATGGCAAGAGTCTTGGAAAGAGCATTGGACTGAACGAGGATTCAACTCATGGGATGAATGGCGCGAAGCATATGCGGCCCCACTTCATCCGGAAACACTTTCCTGGGAAATGTATCATATTACTGATCCCATTAAAGACCTCCCCCTTTTTTATGGCACCCCCACAAAAGGATGGATTGATAAAGCCTACGAGGGAGAAATAACAAAACAACTGAAAGACATTTCCAATTTACCTATTATCACTGAGAACCAGAAGGTTCTCACTATCAAACAAGCGTTTCCGAAAGAAACGATGCTTACAGGCATCGTTCATGAGGGAAAAATCGTTCTCATTGAGGGAATGCACCGTGCTAACGCACTCGCCACATGGAATCCTAAGACCCCCTTTGTTGGAAACGTCACAATCGCTCTTGTTCAGTGGGATAGCTCGATTCCGGCTCTCGGAGGAAATTACAAGGTTAAATAAAGTAAGTTTTTCTTTCATTTCTTTCCAACCCACAGTTTCGAACACATCCAATAAGCCCAGCAAATACACTGCCTATGAAAAAGAAAAAAGGCGCTGTTTACCAGTCGCCTTTTGAATTTGAAATAGTTGTCGGGAGATTATCTTTGCTCAGAGTCTAACACTTACCGGGATGATTCCAATCGAAGAAAACTCTTTGCTCGCGATCCGTAACATCGCCGTCGAGTTCACCAATGTCTTCTCCCGGATACATGGAATGCACGATGACTTTTGGTTGGTCGTTCTCACACCTAAACTCCACAACAAGCGTGAGTTTCTGCGTTTGAGGAGCGAGTAGGTCAGTCCGATCGCGTTTTATACGAAGTCCGAAGCTTCTGCGATTCAAGTCAAACCGCTCCAAGACCTCCGGAGCATATATTTCGATCGGAACCGTACTTTCCCAACCGATAGACTCCTTACAAGTGATTTGGATACTCTGTGTTTCAAAGATTCCCTCACTCCACATATCGACAATGTGCTTCGAAAGCTGTTTACGAACAGTTTTATCTTGGAAAAGATTCCTCGCCGAATTCCAGCAACTGAAATTCCCCGCAAGTGCGCGAGTAGAACCGCGAAAACAGGTTGTTCTTAACCGATCCTCGGTACGACGAGGAATAACAACGCTTGCCCAAAGACTGGGGCATACTTTTATACGAAAGAACATTTCTTCCTCTCCTGCCAGCATGAGCCAGCCTGTAAATATACAGGGAAAATCCTACCAGCCTTTGCATTCCGGTAGAATTTTCTATTATGCGGTTGACAGTGGCTTTTGTCAAACACTATTCACCGTCCGCCTTCTAAAATATCCGAATCCAAACATTAAAGCGCCAAAGTTTTTTCATCCGTTCCCGAAAAACCTCCAGCCCATTGCCACATTCGAGCCAGTTTGAGAGAATACGGGGGAAGAAATCGTCCCCATGCGTACCCCACAAGTCCCAGCCAATATATATGAAGACTCCGCATACTTCGACGTATAAGGGGAAGCGTGTGTATATTCGCCTCAAAAGCGGCGAACGGATCGTGGGAAAATTCGAAGGGAAAGATACGCATTTTATGCATATCGAAAAACGAAAAATACGAATTGCGGAAGTAAAAGCATTCGCCATCTATCGAGGAAAAACATAAAAAACTCCCATCACAAAAAATCTCTCCACCCATACTATGAAAGAGGAGCGGAGAGGTTGACAGTAAGCAACGATATCCCTACACTGCGAGTGATCGTAAAGAGAGGTCGCAACGCAAGCCTCTTCTTGCGAGAGTTCCAGAAATCCCAGCACCATCAGTCGGGGGAAGTAAAAAATGACTCGTCAGGAAATCCAAGAAAGAGTTATGAAGGTGGCAACAGAGGTTTTTAACCTCAAGCCGGAGGAGATTTCGCTCACCGATCACTTTGTACACAATTTAGGAGCTGATTGGTCCAAAGTCGAAGAATTCGTACTGAAACTGGAAATTGCGTTCGATGTATATCTTATGTACGAGGACACCGGAGACATCATCTCCGTTCAGACGGCGGTCAAACACCTCCTCGGAGCTTTCGATACCACTGGAGATTTTGACACCTCCGAATAGCCACAAAGCGAAGAGCGCCGGAACTCGTACCGGACGCTCTTTTCATTTCTCTGCCACGGCATTTCCGGCAACCCAGCCCGTACTCCAGCAAAGTTGGAGGCTATAGCCGCCGGAAGGGCGATCGATATCGAGAACATCTCCCGCAAGATACAGATTCGGGAACAGTCTCGAACGCATTGTTTTGAAATCCACCTCTTCCGGTATAACGCCGCCACTGGTCGCAATCGCCTTGTCCTTACCAAGAAGACCGATTGCAGTCAGATGGAGATCTTTTACTGTGCGAGCCAACACAAGACGCGATGTTCGACTCACATTGCGTACCGGCATCTCGAAAGGAATGTTTGCAAGCGACAAAACTACGGGGATGAGAAGTGGCGGCAGGAATCCATCCAAACTGTTTTTCACCTGCTTATTTTTTTGGCGTTCAAAAAGCTCTCGGATACGCGTATCGATTTCATCGAAAGTACTGCGCGGAAAAAGATCAAGCGAGAGCGTCACCTTGCCACGACGCAAACATTCGCCGACACATCGACTCATATTGAGCGCCAGAGGACCGCTTAATCCGAAGTGTGTAAAGAGAAGCGCTCCTTCCCGAGATTCCTTTTTCTCTCCGCTTAAAAAAACGGTCATCCTCACCTCTTCGAGACTCGCTCCCGAAATCGAGCGGATCCACGATTCGCCGACGCGTATCGGAACCAACGCGACGCGAGATTCGGCAACCGTATGACCGATTGCCTTGAGGAAGCGAAACCCATCACCCGTTGATCCGGTTTCCGGACGTGACATCCCTCCAGTCGCGAGAACATAGGTCTGCGCCCGAAGCACCTCCTCACCCCCAAGCCGAACACCGGCAATCATCCCCTCCGCCATTTCAAATCCAGCCACCTCCGCGCCAAGCATCACGTGAACGTTTCCCACCCGCATATATTCAACCAGTACATCAAGGACGGACTGCGCTTGATCGCTTACGGGAAATACCCGTTTCTCCGCTTCAACCTTGGTCGGCATTCCACGAGTATGGAAAAACGCCAGTGTCTCCTCCACGCCAAATCGCGAAAACAGAGAAAAGAGAAACTTTGCCGCGCCTTTGAACTTCGCTGCAAAAATATTCCGATCAAATTCGGCATTCGTCACGTTACAGCGACCGCCACC
Organism: Candidatus Moraniibacteriota bacterium; assembly: GCA_052035095.1. Taxonomy (GTDB): domain Bacteria; phylum Patescibacteriota; class Minisyncoccia; order Moranbacterales; family UBA1568. Next base: position 17,123 of record JBPOHW010000008.1, read on the forward strand.
CGTCAAAAGCAGCTTCGTCCCGAGAGACGCGTTTTTCTCAAGCAACACCACGCGCGCGCCACGCTCTGCCGCGCGCCCCGCCGCCATCATTCCCGCCGGTCCCCCGCCGATAATCACCACATCATATTCTTTCTCGCGCATAGAATACCGGCTACTCGCATCCGATCGTCTTCTGACTGACCACCGCTTGATCGATCGCTTGTTCGCAAAAAAAATTATACACCACGGTTCAGTATACGCTATTTCCTTGTCAAACCGGTGTAAACTCACAAAAAAAATGAGGGGGGTTCCCTATCGCGGAATCTTTCAAATATTGAGATACGTTATGGTAAACTGAAGCGCCGTCGCAAATGATACCCAGAGAAGATACGGGATATTGGCATAGACAACCCAACGCAAATCGGGAGATGAATTCCACAGGGCGATAAACGCCCAAAGAAGCGTCCCGAAAACAAGAAGAATATCAAGAGCGGCGAGAACATTATTTTTGAGCCCGAATTGAATCGGCGAGAACGCAAAATTAAAAACGAGGTTGAGCGCAAACGGCAACGCGACCGCCCACGCGAGCCTGCCCATCAATGCCCGATACAACACCACACCGAAAGAAACCGCGATAATCGCGTAGAGCACCGTCCATACCGGACCGAAAATCCACGAAGGTGGCGCCCACACAGGCTTCACCAATTGCGAGTACCAGGTGTACGTGTTCATAGATTTTTTTCATTAAAGACTCTTTTCAGAGTATCACATTCGCTTCATATGAAGAAAGTATCGACGTTTGTCCGGGGAAAACCGTTCAATCGCGTACCGGAGCATCGTACGCGGCATATACGCCGCGTGCCGATCAAGAAACAGGGTGAGCGCCGACACATCCCGCTTTCCGATTTCTCGAAGCATCCACCCGACCGCCTTATGGATGAGATCGTGCGTATCGCCGAGCAAAACCTCGGAAATCGCAAATGCATCCGAAAAATCTCCACTTCGTATCAGTCGAAACGTGCCCAGCATCGCCATCCGTCGCTCCCAGAGATTCTTCGATCGCGCCCATTTATAGAGCATCGAGCGATCTTTTCGTCGCGAAAGAAAATCGCCGACGATATTTGGCGTCGTTACGTCTACCAAATCCCAATTGTTGACTGCCGATCGATGCGCCACATAAAAGTCAAAGACCTTCTCCTTCACGCTATCGTCTTTGGTTGTTTCATACCGGAGAACGAGTATCAAAAGTCCAATCATCCGCTCTTCGTGCCACGGACTCTCAAGGAGTTTCTCGATATCGGAAAAATCGAGATCTCGATACATTTTGGCAAGCTTCCGTTCTTCTCCCATGGTGAGCCCTCGAAACCGATCCCCCTCGCCATACTCCCCCTTCCCGGTCTTAAAAAACCACGCATTCGATCGAGCGCGATCCTTCATCGAATACCGTTTCACATCACGCAAAAGTTCGGAATATTTCATAAGGTATTCCCGTATCACTTACAGACAACAAGGCACGGATCGACTATCACAGAATACCTCAATTTCAAGAAAACAAAAAAAAGCAGAGACTGAAACAATACCTCAGCCTTTATTAATTCCACCACGCTACTTCTTATGTCCTCCTTTCAAGCGCGAGCAAAAACCCAAGAAGGAAAACCATTCGCTCGCGATGCTAAATATGGAGAGAGACTACTCACATCCAAGAGCCTCCTTGCAGGCCGCCTTTTGATCGCCCGCTTGCTCGCAGGCGGAGCATTGGAGAGCTTTCATATCCCCGCCGCCTGCCGGAAGCGAGCCGGCGCCCGAAGGAACCGTTCCCGGCACAGTGGTCGGCACCGGCAAAGCTTTCATCATTTCCGCCGGGTCGACAAAGGTCACATCCGACGGAACGACAAACATAGATTCATCCACCTTCCATGAATCGCAATCATACGAATACTTGTGATTGATATCTTTGGCGGGATCCTCCAAGCGAGCGGGCATTGCCTCTTCACCCGCCTCGTCGTCTTGAACCGCGGGAGATTCCGGCGCCTGATCCATCATCATCTTCATACCCCGTTTCGTCGTCTCATCCCAGACATACATCGTATTTTTCGCCGTATCAAACAGCATCTGCGATGTCATCGTCGCTCCGGCACTTCCCTCGGAAAGCATCGTATTTGAAATCATCGCCCGTCCCCTGTTACCCGACACATAGAAGGTACCCTCCGACTTGGACACATCATTCTCATCAGAGAACACGCACTTTTGCGATTTTCCCATTCCGAGCAAATCCCGGAAAGACATCTCCGCGGCGCTCTCCGATTGTTCGTCCATTTCCTGACGAGCATCGTCCGATGTCATCCCTCGCATCTCCTCTTCCCCCGACCCGCGCATCAGAAAGATCACTCCCGCGACAACCAGCATGCCCACCGCCGCTATTGCCACGCCTATCGCCGTTTTGTTTGTCCCGGATTTGTTTTCCGGACTATTCGACATTGTTTCTTCCATACCAAAAATAGAAAGATTACGCACTACGGTTCAGTATACACCATCCCCCTGCCAAACCGCCACAACCCCCCACAAAAAAACCACCCTCTCTTGAGGGCGGCTCATTCTGTATGGCGGGGATGCTGGGACGAAGTTAGAACGTATCTTCTTTGGACATCAGGCTAGCTATTTAATCTTTGCCAATGTCTCTAAAACGCTTTTAATCTGCTGATCACTGACTTTTGCATCTTCCATAGCACTCAAGAGGCTACCGAGCTGTTGTTCATTAATTTTGACGTTGTTCGAGGTATTTAGAATCTGCTCTAGTTGATTGTTATCAATCTTTACGTCGTTTCGAACTTCTATGTCCTGTGTAGTTAATACAGGAATCAAAATAGCAAGAACCGAAATTGCTATTGCTATAAACGCTGAAATTTTTGCATCCTTAGCATTTTTCCGTGCAAGTCTCAGTTCCTGATAGTCAATAAAATTAAAATGGGACTCCAGACTTATGACATATTTATTTCTCCCGTCGGCGTAGTTGTTGTAGTCGAGGATATAAAGAGCCAAAAAGAGTGTGTCTGGATTTACTGGCCCAGCACCAGTAACACCGATGCTGTAATGGTTCTTATGAGCGATCTGTAAGTAGGTTTTAAGAACGTCTTTTTCTCTATCGCTCAAGGACAGTTCTGTGGCTTCTGTAACCTCTGAAACACTAAACCCTTGAGGATGATTTAGTCCCCATTTAATAGCTCTGATAAGAAAGCTTTCACCAATATTTTCTTCACTAGATGGCATAGTAGCAACTTAAAATCTCTCCAATAACTTAGTGAAAAGTGTTCCTACATTGGTAGTTGTTGTGCTACTTAAGTTTATCTGACTACTATCCTTCTGGCATTCTTCCAGAAACTTCTTGGCAAGCAATACTTTATCTAGCTTACTTTTTTTGATATACGTGGAATTAGATTCAGCGTAAGACTTACTTTCGTCTTTGAGTACGAATTTCTTAAAGTCTTCTAGTGAAAAAACATCTTCTATACTTCCCTCAGATTCTAATACAGCCAAAATTAAATCCTTAGTTACTAACCAAGTATCTTTCAAATTTCTCTCCCCATCTCTTTTCCCCTGATCTTTATCGTATAGGTATAAAACTTTTGTACCCCAGCCATGCAGGATAGTTCCAACGAAAGGCATATTCCCAGCTCCGCCACCAAAGATAAAGTTTAACTTATTTTCATTCATCAGTTTTTTAAATGCGTTTAAGTAATAAAGATCTGATGGACCTTCGACTACTACGTTATTAACTTTATCCAAGGAAGCAACACCGGAGTTTAATTCTAGACCTATAGCCGTCAGGATGGGGGTTAATGTTTCTTTGTCTGCTAAAGCATGAACTTTATTTTCAATTTTTGTGCCAGACTTTTTTGTTCGATGGATTAGTCTAATCTGATTTAGTTTATCTGCTTCCAAAAGATAGGGTGAGTGTGTAGAGAATACTAACTGCACTTCCTCTGCCGAGGCCTCAAGTTTTCTTAAAATATCCTCCTGTGCTTTTGCGTGTAGAAATAATCCAGGCTCATCTATCAAGATGATATTTGGAACATCCTCACTTGCACGTGCAGACACTTTAATATAAAAGGCTAGATGCCACTGCCGTCCCTTACTCCTCAAGCTTGGTTCATACAAATGCCCGTCTTCTTCAACCCAAAAGTAAACATCTTCTGAATCCCAATCTACGCTTAAGTTAGTAATGTCTTGAGTCCAGAATTTCTCGTAGTCTTTATTTATTTTGATGTTCAAATCCTTCTTGTGTTTTTGTTTATCACGGGCTTGAGAATTTTTGATTGTATCTACGTCTAGGTTGCTTATGACTGCTAAATCTTGAACCCATTTGTTAGTTTCAAGCTCTGCAAACGGTATTTTATTTGGAAAAACATCTTCAAATGAATTAAAGAATACAAAATTTGGTATCCATTTTTTGAGAGCTTCTAAGAATTTGGTCTCTGAATTAATTAATTTTTCAGCACCATCCATATCTCCGCCGATCTCCGATAATAATTTCAAAAAAATACCACCATCTTTTTCATCTATCTGCGCAACATTAGGTGAGGTAGCAGTTTGAAATGTGTTAAATAAGGCCTTACTATTTTCAAAATTAGAAAATTCAAAATCAAACAAAGTCCCTCCTAATTGCGTATGCTTTACATGTAGTCCTTTTATTTTGTCCCACTTATTTATGATTGATTTCTCCAGTCTCTCCAAATCATTTTTTCCAAAAATATCATCCTCTAGAGTTTCTTTCCCGAACCTATAACTATCTGGAAAAGTCTTAATAACCTCGAGCTCGATATTTTTAGTAGCCTTCTTTGTACTAGCTATTTTTTCTAGTATATTTTTGAGAATAGATGCCTCAACTACAAAAGTTACGGAAATTTCTGGTATTGCCTCAGGTGTTTTTATTGGAATAGCAGATTCTCTAATTTTCTTTTCCGTATCAAAATCTTCTAAAGCCTCGAGAATTGAGGTTTTACCTGATTCATTTTTTCCAGCAAGGATCGTAACTGTATCAGTTAGATAACAATCGCCACTGTCGGTTATGGATTTAAAATTCTTAATCCGAAATTTCTTAAGCTTTAGCATATCTATCCTTTATTAAACTCTTATTAGCATCCTGATCAGCTAGCTTCTTTGAAGAAAAAAATAAGTAAATCCAGCAAGGCTATCCAGCCACATTCCCATTTCTTCTTTACCTGCTTTGACCCCGCAGTTTTTCTCAAAGTATTCCTGGCCTCTCTTAATCAATCCCTCGGAAAACTTTTGAGCTGACATAAGGATTACTTCAAAAAGTGTTCGACACTTTTACCGTACAGTTGGGCAAATTTCTTTACTTCCAAGATATCGAGACGATATTCACCGGATTCGACACGAGAAATGTAGGACTGCGGACGCTTCATTTTCTTGGCAACATCAACTTGCCTGAGTCCAGCCTCGTGCCTCGCTTTGATCATCCTTTCGATGAAAATGGCGTATTCTTTTGTGCGGATTGTTCTTCCCATATACTACAAACGTATATACGGGAAATCAAGAAAAAGCAGTCTCTCGTGAGACTGCTCGTTCCGTCGTGCGGGGACGACCGGGCTCGAACCGGCGACCTTCTGCGTGACAGGCAGACGCTCTAACCAACTGAGCTACGCCCCCAAACATTCAATTTTTTCTCTCTGATTTTCCTTTGGTACCAGGGGCGAGATTCGAACTCTTGATCCGCCTCAGGCGGACTTATGCGTTCAATATCCCACCTTACCCCCGTACCATTTTTGTAGCAGGGGCGAGATTCGAACTCGCGACCTACGGCTTATGAGTCCGTCGCTCTAACCAACTGAGCTACCCTGCCGTAAAAATGGTACAGAATAAGTTTACATTACCCTGATAAAGCTGACTGGGGAAATACTCTCACCGAGATTCGAACTCTCGATCCGCCTCAGGCGGACTTATGAGTCCCGTGCTCCCTGCCTGCCGGCAGGCAGGTAACCAACTGAGCTACCCTGGCAAAAAGTACCATATCGATTGGAAAGAAACAAGGGCGGGAAAAGAACCGCTCTCCCAAGAGCTTACCAGAAAGCCACAATTCTTTCAAGGGAACCTCGCCTTCAAAAGAAAGCGCCTCCTCAAAATCAAAGGAAGCGCGATAACTCCGGAAAGGCTAGAGCGAAACATTCAAAACTTCCCGTTCAATACTCGGAATGAGGCTGAGAAATACTTCTCTAAAAGGCTCTCCTTCCCTCTCAGCCAAAGCAAAAATCGAATCAAGCTCTTCGGAAAGTTTCAGTTGCCGAGCCGCTTTCTCTCGTGGGAGTGAAATTGCACGGCGAATTGACACAAACCGCTTCGCCAAATCGACAAGCATTTCTCCTTGTTGGAGGGAAAGCCCATTGTTCTCAACCAGCGAAAAAACCATCGATCGCACCCTTTGATCGGACAGGACTCTCCCGTGAAGCACCCTATTCAAGCTTAACGCTGTCATACCAACCTCCTCTTGTAAACATTAAAGAACGAATTCCACCACCGTATTGATCGTCAAGACGCCTCCGCCATTTTCCTCAAAAGAGCAATATCATTTTTTATATCCGAAAGAATGTTTTTCACTTCGCTACGAACAAACTCCACAACCTCCCTTGCAAGGAGAACGTCGCCGCCGCTTTCCCTGACTCTTACTTGCCACTTTTCAAGGGCTTCCGGAAGTGAGAGATTCTCATCGTCCTCTATTTCCGATTCTTTGTCAATATCCACAGGACCGGTGTGCCCAAGTCCCTCTCTCGATATTTCATCTATCATACAAAGAGCCGCTACTTGGGAATTGAACGCCCGCGGCTCCCGCCGCACATCGCCCGCAATGATGGCAAGCGTCTTTTCAAGAGAATTTGCAAGTTTATACGATCGCGTCGACGAGGATATCGCCTCAAACTCATCGCAGAACCGTATAAGTGAAGGAGCAATGTTGGGTATGTCCGGATCGGCATGGTGGTGGTGTGCCGCAAGCATCACCTGAAATTCAGAATACCCGTACTTCTCAAGAATAGGTTGCGATTTCTCCTCGTGAGCATCGAGAATCTCCCGCAAAGTCATCTGTCCCGAAAAGCCGACGCGTTCCAAACGTCCTATCCGAATTTGAACCCACGAATCCTCTTCATTTTGAAGGCGAGTAGCTTGCTCCGCGTCGGTATCTCCCGCCATATCGGGATGCTGTTTCCGATACTCCAAGCGAAAGAGTGTCTCCGCAGGCATAAACATATTCACCCGTTTTCCGGAAAAGGTGGAGCGAACTGTTTCTTCGGAAACTTCAGGAGAAAGCGGCTCTTCCAAAGAAGCAGTTGCTCGATCATGTGCCCTTCCCGCTTTCGAAAGAATTTCCCGGGCAAAATCCCGTTCATTTTTTTTCTCGCTCTCGCAACACCGGACAAGATACGCTTCACTCTCGGAATCGCGTACGGAATTTTCTATGACATCGGCGGTGATATTAAGTTTCCCAATATCATGCACAACGGCAACTCGAAGAATCTCCTTCATAACCTCATCCTCACCCTTTCCGGATTCCCGCCCAAGCGGGGCGGCTATCGACTCAAGTGTCCGCCCTCCCGCCGAAAAAATTCGTTCAAATTTTTCGAGCGCCAACCGAAACGTACGCAATGAATGAGAGAAGAGAATCTTTCGATCATCATCATACAGCCATATATAGTCGAGGAGCTTCCAGTCTTTTTGCTCGAGAACGCCTTCAAGGGCGAGAACGTACTTTTCCGGAAGAATATCTTGCTCTCGAATATACCGCTTCATATGCTCGATAAACTCCGGATGCTCACTTACCGCTCTTTCCACCGCGGGAAGATCTCCCTCCGCCGCAATCGCATGAGTCTTCCGTTCCGCATCCTCCAATAAACCTGAAGCTTCTCCCTTTCCATCACGCGCTTTGAAAGACAGCTTCTCGACCGCCATGTCCGATCCGCCTCCGCCGGTTCTCGCGCCGCCGGTTTCCTCCAAATTCGGCTGTTCCCAAAAACGAAACATACTCGTAACAAAAAAGCGATACACCCCCAGTGTACCGCCCTTCTTCTTTCCATTCAAGGCACGTCGCTCGCTTGCCACGTCGTTGCACGAACGACGGTGGCGAGCGACGTCGTTGCACGAACGACGGTGGCGAGCGACGTGCCAAGGCATCAGCACCGGAAAAATTCCGCAACGCTATTTATCCTCCCCCTCATCCAAAAAGCTCCCCGTCTGCCGATTCCACAAGCTCGCGTAGAGTCCGTTCTTCGCGAGGAGTTCGTCGTGCTTCCCTTCTTCTTCAATCTTTCCATCGCGATTCATGACAACGATGCGGTCGAGCTTCCGGATCGTGCTCAAACGATGCGCGATGACAACCGCCGTCTTGCCGCTCATCAAATCGTCAAGCGCTTCCTGTATCGCGTGTTCGCTCTCCGAATCGAGCGAACTCGTCGCCTCATCGAGCACCAAAATTTCCGCATCCTTCAAAATGGCGCGAGCAATGGCAATGCGTTGACGTTCGCCGCCCGAGAGTTTCACCCCGCGCTCGCCAACCAAAGTGTCGTACCCCTTGGGAAGGCGCGTGATAAAATCGTGCGCTTCGGCTTTCTTCGCCGCCGTGACAATGTCTTCATCCGACGCTTCCGGTTTGCCATAGGCGATATTCTCGCGAATCGAACGATGAAAGAGAAGTGGCTCCTGCGGCACATAGGCGATATGCGAGCGGAGCTCATCCTGGCGAATACTTCGAATATCCTGCCCGTCAATCGTGATCGCCCCCGTCTGCGGATCCGCGAATCGCAAGAGGAGTTTCGTCACCGTCGTCTTCCCCGCGCCCGATGGCCCCACGAGTCCCACCTTCTCTCCGTCTCGAATCGCGAGTGAAAAGTTTTGAAACACATCCTCGCCGTCCGAATACTTGAACGACACGTCGCGAAACTCAATCCGCCCATCCTTTATCCGATCCGCCTCCGGCTCTTCGGGATCGAGAATATCAATCGGTGTCTCGAAAACCTCAATCATTTCGGAAGCTGCTGCGGATGTTCGAAGGATCTGCGATGCCGATCGCGTGAGTTGCCACATGATGCCGAAAATATTCAGAAGATATGTCTGCACCAAAACCACGGTCCCCGCGGTAATTTCACCGCGAAGCCAAAGCCACACCGAAAGAGATAAGCCGGAAAACTGTAACAGGATTGCCAATCCATTCTGTACGGCACTCATAAGAATAAACGCCTTCCATGCCTCGCTTCGCGCTCGCTCTTGAGTGTTCGCGTATTCCCGAAATGAAGATTTTTCTCGACTATGAGCCGAGAAAACCTTCACGGTGAGAATATTTGTGAGCACATCCGACAACCGACCGGTTATCTTGGAATCCTCGGCGGATTCAATATCATTGAATCTCCATCGCCGTTTCAAAAGCGGAATACTCGCCAACACAACCACAATCATGCTTCCCAAAAAAAGAAAAGCGAGAAGTGGCGAAAAGAAAAAAATGCCAAAAAAAGTTCCAAAAAGTATAAGACCATTCATCCACAAAGAAAAAGTTATCGTGTCCTGTAAATCCGAAAGTCCGTGCACGAATCGACCGGACTGCGATACCAAACTTCCGGAAAATCGATTTGCAAAAAATGCATACGAATGTTTCTGAAGTCTTTCAAATGTAAAGCATGCAAGATCGCGTTGCGCGCGACTCTGCGCAAAAAAATACAAAAAATCTCCGACACGAAAGACAACGTACTGAAAAAGAAACAATCCTCCAAGTACGGAAATCCAAAACCATACTTCTTCGCGACCAGTCAGTGAATCGCCGGAAATGATATCCACGATATTTTTGTACACGATCGGCGGCAAGATATCGACACACACAATCCCTATCCCATAACACAGAAGTCCGCCCAAAAACCGCCATCGGTATTTCCCGACGACCTTCCAGTACCACGACACGATCTTCCGGATCGGCATCAACTTTTTTGCCTCCGGTTTTTCTTGCTCATTCATAAATGCATACACTACCACAGACGAAACATCCCCATCAGAAGACGGGGATATTCCAAAAACAGATTTTCATGTGTTGCGGGGGCAGGATTTGCCCCGTCATTCGACGGGGCATCCCGTCGAATGACGGGATGAACCTTCCGTAAACCAAGATCTTCTTCCCAATGTTGCGGGGGTGGGATTTGAACCCACGGCCTCCTGGTTATGAGCCAGGCGAGCTGCCAGACTGCTCCACCCCGCGATAAAGAATGCTTCGAAATCCATTTCCTCCCTTGAGACTTTTCAAGTATATTTCTCTCCTTCTTGCGTCGGAGTAATTCTCATAATCCTCTCGATAAACCAACTTCCAATTCTTTCCGCCCTTTGTCCATCGAGACTTCCCTGCGTTGTGGAAAGAAATCCTCTTTTCTACATCGGCGGAAATACCGATATAAAAACGACCAGCACTTGATTGTATCACATACACACTAAAAGGAAGACTCGTGTCAAACATACATCACAATGACCTCATAAGCCAGTCCCACCGGGGCGGGACAGACTACTCCACCCCGCGATATTTTAGCTGCTCCTTTCCACAGCGGTATGTGTCTTTCAACAGTACAAGTATTCCACTCTCACGTCAACCAGTGGGTGATCGAGGACTCGAACCTCGGACCTCGACATTATCAGTGTCGCGCTCTAACCACCTGAGCTAATCACCCAAAGAAAACCCATCGAAACATTCCGGTTCCTCAAGAAGAATCCTATCAAAAAGACTCAAAAAGAGCAAGACGCTTGCCAACAAAGAGAAAATATGCCAGGCTCTTCGTAGCAAGTCCTTTTCCAACCAACAAGAGGAAGTAAGAATGAACAAGAAAGTACCCTCTTCCCTAACTCCAGTGGAAGACTCTTCAGTCAGGATACATGTGCTTGATACCAGCGTACTTATGAGTAGCCCCTCAGCGCTCTTTAGCTTTCAAGAACATGATATCTGCCTCCCCATGCAAGTATTGAGTGAAATCGATAAAGGAAAAAAGGGGCACTTCGAAGCGGCGAGAAATGCAAGAGAGTCCGCCAGAAATATCGAGAGCGTCAGCGCTGAACCGGGAGCAGATATTACAGTAGGGGTATCTCTTTCGAGATTAAGCCAAGGAGCCGCCACCGGAGAACTCTTCATTTGCAACGATTTGGTTGAGCGTTTTATACCAAAAACTCTCCCGAAAGAAAATGGAGACAATCAAATCATTGGAACCGTTCTATTTCTCAAAAAGAAATTCCCGGGCCGAACCATCATATTGGTTTCCAATGACATAAATATGCGGAGTAAGGCGAGGGCATGTCACATTAAGGCGGAAGAATACGCTACGGATAGAGTTATCAAGGACACCTCCCTTTTGTACTCCGGTACTCGAAGGCTCGATGAATCATTTTGGTCGGAAAACGAAATTAGCGAGACCATGAAAAGCGGAGGAAAACGATTCTACACAGTGAAGGGTCCCTTTGCTGAATCGGTTGTCTTAGGGGAATACGTCTATTACGAAGGTGACGCACCCCTCTACGCAGTTGTCACGGAAATTTCCAGAGGAGTGACACACCTCGCTACAATCAGGGACTATTCCCTATCGAAGAATTCCGTGTCCGGAATCACGGCAAACAACCGCGAACAAAATTTCGCCCTCAATGCCCTCATGGATCCGGATATTGACTTCGTTTCTCTGATGGGCGATGCCGGAACCGGAAAAACACTCCTCGCACTCGCGGCTGGCCTTGCCCAAACCATGGAACCGAGCCAGCGGAAATACAACAAAATCATCATGACTCGGGCAACCGTACCGATCGGAGGTGAGGACATAGGATATCTTCCGGGAACCGAAGTAGAAAAAATGACACCATGGATGGGCGCCCTCATGGACAACTTGGAAGTAGTTATGCCTAATCAGTTCGGAGGAAACGGTAACGGAAATGGGAGGCTGACAGAATTTGGGCGAGGCGCAACGCAGGATATACTTGAGAAGTATATCAGCATACGTCACATGGGCTTTATGAGGGGAAGAACTTTCCAAGAAAAGTTTCTCATCATAGATGAGGCTCAAAATCTCACCGTTGACCAAGCGAGAACAATGATCACAAGGGCAGGGAACGGAACCAAGGTTGTTTTCCTTGGAAATATTGCCCAAATCGACACTCCGTACGTCATTGGCGCAACCTCCGGAATCACCTTTGTTGCCGAACGCATGAAGAACTGGGATCACGCTCGCCACGTCATTCTCCCGAAGGGTGAACGTTCGCGACTCGCAAACTATGCAAATCAGGTCCTTCAAACAGTTTGAAAACAAGCCGCCCCACGAACATTCCGGGGCGGTATTTTTTTCGAAAAAATCAGCACTCCAGCAGATGTCCATTTTTCTTGAGCCACCGGCGCTCCGTTTCAAATTCGGGAAGCATTGATGCAACCTTTCGCCAAAAATTTCGGGAATGATCGCGATGAACGAGGTGCGCGAGCTCATGCACAACCACATAATCAATCACCGAGAGGGGCGCCATCGCGAGGCGGAAACTGAAATTCAAACTTCCCTTCCCGCTGCACGACCCCCAGCGCGTTCGCGCCGCGTTTACTTTGATTGCTCCATACGCGAGCTTGTTTTCCCGCGCGAAAAACCGCACTCGCTCCGAGAGAATCCGTTTCGCCTCCCGTGTATACCACCGCGAAAACACCTCTTTCGCGCGAAAGTGAAACCGTTTCGCCATCACGAACTCGCCGCCAGAAAACACCACGCTCAAACGCGCCCGTTCCGACACCCGAAGCGGATAGCGCTCTCCCAAATACCAAAACATCTCCCCATCCTCGTATCGCCGCTCCCGCTCTCGCGCGCGTTCCCGCACCTTTGCGAGCGTCTTCTCTATCCACTCGCGTTTCTTCTTGAGAAACGACTCGATGAAATCAATCGGTGTCCGAAGCGGCGCGCGCACCGTCACAAACGCCTCCCGCGAAACGGTAAGTGCCACACTCCTCCTCCTCGACCGCACCAGTTTGTAGGGAAAAGGCGGCATAGAGAAAAGTCCATCTACTTTCGAGAAAAGAGCTCCTTACAAAACACTATTCCTGAATAATCTTGAAGTTGAACATCGGTGTTTTGAGCGCGCTCCAGAGGCGGAGCCATATCGGTAAAAGCATCTCCGTCCCGCGCGCCGTCGTTATATCGCCCAGATCAATGATATGCTTCCAGCCATAACTCCTCGCTATCTCGGAAACCACACCTTTTGCCGCAGCATCGTTCCCACTCACAAAAAGATGGTGATCGCCACTCGCAAGCTTCATCGGCTCAACCTGCAAAAAAGCATTCGTCGTATTAAACGCCTTCACAACTTTCGTTTCCGGAAGCGCCCGCTGAATCTGCTCGCCAAGCGAATCCGTGTTGCACACGGAAAGAGACGGCGGCATACCTTTCGAAAAATCCAACGGATTCGCAATATCAACGAGTATCTTTCCCGAGAGTTCTCTCACAAGCAACGAGAGCACCGAAAGCGCGATTTCCCCTTTCAATGCGTTAAACGCGATTTCACTCTGCGACACCGCATCGGCAAAGGTCGCAAGCTCCACTGACTGATGCTCCACTTGCCACTCGCCAAAGGGAAGATTCCCCATCGCGTCTTTCTCCGTAACCGTACGCGTCCTCTCCACATCCTGCGTGCCCAAAATCACCTCGTGACCAAGCTCTGAGAGCCGCGCCGCGTGCGTTCTCCCCACCACCCCCGTCCCCAAAATCGCTATTTTCATAAAGCGTTCTTGTTATTTTATTTAACGAGCTTTTTGCCTTATCACACTGGTGGACCTGAGGGGAATCGAACCCCTATTTCCCGGATGCAAACCGGGTGCTCTACCACTAAGCTACAGGCCCCGAGAACAACGAAAGCCCTCCCATTGTAAGCGGAAAAACGAATACTGTCCATAAAGCAAAACCCCAGAAACGGGTTCCGAGGATTTTTGTATTGGTGTTTCTCTCCTGGTCGGGAGAGGAAGAATGGAGAACTCCACTCTTTTTTTGAGTTCGCCGATCTCGGCGAAGGAGTTATTGGTGGCGAATTGTATTTTGGTTTTGGTTTACATAGGCGTGGCGATACGAAAGCGAAATGTTCGAAATCGGAGAAAAAGCATTCGAGACACAATACCTGCGGCGCATACCTCAAGCATTCCGATAAGTCCCAGTAAGAGCATAGAAGCGGTTTGATAAGGAAAAATAGGCGTTTGCACTTGAGAAACAGTAAATGAAGGAAGGGTGGTAGAAGGAAGTATGGAAGGCGCCGGCGCTTTATTTTCAAGAACAATCGGCGCGTTCACGGCAATCGGAGCGACATCGGAAAGGTTCTTCCACGGCTCGGCATCGGAAACCACCTCTCCGAGACGCGTCCCGAAAAGCTGTACCGTCACAGTCGTCACCTTCCCTTCCCACGGCATTTCAAGTACGGCAACTCCGATATCATGATACTTCGGCGAAAGAATATTCTCTCGATGCTTCTCGCTCTTCATCCATACTGATTGTTCACTCTCCGCGTCGGTAAAATGAATCGCCAAATTCTCTCCGGCATACCGATACCGATAGCCCGCCTCCTCAAAGAAAAACCATGGGCGCGTCCCCTCGGGCGACGTGTGCGCGAAATATCCGTTCTTCGCCATATCCCCTGCCTTCATCTCAGCCGCCCGAGTAAGCGTCTCATCCGCGTGAAGCATGGAAAGATCTTCCGCCTCCCGATCTCGATTGACGAGATTAACCACGTCTTCCGGTCCAAACGACGCGGCGGACACAAGAGCTGGAAAGATAAGGACAAAAGCCCCTATAAAAAGGCTATATCGAGAAAAAGTGTCGTTTTGTGAGAAAAGTCGCTTCATAGGGGTATAAAAAATGGGAAAACGGGCGTGTTCACCCGTTTTCCCATTGAAAACAACTCTATTATACCCCAAAAAATTAGCACTGTCAATCGAAACCGAAAAATCGCGCCTCCTCGCCGCGACTTTTCGAAAATATTCTCGCAAACGATATCGCTCGAGACCTCGTTTTATTGTCCGAAAAAAAGATCTCGGAAAACACCGGGAGCGCTTTCGTGTTGTTTGGCTCGATCGCTGAGCATGCCTATGGCAACGTCAAATTTCTCCCGTTGAAACTTTACCTGCTTGCTTTTGGAAAGCCGATACTCCCGCTCCTCATCCTCGCTCCAGCGAAACATATAGAGGCTTTTGTACCAAGAGAAAACGCTGATACCCAGCACCAGGAAAAAAAGAAGAGAGAAGACAAGGGAACTCCATCGACGCCACCACAAGCCGAGCGCCGCTATAAAGTCTCGCGGAGAAATATTCTTTGGAAAAAAAGGATTCGACATACGCCATTGTAAGCAAAAATTATCGATCCGTATAAATAACCGTATGGAACGACGCCTCTACGTTCAACTTCTTCGCCTCAACCGGTTTTTCACCGGAGACTTCCAGAGGAGACGACGATCGAAAAGGACTCCTAACATCACCGGATATGGAAGGCGAAACGCTCGACTGGTCATCTTCAAAGACCGCCTGCTCCATCTGAATCGAGAGAACATCCAACAAGAAAGGCATCGTATCGAGCTTCCGAAGGAAAGCAAGGACACGATCATACTCACCCGTCACCTTAAACGTGATGAAAACGGAACGATCTTCCGGTAAAAGCGGGAGAAGAGCCTCCGCTTCTTTCTCCTCCTCCTTTTTTTCTTCTTTCGCTTTGCCATTTGTCACCTCTCCTTCTTCGGAAACCGATGCTTTCTTTGTTGGCTTTTTCTTTACGGAAGAAACGGCAAGTGCCTGCGGCGAAGACGCTTCAGATACAATCGAAACACCGAGATCATTCCCAATCGATTCAAGCGCTTCAACCAAGGAGATAATACGATCTTTTGGCAAAAAGACATCGAGCTTATCGCTCTCCAGACGAATACGATCGACTTCGTCGCGCATAGTCGCAATCACACTTCGTTGTTCCTCAAGCATCTTTCGATCCACGATCGCCTGTTGAATGGAGACCATTCCCTCGCGATTTCTCTCAAGCACGCGGAAAATACCGAAATACACCAGCGCTGAAAAAAGACCGATCATTCCCAGAATGACCACGACCTCTCGAGATTGTAACCAAAAGCTTTTCATATATTCTCATTTGATACCAACAAGACACGATCTCTCTATCATTGCGTCAAGTTGAAAATCGATATTTTCTTTTACCAGCTTATTCGAAAGCGGTATCATAGGACCGCCATCTTTTGAACGAAAACAATCGGACTCATTCATATTTTTTTCCAAGAGAAGAAGCGCATCTCGATTCGGCGCCGTTCCGCTCGCTGAAAAGGAAAAATCGTTTTTCGAAAGCATCTTGGTATAGAGAACGCCGGGCGGTGTTGCCGCTTCGAGCGATTGAAAAAACTTTTCCCACAAAACATGTCCCGCAAGCAACTGGGAAATTTCGGAAGCCTTCGCGTTCGTCTCCCGAAAAACCGCTTCGTACGATTCGATTTCGTTTTTTTCTTCTACGAACGAAGAGCCTCCCGAAAGTCCGCGTGTTGAAGAGAGCTGCACCGACAAGAGGAATGAAATGCCAAGAAGCGCACAGCAATAAGAAAAACCCAGAAAAATAATGCCGGATCCTTGGGCGACAATCATACGGAAACGCTTATTCTTAAGCATTTCCGTCTTCTTTTCGACAGGGAGAAGATTAAGCAGGATTTTCATAGTTGCGTATACCGCGAAGCGCAAGCCCAAGCGCGGTTGAATATTGTACCGACTGTTTCTTGCTGATAACGGGAATAGACTTCCCGATACGGAGATTGACCCAGGGATTTCCAAATTCGACCGGCTTCCCGAGTTTCCGCGCCAGATACGGCAGGATACCGCGCATATTGGATCCGCCGCCACAGAGAATTACTTTGTCGACCGCCGAAGAATATCGAAGTGTATTCAAATAAAAATCCACTGACCGCTCCATCTCGGCCGTAAGACTCGACAATACCGGCTCCACCATACGAAAGAGCGGATCTCCCTTGGTCTGCGATCCGATCCCCTCGGTAATCTTGATTCGCTCCGCGTCCTCAAAGGGAATCTTCATCCCCTTGGCAATCGAATCGGTAATCATCTGCGATGAAAGTGGGATACTCGATGTAAAGACCGGGATATTGCCGAGCGCGATCAAAAAACTCGTTCGTCGGTCGCCGATATCGATGATGAGCGTCGTCACATCGCTCGTCTCTTCGGGCAAAAGAATGCGCGCCTGCGCTATTGATTCCGTTTCAAAGCCGACCACCTCGAGCCCGGCCGCTTCAAGCGCTGATACAAACTGATCCACAACACTTCGCGCGACCGCGACCACGAGAATACTCATCTTTCCCTGTTCCCGGGTCACATTCCGATCAAGGAGTTGGTAGTCATAGTAAACCTGGTCGAGCGAGAGCGGAATATTTGCCTCAATCTCCCACCGAATCGCTTCCGACACTTCTCGCTTGTCCATAACGGGAAGGCTCACGATTCGCAAAAACGCTTTCGTTTCGGGCAAAGAGCAGAACACTCGCCGAGAACGAATTTTCCCCGGACCGGATGTTTCAAGAAGTGTTTTGACGCCCGCGATCACCGCGTCTTCTTTCAAAATTTTCCCGTCGGACACCGACTCGAGCGGCAAATTGACCGCGCCGTAACTCACGATTCTATCTCGATCGCCTTCCTCGTCAAGAAACACCGCCTTGAGCGACAGATCGCTCAAATCAAGCCCGAATGGACGCGGCGTGAGTCGTAACAAATTTCTGTTCCAAAGAGACATGGAAATGCAGTTAGTAGCGAGTAGTTTGTAGTTGGTAGTCACTCTTGATATACATCCGCATGACTCTTTGCCACTCAAACTGCTCATTGCCAACGTTGTATTGTTTTTTATTGCTGTTTTTCCTCTCTCTTTTCTGCCAACTACTAGCTACTCTCTACAAACTACCAACTGTTCCCGCTCCCATTATAACTCTTCCCACAAATCTATGGAATACTCGGTGCCGGTTGGAAAGTATGGTGGCGGATAGTAGAGAAGATTATTGTCGAAATTAAGATAGCGATCGGTATATCCGGATCCATCCGTCCACGCGAATCCATAGCGCTGTTTGGTGGCGATCGCACCGTTTATAGTGATACTGTTTCGATGATCGGATGAGCTGTAGTGCGCACGACCCACGCGACCGTTTTGTGCAAGAAGCGCGCCATCTATCTGGAGATCATTCTGGCTGTAGCGAATAATTTCCACATCTTGCTGACCGATAATGCCCAAGATATTGTCACCATCATAACTCGTATACGTAATATCATTGTTCCCAAGGAACATATTCCCAACCCCCGCCACAATCGTCACTCGGCTCACGCCGGAATCAATCGATCCCTCAAGCCACACATTGTCGTCAACGTAGATAATACCTTCGTCGGGAATAGCTTTATTTGAAGGATTACACAAGCACGTTATCCCTCCGCCCAAATTGCGATTTTGACACTGTGCATTTGAACCGGTCGATGTCGTGACATTGGTCGTGCAGGACGCGCCATTATTACTTCTCCTCCCGATAAAACTCAAAATGCTAAAGGTAGTCGCGTCATAGGCATTCACCGTATACACATCAAATGTCCCGTCAGTTTTCAGTACAATGCGACGACCGGCATTTGAATTATCATAGTAACACCCGGACGCCCAGCAATTATTCGTCACCGCACATCCCGACCCGGTATCATTGCACGCCGTATTCTTCATATTTGTGAGATCGCTCTGTACGCCCGTGAAACTCACCTCCGGCACCGGAAACTGTCGTCCCCCTTCAAAGATATCCGCTCGATCCGGCACGGAATTCGGAATTCTTTCTGACGCCAATGCTCCCACAATAGTGCTGTTTGGTGGATCCGGCGGATGCGTCGAGCTTGCATGCGTATGCACGCCAAACTCATTATTCCCCGTATGATCCGGATCATTCACATCCGGAACGAGGCTTGTCACCGAATTGTGCGCCAACCCATCAAATCGCACGCCATTATTTGAATGAATTTTCCCCCACACCTCCGTCCCTGCGCCAAAGCGAACAAATTCATCCGCCAAAACCGCGTACTCGCTCCAACTCGGGCGACGAAATCGCGCTTTCACGGTGCGTGACACGCCGGCATCGCTCGCCGACGTCCCGACAACGGTGACCGTCGCGATGGTCGAACTCGGATCGGGTGGATCAAGCGTGAGCGAGTAGTGCCCGATCACATCTCCAGTTCCCGGATCGGTATAGTCAACTTCGACCGGACCCGAAACGCCGAGCGTCCCCGCATCCGACCAAAAGGCCTTGAGTTGTTGCGCGTTCATCCCATCCGTCGCGTGCGCGAGATACCAGCGATACGAATAGATACCGGTCTCGGCAATCTGAAACGCCTCTTCGCGCGCCACTCGATTGGAACTGAATTGCAATTGCGACACCACAAATCCGATAATGGACGTGAGTAAAATACCAACCACCGTCATAATGACCAAAGCATACACCAACATAGAGCCCTTCGAAACATTTTTATTTTTTTGGTATGTCATAAACAAAAATAGTTCTCTTCAAATCCTCCATTCCCCATTCTTCATTCTCCATTCTATTTCAAATTCCAAACCGATCATGATCGTTCAAGTTGCGCATCTCGGCAAAGGAGCTGATATAGACGCTATCCGGCGCGTGATTGGGATCGATATTCATATAAAGATTGATTTTTACGAGGCGGACATTGGGAACCGTCGCCGGCGTCGCGATCGGATTATTCACGCTATCCTCGGGATAATTCGCGTCATAATAGTAAAATATTGGCTGAGCTCCGGTATTTACGATACGCTGAGCGATGGTCGTCGTCGTCCCATCGCCTGAAGCATACGTCACCGGAAATCCTCCACTCGGCTCTCGGACACCCAAGATCACGTCTGTCCCACTCTTGTAGAGATGGAGCCGCTCCGTCACGCCGTCGCGATCGTAATCGCCGTAAAATACGAGATCATTATCATCGGCGGACACTACCGGATATGAGCCGTTGTCCGCCTGTCGCGCCTCGCGAATATACCGTGTCATTTCATTCACGCCTCGCGACACCGCCATCGCCGTCTGCCCCATTTCAATCGTGTACGCGTTCGAACGCCACGAATTCATAAAGAGCGCCGAAAACCCCACCATACCCGTGGTGAAAATAAAAATCGCCATCATCATTTCCACGAGAGACATCCCTTTGACAAAGTTGGTAGTTGGTAGTCCGTAGTTTGTAGATTTTTGTTTATAACACATAGGATTCCATATTTTCTCTCAACTATTCCCTCCTCTCTACTCTCTCCCAACTACTCACTACTTTCTACTCACTACTGACTACTTTAACTCGCCGTCATACTCACCGTCTCAATCTCGAGCGCGCCGTTTGACACGGTCACTTGTCCCGTCACGTCGGTGTACCCAGCCGCGCTCACCGTGTAGTCATAGGTTCCCGCCACAAATGGCGTCGCGTCATCCGGGAAAAACGCGTATCCGATCGCGTCCGCCACAATCGTATCGTCAAACGGGAGCGCGCTCGTCAGGTGGACACTTGCCCCCGAAATCGGCTTGCCATCAGTGTCTTTCTGCACTTTAAAAAGAGCTGACGTTGTCGTGTCCGGACTCACCTTTACCGTAACTGTGGCTATCTCATCCGGAGCGACGGTAAACTCCCAATAGGCATCATCGGGCGCCGCCGGGTGCTCTGCCGCTTTGTCCATACCAATAATCTCGGTATTCGCTTCTTCGAGCAAAAAGTAATACGGACCAGGGCTAACATCTCCATAATCTTTTTCTCCGCTCCCATCGGTCGCTTCATGCACATCGGTATTGTAAATTTTGATCGTCGGATCCGTCGCGTCGGTTCCAAGCGTCCGACCGCCCTTCAGGTGAAAGTCAATCGCGGGCGCGTCGGCATTGAGAGCATCCTCTGTGCGAACGGTCAGTTCCGCCAGTTCGTTTTGATAAATATTCGCGGTATTAATAGCGAGCTCCACCACCGAAGCATGTTCATGCGTCGGAGTATACGATGAGGTCGGGTAGGGCGCCATGGTAGAAACCGTTTCGTACCCACCCTTTGAAACCGTCACGACATACTCTTTGATCGCCTCCGGAATACCAACGAGCATCAATCGTCCCATACTGTCCGTCGTATTGGTTTCGTCATATCCGAGCGTCGTATTCTGAACGCGCACCGAAGCGCCCGATACCAAGGCGCCGCCATCCTTGTCGCTCGTCACATTGACTACCAAGATGCCGAGTCCCGCGGCCGACTGCTCGATGCCCGCCGGCACAAACCGAGACACCGCTGAAACACTTTGCCCCGCCGTCCCCCACGACACGGTAATCTTCACATCTTTGTAATCGATAAAATCCGTATCCGTATCGCTCACTGTCCCATCAAACGAATCGTCTCGATTCGCAATTTGTGTATGCACGTGATACGTGCCGCCGGAACGAGTCACATCTTCGTCTTGCAAAAGGTTTCCCGCCGGAAATCCGGTCGTATGAGCAATATCCTCAAAAGCAAGGTTCCTGATCACCTCCATTTTCTCCGTCGCCAAGGCCGATGCCACCAGCCGATTTTTGGAAAGCGTAATGTACTGCGTCGCGAGTGACCAGGTCGAATAAAACGCCATGGTAATGACGCTAAACACAAACAAAAACACGAGCGCTTCAATGAGGGTTGCCCCTCTTTTTGTTTTCATCATTTTCTTTTTGCACTCCATTTCTCAGGACTTTCAAATTTGAGTACATTTCGAGGCGCAAATGAGGAACGGAGTAAGCTGTACGTAATCGTACAGCGTCCCCGCCTCGGCGGGAGAATTTGCAACGAAAAAATGTGCCAAATTTGGAAGTCCTATTTGATATTTTCAAGCACAGAATACATTGGCTGCAACATCGCGACCGCGAAAAACCCGACACTGCACCCGATAATGAGCATCAGAATCGGCTCAATGATAGATGACATATTCTTGGTAATCTGCGTCACCTCTTCTTCATAAAAGGTCGCAAGCTTCTCCAGAACCGTTTCGGTTTTCCCCGTTTCTTCGCCGACCGCGATCATTTGCGGGACGAGAAGCGGGAAAATTCTCGGATACCGCAAGATGACGACGCTCAATTCCGTCCCGCGCTGAATTTCGGTAATCGCCTCGTTGATCGATTTTTTGTACGCGTCATTCGAGAGCACGCGCGAGACAATGCCGAGCCCATCCACCACCGAGACGCCGCTCCGCAAAAGCGAGCTATATATTCGCGCGAAACGCGCGCAGTTTACCTTGATGACAATATTTCCTATAACCGGAAGATAGAGAAGGATGAGGCTGAAAATTCGTTTTCCGGTTGCGGTCGAAAGAAACAGTTTCCCACCGACAATACCACCAATCACAATCAGAATACTCGCAATATAGTGATCACGGAGAAAATCGCTGATACCCATAATGAAGAGCGTCATCGGCGGAAGTTCCGTACCCATATCCTTGAAAACGCCCGTAATGCTGGGGAGAATATAGGTGAGCATCAGAACCGCAATACCTACCATCGCGACCAAAATAACCGACGGATAGATGAGTGCGCCCTTTACCTTGCTCGTAATATCGTGCTCCTTCTCGAGCTGGGTCGCCAAAATATCGAGTACCATTTCGAGATTCCCCGAAACTTCCCCGACATAGACCATATTGACAAAGAGCTCATTAAAGACCGTCGGAAAGCGCCCCATCCCTTCGGACAGCGTCTTCCCCGCCTGCAAATCCGTTTGAATCGACTCGAGAATACCTTTGAATTTCTTGTTTCTCGTTTGACTTGCAAGATTCTGAAGCGCGCGCGACATCGTAAGTCCCGATGACACCATAACCGCGAGATTGCGCGTAAAGGTCATCTTTTCTTTGAGCGGTATCGTCGTGAAGCGGTCGAAGAAATTCACTTTGACGCCCGCCGACGCCTCTTCAATGACCTTGATCGACGTCGGCACAAATCCTTCGGCGGCAAGCGCCGTCGCCACCCCCTTCTCATCCTTGGCGTTCACTTCCCCACCTTTCGATTCGCCCGTCTTTAAGTTTTTCGCCGTAAATAAATATTTCGGCATATCATAGAACTATGTATGCGCACAGTATACCACAAAAACCGATGTACCGAGAACTCCGCGCTCATATAGCTCCCGCAAAACAAAACTTAAGATTTAACACACGCCAAGATTGCAAAAATGGATTTTTCGAACGTCGGATCAGACATCGTCTCACGTGTGAGAAAAATCCATTTTTGCAATCTTGGCAACCCCCTACCTTGTTTTGCCATTGCTATGCTTACTCAAAGAGTTTCACGTACTCCCCATATCCGATTGTTTCGAGATCGGCTTTGGGAATAAAACGGAGCGCGGCGGAATTCATACAGTAACGTTTACCGCCACGGTCCTCGGGACCATCATCGAAGACATGGCCCAGATGCGAATCAGCGATGCGAGAGCGCACTTCCGTTCGCGTTGAGAAGAATCCTCGATCCTCGCGAAGCGTGACCGCCGATGGCGAAATCGGCTTCACAAAGGACGGCCATCCCGTTCCCGAATCATATTTGTCGAGCGAAGAATAGAGTGGCTCACCGGAAACGATATCGACATAAATCCCCGCTTCGTCGTTCTTGTCATAGGCGTTCTTGAAGGGCGGTTCCGTACCGTCTTCTTGCGTCACGCTGTACTGGATCGGCGTGAGGGTTTGTTTGAGTATCTCTTGCGATGGCTTCACGAACGCCGCGTCACCATCCGAGGCGCGGACTTCGCCCGAGGGTGTGGCGCCAAGCGACGTTTGTCCCTGAAGGTGTTTCTCTATGAAAGCATCGCGCCCCGAACCCGATCGATAGAAACGATAGCGGAGCGGATTCTTCTTGGCATAGTCCTGATGATATTCCTCCGCCGGCCAAAAAGGAACGCGCGGCAAAACGGCAATCGCGAGCGGCCTCTCATAGATTTTCTCGGCATCAACAGCGCGAATGACCGCTTCAGCAACACTCTTCTCTTCTTCCGTTTCAAAGTAAATCGCCGGAGCATACTGCGCCCCCCGATCATGGAACGATCCCCCGACATCCGTCGGGTCGCTATAGAAAATGATATGTTCCACCAGACTCCGATAGGTCGTCTTTGCGGGATCATATGTCACGAGAACGACTTCGCGGTGTCCGACTTCGGCATAGTTCTCATAGGTCGGATGCTCGGTCGTCCCGCCCGCGTAGCCGGACTCTACCTTAACGATACCGGAGAGTTTCTCGAAGTCCGCCTCGACACACCAGAAGCACCCGCCCGCAAACATCGCCGTCCGAACCGTCGACAAATCCCCTGTCGAAATCACCGTCGCGCTCTCGCGCGAAGAAAACGTATTCATAAGCATGACCGTGAGAATAAAAACCGATACCAAAAGACCGATCGCAAGAACAATGAGCGCGTTTCTTTTCATAGAGCTATTCCCACAAATTTAACCACACGCCGAGGAAGTGCACGACAACGTAGAGGAAGAAGAGGTAGCCGAGTATACCAACCGTGAGGACAAGCGCGACCGTGTTTATGATCTCGTTTCGTTGTCGCTTCGCTTGATCGAGCGTGCAGATGTTCTTGGCACGACGGAAATAGTAGAGGAGCGAGAGAGCCATGAGGACGAGTCCCGCCCCGCGAAAATACCATTTATACTCGCCGTAGAGCGTATCGGCGAGCGACGAAGCAAATCCAACCGTCCCGAGTCCAAAGAGGACAAGTACGACCGGCGAAAGACAACAGAGCGACGCAACCACCACCGGAATCGAGCTCACTTTCAAAAGTTCTTTCAGTGTCATGGGAATATATTAAGCACTCATCTCAAAAATAACTTTGAAGCGATTTATGAAGGATTTTTGAAATGAATTTTACTTTACCATACAAACGCTCCTACGAGAAACAAACCTTCTATGACAACTACGGCGAATCCGCTACCCCACTGCGCCAAAAAACATTCCCGACAAAAAGTTCCGTTCAGGATCCCAAACTTCAGACACTCCCTGCCAATATCCGCAAGCTATCCACTCCTACGAAAGAGCCGCGGTTTCAACATCGCTTATGCGTGCGAGAAACGATTCGAATGTTTTGGGACCGCGAGGGTGCGGAAGAAAAACAAGTCGCTCATCGGTCGCCTCTATGATACCCTCCGGCGACAAGGTCTTCGGATTCGAATCGATCTTTTTCTTTTGGAGGGCTCGGAGTACATTTTCGACACGAAGACCGACCAAGAGCACTTCGAATACATTTCTCGAAAGCCGAGCAAAAAACGTATCGGGCAAAGAAGTAAGATGCGGAAGGCGCGCGGGGAAAAAATTCGGACGGAAGCGCCGTATCCACGCATTCGCCGATTGAAACTTCGCAAACGTTTTCTCTCCAAAAAGCGGAATGAGAAAAAAATACTCGTTCGAGGAAAACATATCCTTGAGGCGAATCTCGAGCGACTCGGTCGTCACCCAAAAATTAAGGCACGCCCGCCGCGCCACCTTCCCGCCGTGTCGACGGAGCCCAAAGAGATGCAAGAGTCCCGTCACGACCGCGCGCCCCGTCCAGATATACCCGCTTCGAAGCACGATGAAAAAATCCCAGTCGCTTCCGCGATCGGCATTCTTCATCGCGAGACTCCCCGTAAGTCCCACCATCCGCACAAAGGGAAAGAACCGGAGTATCGAGGCAATGCGTCGCGCCCCTTTGATATTCCGATCCGCGATTTTTTGCCGCCTCATCCGAAGCGCGACCAAATCTTCGCGCCCATGAAGAAACACAAACCCCCGAAACCGCCCGAGTCGCTTCGAGAGGAAACTCCCCTGTAGTATCTCTTGCACCTCGCGAAACGAAACCGACTTCATCCTCTCTCCCTCCCCGTCGGACGAGAGCAAAAACTTCCACACCTCAAACTCCGTGAGCGGATAATCAAACACATCAGCATACGCAACCGTCTCAAGAATCATCCGATGAAGGGGAAGCATAGGAGAGAAAGATTATCCTTTCAAAAATTTCTGACCGTTCACTCCTGAAAGAGCGTTGGCTTTCGAAATAACGCTTCTGCCGATTTCTTTTTCGGTTTCCTTTCGCGCGTTTCCGGCAACATTTCCGCCCCTTTTCGCCACTCGCTTGTTTCCTTCAAGTGTTTTCGGCTTTTCCACATGAGAA
The DNA here is from genome assembly GCA_052035095.1 of Candidatus Moraniibacteriota bacterium. Classification (GTDB taxonomy): domain Bacteria; phylum Patescibacteriota; class Minisyncoccia; order Moranbacterales; family UBA1568. The sequence continues at coordinate 43,305 of JBPOHW010000008.1, forward strand.
ATCTCCGTCGTCACCCGTTCGCCGAGCATGGTAAAAATCAGCTCGAGATCAGTCATATTGTCCCGCAAATTTGCCTTTGATGTTTCCGAAATATTCTTGTGCTTCCGATATTCGCCGGGCGTCATCCCAAAGGTCGCCTTGCTTATTTCCGCCGTCAAAATGGCATAATCCCTTTGATCATGCAGTCCTCTTTCTTTCCACTCATCGGTCAAATTCTGACGAACGGCGATACCGCGAAGCCGTTTATCTATCCACTCTTTCGAATAGCCCTTCTGCTCATACAACTGCTTCATTCGCTCCTGCGCCAATTCCGGATTTTCTATTTCTTGCACCCGCTCATAGCCAACTTTGGCAAGCCAGCGTTTAAACGGTTCGGCTTTTGGGGACGGAATAGACTGGATAATGCGAAAAATGCCTTCGGTATCGGCACAGTCCGTTTCATATTTCTTCCCATCGGAAGCTTCTAATTTCAGTTGTCGACAAATTGTCGATAACTGAATTCCATCCTCACTCTGCACGCGAACCTTCATCCTAAACCAATAATCCCGAGGATCAACGCTGTCGGTCAGTACCCCCACCACATCCACTGCCGAAAAGAACCATTGATTTTCATACCACACACGACGAATTTTTCTCGATTCAAAAACAACAAGAGTGTTTTCCATAGCATTTATTGAACATTGATCCTTGAAAATTTTACAAATACTTCCCCGTCAAGCTCTTCTTGCATTTCTTAAGATCGTTTGGCGTGCCGGCGAAGACGATTTCGCCACCCAGGGCGCCTCCGTCCGGCCCCAGGTCAATCACCCAGTCGGCGTGACGAATTACATCGGAATTGTGTTCAACCACCAAGACGGTATTGCCTTTGTCAACCAGCGTGTCGAGAATAATGAGGAGTCGGCGAATATCTTCAAAGTGAAGCCCGATCGTCGGCTCATCCAAGATATAAAGCGTTTTGCCGGTCGCCTTCCGCGCGAGTTCGGTCGCGAGCTTCACGCGTTGCGCCTCGCCGCCCGAGAGATTGGTTGCACTCTGTCCCAAGACGAGATACCCCAAGCCAACCTCATCGAGCGCGCGCAACTTCTCCTCGACCGCCGGCTGATCAAAGAAAAATGCGCGCGCTTCCGATACTGTCATATCGAGCACTTCGGAAATATTCATACCGCGATATTCAATCGCGAGCATCCGCTCATTGTAGCGCCTTCCACCACAAGTCTCGCACGCGATATACCGATCCGGCAAAAGATACATTTCGATTTTTTTGAGACCGCTCCCCTGACACATCTCGCACCGACCGCCCCGCATATTGAAGCTGAAGTGGCTCGCCGAAAATCCCGCCTTTTCCGCTTCCGCCGTTCCTGCAAAGAGGTCGCGAATCGGCGTCCACGCGCCCGTGTAGGTGACGGCATTCGAGCGCGGCGTTCGTCCGATCGGATCCTGATTGACCACGATCGCTTTGTCGAGACGATCCAGACCGCGTATTTCGCGATGCGCCCCGACCGAAGCGCGCGCGCCGTAAAAATTTTTGAGGAGCGCCCGCGCGAGAATATCCGTAATAAGAGTCGATTTGCCCGATCCGGAAATACCGGACACCACCGTAAACGTTTCAAGCGGGATGTGCGCGTCGATATTTTTGAGATTATGTTCCGTCGCTCCCAGAATTGAAAGCGTCTGACGAGATTTCCGAATCGATTTTTTTTCAGACACCTTGCGGCGCCCGGAAAGATACGCGCCGGTTTCCGTTTTTGACTTCCAGAGTTCCTCCGACGTCCCCGAAAAAAGCACCTCTCCACCCTCGCGCCCGGCGCCGGGTCCCATATCAACGACCCAATCCGACGCCTTCATAATCGACGGATCGTGTTCGACGACCACAAGCGAATTGCCGTTTCCCTGAAGCGCGCGGAGCGTCTCGATGAGGCGCTCGGTATCACGATTGTGAAGACCGATCGAGGGCTCGTCCAAAATATAGAGAACACCAGAGAGTTCGGATTTTATCTGCGTCGCGAGTTTGATGCGTTGCGCCTCGCCCCCCGAGAGCGTCTCGGCGCTCCGAGAAAGTTCCAAGTACCCCAGTCCGACACGTCGAACCGCGCCGAGCCGATCCGCGATTTCCCGAAAAAGCGGCTGCGTCGTATGATCCGACTCCGAAGCGGGCGCGCCCGTTATTTTGCCGAGAAAGTACGCTTCCAAACGATCAATCGGCATATCGGAAAATTGATCAATACTTTTGCCGTCAAAGAAAACGGAGCGAGCCTCTTTTCGAAGACGATTCCCCTCGCATGAGGGACATGGCGAGGACGACATAAACTTTTCGATACCGGTGCGAATATGATCGGATTTTGTTTCACGGTACTTCCTCTCAAGCATAGGGATCACGCCGGAAAAGCGTTCCTTCTCAGGACGGCCAGACTCCGGCTCACCATAGAGAATACTCTGGATTTCGGACTTCTTGAGTCGCGATACCGGAATATCGATTCGAATTTTTTTTCGATCGGCGAAATTTCGCAGAAGCTCAAATCCGCCGAGAGTTGCTTCACGTTTCCCATTCCCGTTTTTGTGTTCACTGCCGTTTCCATTCCCATCAAGCGAGTGCTCTTCCTCATGATCTTCACACTCACGAGACGGCGAACACGGCGTTCGACTCCACGGACGAATCGCCCCCTCGAGAAGGGAGAGTTTTTTGTTCGGAAGCACAAGATCGGGATCGATCTCGAGTTTCTTGCCCAATCCGGAACAAGCAAGACAAGCTCCTTCCGGATTATTGAAAGAGAACATATGCGGCGTCATATCCGGAACGCGCGTCCCGCACGAGGCGCAGAGGTATTCTCGGCTGAAATGCCGCTCTTCGGACTCGTTCACAACAAGGGAGAGTGTTCCATGCCCCAATTTGAATGCCGTCTCGATCGAATCGAGCACGCGTTCGATATCGGGACGTTTGGAACTCAACACAATGCGATCGATCACCGCGTCCATTTCGGAAAGGAGCATATCGGAAGCGTGCGGAAGCGCCTCTGAAATCTGCATAATTTGATTGTGAAACCGTACGCGCGCGTACCCGGACTGCAACAGTGTTTGCAGCGCCTCTTTCTCGGTTTTTTTGCGCGTCTGCTCCATCTTGGTCAAAAAAACCACCCGCGTCCCATCCGGAAACGCGAGAATCTCCCGAAGAATATCCCGCGCGTCCCGCCGATCGAGGCGCTTCCCGCACGCGGGACAGTGCGGAATGCCAACCTTGGCAAAGAGAACCCGAATATAGTCATAGGCCTCCGTGAGCGTCCCCACGGTCGAACGCGGCGAGCGCGCGATGCTTTTTTGGTCAATGGAAATCGAGGGACTCAAATTGGAAATGCGGTCCACTTCCGGTCGATCGAGCGCTTCCATAAAGTGCCTCGCGTAGGACGAAACGGACTCCATATATCGCCGGTTCGCCTCGGCGTGAATGGTATCGAAGGCGAGTGACGACTTGCCGGATCCGGAAAGCCCGGTAATCACCACGAATTTCTCGCGCGGAATATCCACGTCAATTCCTTTCAAATTATTCGTACGCGCGCCGCGAATCGCGATTACGGCACCAGAAGATGGATTGGGCACCTTTCGAGAAACAGATCCGCGAGAACCTCGGGAATTTTTTGGCATAGACGCGGTACAAAAAAATGAATCGAAAAAAGGCGCATTGCCAACCAGTGTATCGCGTTTTTTTGAATTTGTCACCCTGTCAACAATTTCAGACGAGTGGCACCATATCTTGCGGCTTTTGGCACCCTCGGCTATACTCCGCCGAAGAACAATTCTCTCCCATTTCTTATGCGTGACGAAATATTCCTTCACTGCTTCTCAAAAATTCCCGGCGTCGGCGCGGAAAAACTTCGGAAAATCATGGCGCACTTCCCAAGCGCGGAGGCGGCATGGCACGGCACGCGCGAAGACTTCGTCGCAGCGGAACTCCCAGAAAAAATAGTAGAAACCATCCTCAACGCTCGAAAAAGCATTGCTCCCGAAAAAGAAGCGGCGCTCCTCGAAAAGCACCGTATTCGACTCATCCCGATCGGCTCCGACGACTACCCCGAGCTCCTCGCTGAAATTCCCAATCCCCCGCGCCTCCTCTATCTTCGCGGAAACGCGCGCCCGAACAACCACCCGCTCCTCACCATAGTCGGCACGCGCAAACCCACCGAATACGGCCTCGGCATCGCGCGTGAATTTGCGCGAGAACTCTCCAATGCCGGCATCACAGTCGTCTCGGGACTCGCGCTCGGTATCGACAAGGAAGCGCATGTGGGCGCGCTAGAAGGGAGAAGCGATACCATCGCCGTTCTTGGGAACGGCCTCGATGACGCTTCGATCGCGCCGAGAAATCACCTCGCGCTCGCGCGAAGTATTATGCTCCGCGGCGCGATTCTCTCCGATTATCCGCCGGAGACACCGGCAAACGATTTCACCTTCCCCGCGCGAAACCGCATTATGGCCGGTATGTCTCTCGGAACGATCGTCATTGAAGCTTCCGAAAAAAGCGGCACCCTCATCACCGCGCACCTCGCCCTCGACTTCAATCGCGACGTCTTCGCCGTCCCGGGCTCCATTTACTCCGAAGGTTCCCGCGGCCCGCACGCCCTCATCAAACAAGGCGCCATTCTCGCAACGAGCCTCTCCGATATTTTGGACGCCCTTCCGCTCGTCCGAGAACGCGAGACGCAAAAAAATCAAAACGAAAAAGCGGAAACGGACATACAAAATCTTTCATCCGACGAGGAACGACTTCTCAAAATTCTCGGATGTGATACCCTGCACATTGACGCCCTGGTGAAACATTCGAAACTCGCGACATCAAACGCACTCTCCGCGCTCTCCATTCTCGAAATGAACGGTCTCGTCAAAAACGTCGGCAACATGCACTATATTCGGACATACCGAGTGTAAAATTTTCAATGATCAATTTTCAATTCACAAAAAATTCTTCTCAATTGAAAATTGATCGTTGAACATTGAAAATTTTTCTATGAAACTCGTCATCGTTGAGTCGCCGTCGAAGGCGAAAACCATCCAGAAATATCTCGGTAAAGAATACAGCGTCGTCGCCTCGGTGGGACACATTCGCGATTTGCCGAAGAGCAATCGCCAGGCGATCGACATAAAGAACGACTTCAAGCCACACTACGAAATCACGCCCGGAAAAGAACATATCGTCGCCACCCTCGCCCGCCTCACCAAGAAGGCGAGCGAAATCTACCTCGCGACCGACCCCGACCGCGAGGGCGAAGCGATCGCGTGGCATATCGCCGAGGCGTGTGGATTGAAACATGCGAAGCGCGTCGCCTTCCACGAGATCACCCGAAACGCCGTCCAAGCGGGCATCGAACACCCCCGTCGCATCGATCAAAATTTGCGTCGTGCCCAAGAAGCGCGTCGTGTCTTGGACCGTCTCGTCGGCTATGACCTCTCGGGACTCATTTGGAAGAAACTCCGCTATGGCCTTTCCGCCGGTCGCGTCCAATCGCCGGCACTCCGCATCTTGGTTGAGAAAGAGCGAGAAATCAAAAGCTTCATCCCCGAGAATTTCTGGGTCATCACCGCGAAAGCGACGTGCCCGGACAAAACACCCATCACACTCACCTGCTCCAAGGAGCCGAAAGAAGAACGAGAAGTAAACGACATCGTCAAAAAAGCGAAAGCGGGTTCTTGGTCGGTACTCGACGTCAAAGAATCCGAAGTCTCGCGCGCGCCCTCGCCTCCGTTCACCACCTCAACACTCCAACAATCGGCAAGCTCGCGCTTGGGATTCTCTCCGGCAAACACGATGCGCATCGCCCAAAAACTCTACGAAGCGGGGCTCATCACCTATATGCGTACCGACAGTTTCAATATGAGCGACGACGCGCGAAACGCGGCAACGAAATATATCGTGAAAAAATTCGGCGAACCATTTTCCGAACCGCGCGTCTATAAAACAAAGAGCAAGAATGCCCAGGAAGCGCACGAGGCGATTCGTCCCACCGACCCTTCGCGCGAAAAAGCCGGATTCTCTCCCGACCAACAAAAACTCTACGCGCTCATTTTCCGCCGCACCATCGCCTCGCAAATGACGAGCGCTCGACTCCTCAAAACCAAAGTGCTCGCGAATATCTCCGATCGTTCGATTCCCGACTTCGTCGCAAGCGGTTCCCGACTTCTGTTCCCGGGCTGGCTCGAGCTCGACACCTTCGCCCGACAAGACGATATGACCGTGCCCAAGCTCGCCCCGAATGATCCGCTCGCGGTCACCGATGTCACATCCGAAGCAAAACAAACCGAACCGCCGCGCCGCTATTCCGAAGCCGGTCTCATCAAGGAACTTGAGAAACGCGGTATTGGGAGGCCAAGTACCTACGCCTCCATTTTGAAAACACTTCTCGACCGCGGCTATGCCGAGAAAGACGGTCGCGCCCTCCACGCGACCGAAACGGGCGAAGCCGTCAGCTCATTTCTTGAAACACACTTTGGAAATATCATAAGCGACACCTTCACTGCCGATATGGAACAAAAGCTCGACGATATCTCAAACGGCGAACGCGAATACGAGCAAACCCTAAAATCGTTCTATACCCCCTTCGCCAAAGAAGTAAAATCAAAAGCGAACGTGGACAAGATCACCGATATCGGCGACGCGCCCAAAGAATTCCCCTGCCCCGTCTGCGGAAGCGCTATGACCGTGAAGCTCGGCAAAAACGGAACCTTCTTGAGTTGCTCGCGCTTCCCCGATTGTAAAGGCGCCCGCATGAAAGACGGCTCGCTCATCCCCGAGAGCAAAGAAACCGGCGAGCCATGTCCCGAGTGCGGCGGCGCCCTCGTCGAAAAGGTCGGTCGCTTCGGCGCTTTCGTCGCCTGCGGCAATTATCCCAAATGCAAATTCATCAAAGGATCGCAGACGCAAACAACCGGTGTGAAGTGCCCCCTCTGCGACAAGGGCGAGATGGTCGAAAAACGCGGTCGCTTCGGCGCCTTCTACAGCTGTTCCAACTATCCCGATTGCAAACACTCGATCAAAGCAAAGCCCACCGGCAGAAAATGCGATTTCAAACGAGACGGCAAACCCTGCGGCGCCCTCATGATGGAAGGCACCAAAACCATTCCGGAGCGTTGCTCCGACCGCACCTGCCCCAATCACAACCCGCATTTGCTAGGAAAAAAGTAAGCCTAACTACCTCACAACCCCCGTCTTCCCGTCCAGGGAAAGCGCTACCGGGATATCTCGGAATGAAATGGTATTGTCCGGCGCGATGGTTGCTTCGACGAGGAGTCCTCGTCGTACTTCGGGACTGAAGTACTGATCAAAGACAAGGTTGCCGAGAGAATAGTAGATCGTCTTTCCCTGATACACTTCTTTCTCTTGAACCACATGCGGGTGCGAGCCGATCACAGCATCGGCGCCACGGTCAATGAAGCGATGCGCGAGCTCTTTCTGTCTTGCATTTGCCAGCACATACTCAACGCCCCAATGCGTATAGACAAAAAGAGTATCAACGTTCGGACGAAGGCGATCGATATCGGCAAGCGCACGCAGCTCTCCTTCTTTGTAAAACTGATTGTAATTCACAAAGCCGATTTTCTTTCCTCGTATCTCGGCGACATACGCGCGAAGCGTTTCGTCGAGCGGATCACCGAAAAATTTAACACCCGCCTCACGCAAAAACTTCCGCGTTTCGAGAAGTCCCGCCTCGCCGAAATTCAAAATGTGATTGTTGCCGAGATTTACAATACGGATATTGGCATCAAAGAGCGTTTTCGCCCACAGAGGATCAAACGTGAACAAAAAATGCCGTGATTCCCCAACTGCCGACCCGACACTCCTTGAGAAATTTGAGGTAATCGGACCCTCCAAATTCGCGACAACAAAATCCGCCGCGCGCAATTCTCCGGCAAGACCTTCGAAAACAGCCTCTTTCCCGATTTTGTCCGACTGCGTACGAATATATCGGTCAAACATCATATCTCCCGCAAAGAAGATTTTCAAAGAAACTTCTTTTGCACCATTCCTCTCATCCAAAGAAATATCCCCCGTCCCCTCAGACTCAAAAGGGGGCTCCACTGCCTTCGTCGACTCCAAAACGCGCATCGTTTTCGATGGTGAAAAAGACAAGAAAGACGCACCAATGAGAAACGCCCCGCCGAGAAAACCCATCCCCCAAAAATACTTCCTCATACATCAATCTGAAACTCATATATCCCTCTTGCGTTACCAGCACATTCACTCTATCACCCACGATACCCCCGTCAATGCCACGCTTGACTTTTTCGAAAGCCCTCCATTCCACAAATTTCCGGAATATGGTGTATAATGAAACCACTTCTCTTTTTTTAAAAGCGTATGAAGTTTATTCATCAATCGGGATTCTGCCAAAATTGCGGGGAAAATATCTCGAGAGAGATCGCCTTCTGTCGAAGTTGCGGCACCGCGCTCTCCGAGGAACAAGTGCAAGCGAATATCGAACGATCCCGAAATGAAGCATCCGTCCACGTAAACGTCCGCGACGAAAACAAGCCGGTGCTGCAAAAAATAGCGGGAGCCGTACTTATCGGTCTTATGGAATTTTTGTTTATTACTTTCGTATTCACACTTTCACTTCTCATCAGTATAAACTTCCTTCCAGCACTGGGCGACGATCACTCCGGATCACTCTTCTCCTATTTTATCGTTATGGCAACCGCTTGCATTGCCGGTCTTGTCGGCGGATCATTCCTCTCAAAGAAACTGTGCGAAAAATATCCAAGCCGCGTCGCCAAAATGAAAAGCTTCCTCTGCCTCGAAGAAAAGCCGCAAGAGTAAACCTCAGACGCAACTACCGCGCCGCCATTTCCAAAAAGTCCCGTCGGGACTTTTTTCTTTTCCCCTTCTCTCCTTGCCCCCTTTCCCGACTCGTCTATAATACCAATATCGAGCATTTTCCTATGACCATCAACGATCTCTTCAAATCCTGCAAGTTCCCGCCGTCAAATGAAGGTCGACGCTTCATCACGGCCGCCGTCGCGCTCGCCGAAGATGCCCATCGGGGACAAAAACGAAAGTCCGGTGAAAACTATACCGAGCATTGCCTCTCAGTCGGTAAGATTCTCGCCGAACTCGGTATGGAATCGCGTACCATCGCCGCCGGTATTCTTCACGATGTCCCCGAGGACACCGCCGTATCGCTCGAAACCATTCGAAAACAGTTCGGCGACGAAGTGGCTCGGCTCGTCGATGGCGTCACCAAACTCGGCAAGATCCGCCTCCGCGGTTCGCGCGAGGAATACTACCTCGAAAATCTCCGCAAAATGTTCCTCGCTATGGCGGAAGATATCCGCGTCGTCATCGTGAAGCTCGCCGACCGACTCCACAATATGCGCACCCTCGACTACCTCGCGCCCGAGAAACGCCTCCGTATCGCCCGAGAAACCATGGAAATCTACGCTCCGATCGCCAATCGCCTTGGTATCGGCGAAGTAAAGGGTGAACTCGAAGACCTCGCCTTCAAATATCTCGATCCGGAATCACACGAAAAAACGCTCGGCATCGTCAAAGAATATATGCGCGAAAGCGATTCCTATCTCGACCGATCGGTCACGGCCATTCGGGAAAGCCTCGCCAAAGAAGGCGTCCGCCTCACGCATATCGAGGGGCGCGCCAAACGACTCTACCGCCTGTATCAAAAATTGAAGCGCCACGATATGGACATCAAGCGTGTCTACGATTTGGTCGCCGTCCGGATCATTGTTCCTTCGGTCGCCGATTGCTACGAGGCGTTTGGCGCCGTCCACAAGCGTTATCGCCCCCTCGTTGGTCGCATCAAGGATTACATTTCCCTCCCCAAACCCAACAACTACCAATCGCTCCATACGACCGTCTTCGGACCCGAAGGACGCATCATCGAAATTCAAATCCGGACGCAAAAAATGCATGATGAAGCCGAGCTCGGTATCGCCGCTCACTGGGCGTACGCGGAGAAAGAGCGCGGTTCCGGCTGGCGCAAGCTTTTCTTCCGCCGACACGAAACCGCGCCTCCCAAGGAACTCGCGTGGGTCAAACAGCTCCAAGAATGGCAGAAAGAAATCGGTCAAGACAATCGGGAGTTTCTCGAAGGAATCAAGATTGACTTCTTCAAAAATCATATTTTCGCTTTCACTCCAAACGGCGATATCATCGAGCTCCCCGAAGAAGCGACGCCGGTCGACTTCGCCTACGCCATTCACAGTGAAATCGGCAACAGTATGATCGGCGCCAAAGCCGATACCAAAATGGTCCCCCTCGACTATCACATCAAGAATGGCGAGGTCATTGAAATCGTCACCGACAAAAGCCGAAAAAAACCAAATCCCGATTGGCTCGCCTTCGTCAAAACCTCCCTCGCCAAATCCCACAGCCAAAAACAACTAAGGAAAGAAGGCGGGTTGTAGGGAACGTACCAAAATACTTTTTTCTTTCCACGCAAAAACCGCCCTGATATATCGGAGCGGTTTTGGTTTCTACTGATAAGCTGGTAGCCGATTGCCGAAAGCCGCGCGAGCCTTACATCATCCCGCCCATACCTCCCATACCGGGCATACCGCCTCCCGGCATTTCGTGCTTTTCTTCGGGAAGCTCCACTACGGCCGCTTCGGTCGTGAGGAGGAGCGCCGCAACCGATACCGCGTTTTCGAGCGCCGTGCGCGTCACTTTCAAGGGATCAATGATGCCCGCTTTAATCATGTCCACCTCGTAGCTATTGGTCGCCGCGTTGTACCCGTAGTTTACACCCTTCTCGTGTACCACTTCGGAGAGCACCACCGCCGCGTCCTGTTCGCCGGCGTTCGCCACAATCTGACGAAGCGGCTCATTGAGCGCGCGAAGAAGCGTCTCGTAACCGGCCTTGAATTCGTGGTTGTCAAAGGTTCGCTTCTTGAGTTGCTCCGCCAAGATGGCAACCGCCTTCGCAAACGCCGTACCGCCACCCGCGACAATTCCCTCCTCGACCGCCGCTTTGGTCGCCGCGAGCGCGTCTTCCATCTTGTGCTTCATATAGGTGAGCTCCGTCTCCGTCGCGGCACCGACGCGCACCACTGCGACACCTCCCGAGAGCTTCGCCATCCGCTTCTTTTGCTTCTCGCGATCATACTCACTGTCGGTCTGTTCGATTAGAGATTTGAGTTGGGCGATGCGCGCGTCGATATCTTTCTTCTTGCCCTTGCCGCCCACGATAGTCGTATCATCCTTGGTCGCGATCACCTTCTGCGCTTGTCCAAGCATCGAGAGTTCCGTCGTCTCGAGCTTCATTCCCTTGTCTTTGGAAATCACCTGCCCGCCGGTCAAGATCGCGATATCCTCGAGCATCGCTTTGCGGCTGTCGCCAAATTCCGGCGCCTTCACCGCGAGCACATTGAGTGTCCCGCGAAGTTTATTGACCACGAGCATCGCGAGCGCCTCGCCCTCGACTTCTTCGGCGATAATCACGAGTTCTTTCTTTCCACTCTGCGCCGCCTTTTCGAGAATCGGGAGCACCTCGTTGATGGAGGACACCTTCATATCGGTGAGCAGAATCAGCGCGTCCTTGATCTCGGCGCTCTGCGATTCGATGTTGGTCACCATATAGGGCGACACATAGCCGCGATCAAAATTCATTCCTTCGACGATTTCTTTCGAAAGCCCAAAGGTCTGCGACTCCTCGATCGTGACGACACCGTCCTTCCCAACCTCGTCCATCACGTCGGCGATCATTGCGCCCATTTCCTTGGACTCGGCGGAAATCGTCGCGACCTGCGCCATTTCTTCCTTGGAAGAAATTTTCTTGGAATTCTTGCGAAGGAGCGCCACCACCTCATCCTTCGCCGCTTCCATTCCGCGTCGAATACCGATCGGGTTGATGCCGGTTTCCACAAATTTGAGTCCCTCGCGCACGATAGACTGCGTGATGAGGGTCGCCGTCGTCGTCCCGTCACCCGCCGCGTCATTGGTCTTGTCCGCGACCTGTTTCACAAGAGATGCCCCCAAATTTTCAAACTTGTCTTTGAGATCGATTTCCTTCGCGATCGAGACACCGTCATTGGTCACCGTCGGCGCGCCAAATCCTTTGTCGAGAATCACATTTCGCCCCTTGGGCCCCAGGGTCACCTTCACCGTATCCGCCACATGATCGATACCCGCCTTCACCTTCCGTCGCACATCCTCACTATACGCAATTTGCTTTGCCATATCTTTGATAACTTCCAACCTCCAGCCTCCAACAATATTCTTTTTATGTTGGTTGTTGATAGTTGGCGGTTGGTTGTTCGTTTAGGGTTTACGTATTAGCACTCTCAAACTATGACTGCTAAGTCTGATTGTAAGCAAAGAAAAATCGGGTGTCAAGACCCAAAAAAAGGATTTCCCGAAGGAAATCCTAAAAAAACACTATCTGATTTATCGACACTTAGAGAATCACGCTCCGGGAAAAAGCTCCCAGAGAATTGTATCTTTCTCAGATGCCCAAGTTATTGAATCGTCCAGAGACGATCGTGGCATTACCTTGGGATAACACCAACAGTTACCCGGACACGGTAACTCCAGCTTTGGCGCCAAGAAGGTTACAACTTCTTGTATCCACTGATTGATCGACTTCTCTTCTCCGTACAGCCCATGCCTACGCCGGTAGTTGTAACACCAAGACGAAAAAGATGGGTTGTCAAGGATAGTACACCGGAGGAATTCATCAGGAGACTGCACTCTTTCCATATGAGAGAGTGCTTCGCCGTAAACGAAAATTTTCTGGACATCTTCCAACCTGACGCACCCCAACATAATATCCCCTAGGCAAGACGAGAGTTCTAAACCGATTTTTTTCGCCATCGAAATCTCCTCATTCAACAAAAAGTACTGACGAAAAATTATCACACTTTCTCAAAAAATGCAAGCCTCACACCCGGAAGACCATCACATCACCATCTTGCACGACATACTCTTTTCCTTCGAGGCGAAGCGTGCCTTTTTCGCGCGCGGCGCTCCACGAGCCCGCCAAGAGGAGCACTTCCCAGTTAATCACTTCGGCGCGGATGAAGCGATCCTTGAAGTCCGTATGAATGGCGGCTCCAGCTTCCGGAGCAGTCGAGCCTCGGCGAATCGTCCACCCGCGCGTTTCCGTTTCGCCGGTCGTGAAAAACGTCATGAGTCCCAAAAGCGAATACGTCTCGCGGATAAGATCGTTGATGCGCGATGAAATCCCAAACTCAGCTTGCTCGTCCGCGCTCATCGAAAACAATTCTTCTTCGATTTTCACATCAAGCCGCACATGGGGACGTGCGGCGAGTTCCGGCGGAAGCGCCGCCTCCGGATCGGACATATTGTAGACGAAGAGGAACGGCTTCGCCGTCAAAAGTTGGAGTTCGCGAAACACACGTTTCGAATCTTCACTTTCCGCTATTCCCGCTTCCCTCGCGAGTTTCCCCGCCTGAAGCGCCGACTCAATCGTCTCGAGTATCGGCATCTCGGCAAGCGCGTCTTTTTTCCCGGCACGCGCGTCTTTCACGGTTTTGAGTTTCCGCTTCTCGATCGTTTCCAAGTCCGCCAAGATAAGCTCGGTATGAATGATATCGATATCTTCCTCGGGTGCCACCCGATCGTGGACGTGAATGATATTGGGATTTTCGAAAAGTCGCACGACCTCGATGATCGCGTCCGCCTCGCGAATATTCGCGAGGAATTTGTTGCCAAGCCCTTCGCCCTTGGACGCGCCGGCAACCAAGCCCGCGATATCGACAAACTCCACGACCGCCGGAACAATCTTTGCCGACTTTGACATCGCCGCAAGCTTGCCGAGTCGCACATCCGGCACCGGCACGACACCAACATTGGGCTCGATCGTGCAAAAGGGATAGTTGTTGATATCCACCGCCTTCCCCGAAAGCGCCTTGAACAACGTGGACTTCCCCACATTCGGCAGTCCAACAATACCGGCTTTGAGAGACATAAAGCTTTGCTGCTGTCAGCTATCCTGCCTACCGGCAGGCAGACGGCATTCAGCTGTCAGCATTTAGAAAAGAAAAAGATTCCACTTGCTGTATGCTAGCGGAATCATAGTGACATGTCCATCATCCCAAAAATCAGGAAAAGTTAAAAGGCACCCAATCGTAATTGGATGCCCTTGGTATTACCCATCTCAGCGAACTTCAGCGAGCGACTTAGCCCTTGGTGCCGCTCGGCTTCAGGAACTCCAGTGTATCGCCGGGCCGGAGGACATAGACCCCCTGAACATTGTCTCCGGAGATGATCGCCTGAGCATCCGGCGGAATATTGAGGACTTCCCCGAAATCCCGACGGATGTCATTCACCGTCCTACCGGCAACGGCGGCCTCCTGCGTATTGGCACCGCACACCAGTTTCACACTTCCGATAGGCTTCGTTGTGTCAACAGCCATAAAACCCTCCTGCAACTTGACTGTAAAAAAAGAAACAAATCAGTCGGAACATCCCCGACTACCTCCGAACAACCGCGCGGCAGTTATTCCCTACAATACAAGCATACACCTCATCATATGTCAAGTATCCTTGACTCGACGCCCAAAAGGCATTCAGCATCAGCGCGGCGATCGTAAAGTTGGTGGGAATAATTTGCGGTTCAGCCGCAACTTGTTCTCCGCATCCAACTTCATGGGGACTCCTATCCTTCGGCCTTTGAATTTCAGGATGGAATCTATTTGCCAAAGGAAGCGTCATATCCACTCTATCTTTCCGCACATACACTTGAATATTGCCATCCGTATACTCATTTCCTCCAGAGATAAGTACCACGGAATCCAGATCCCGACAGAAGTCAGACACAAGCTTCCTTGTTTTGTGATTATCTACGCACAAGAGAATCGTGTCTCCATCCTCAAGAAGATACTCTATCGAGTCCGGTGCTACAAATTCCCCGTATGCACGAATCGAAATTTCCGGAAATTCTTTCTTGAGTCTTTCTGCCGCAACCTCAGCCTTATTCCCAATCCGGTCGAATAACTGACGATCGCGGTTTCGAGGCTCATACCTATCGCCATCAATCACCGTAAGAACGACATCCTCGTCGCCTCCACTGTAATTCAGATACAGGGCGAGCGGCTGAAGAAGCCAGCTACCAATACCCCCCGCGCCAACAACCTTTATTTTCTTCACGCTATCACCTCTCAGAGTTGAACTTCCCCATTAATCAGGTCTCCCTTTCCGTTAGACGGAGAGGGCACCTCCTTGGAAACCCTTTCCATCCACACTTTCGGGAATGGATAATTCCGATAGTCCTTACCTTCGGGAAATACAAGGTCAAAGAACTGCTGACGGTACAAATATTGTCCGTATCGCTCTTTCGGAATCCATGGCTCATCCGGACCAAGAATCATATCGTCCAGCCAATTCTTCAACCTTCCCGCAACAGAACATTGGTCGCCATACCCTTCGCGACTCACGCCAAGTGGACGACGATATCCGCGCGAGCTCTTCGTGGGAACAGTATACTCCACTTCCTTTATGCCGGAGATTATATCGCCGGGATTCATTGGGAAGCGATTGTTATTAACCGCGATAGAGCCGATCACCATGAAATACGGTTGATCAACCCTACCAATGGTAATGTGTATACCGTCAAGGTGTTGCTCGTCATGAATATCCACACCAGAATGAAACGCCCCGAAATTCGCATGGGAGTGGATAGTGCCAACCAATTGCAATCCCTCATCCACCCGCCCCCGACTTTGATACGAAACCGAAGTTCCGGTTACTCGTTGAAGGGGAGCATCCAGTACATAGGCGCCATTCCGAGCATCATAGTACAACAACACCGCAGCCTCAGCTGCATATTCCTCATACACCCGACGGAAGAACAAGACCACTGGCGCCACGACAAATGACGGGATCTTTGGAACACGAAGCGTTACCCTCGTATCCACTTCCCCCAAAAAGGAAATGCCATCCACCTTTACCATCGCCCGCACCAGACCAGTATCCTTGCTCAAGTAAATACCTCCTCGAGCAATAACATAGTATGTCCCTGCTTGCGGCAATGACACCTGACCATCCAAAACATAGATCGGAAACATATCTAGCTCCTCGCATTCAATTGACGTTTCAATTCATCGGGTCCAACCATCCGCCAAAGAAGGACTTCTTCGGAGAGCTGTGCAAATTCCCCCTCCAGGATTGACCGAAACACCTCGGATACCACTTTTTGAAAGGTTGCCATAGTATTCGCGTCGACACGCATCGCGTCAAACGAGTCTTCGGTCAAGCGAAACAACTCTTCAATAAAACCACGCTCACACTTTTCGAGCAATTCAGCCGCCACGTGCGAGTGTCTTCTCTCCACCCGAAGAGTACTCATTGTCTTCATAAGCGCTCCCTGCAACCCTTCCATCCCTTGAGAAAAAGCTCTCTCGAGACACCTTGAGATTGCAATCTCCATGCCCTCCTCTTCGAAGTCGGCAATTTCCCGCGCGATCACACGTCTAAGCGTCACATGGGAACTTACCCACTGAAGATTGAGCATGAACGAAGGATCTTTCCTTGATTCTACCTCCCACCGATCAAAACTTGAGAGAGCAGGCTCTCTCTCCTGATACATTTCATATCCCCCTCTCAAGTCCGTATTAAACTGACTCTCCCAGAAATACCCAACAATCTCACTCGCACGAGCAAATATCCCACGTTCAGCATGTCTCGAAAACCCGAGACACACCCGACCATCCCCGTCAATATTGGGCAAGTTAGCTCGGAAAAACCGATCCTCCAATGAAAACCACCGGCGATAGCCGGTGGTTTTCATTTAAACAACACCACTGCATCAAGGGAACATGCCATCCCCGAAATGCATCGTATCACTCTTACATAAACCGGAATAGATGTCAAGGATCACTTCATCAGTAGTACAATCAATATTCAATCCGCGAGACCGCCTTCCCCGAAAGCGCCTTGAACAAGGTGGACTTCCCCACATTCGGCAACCCGACAATACCGGCTTTGAGAGACATAAAAAGTTTATTTCAAAGACCCACCCCATTCAACTACGGTAAATCCTTTCCGATCCGGAGTATGAATCTCGAATGGCTTCACTGAAATTTTTTCGTCAAGCCCTCGGTATCGCATGAAAACTCTCACAACACTCTCCGGCTTCGGAACGACGTGAAGCGGAGCCATCTCATCAATCACTCCCTTCGGAAGAAACGTGATGAAATAATACGGCTTGTTTTCGTTGAGCATTCTCGAAACCCAGAACTCCTTGAAATCTCTCGATTCCTGTGCGCTCAAACCAAGTTTCGCGAGTGTTTCATCAAAGAAGCTGTCAAGGTTCGCCTTTTCAATGACAAACCCCGACTCATCGGACAGATATGACGAGTGCGCATTCCCTTCCCAGAAAAGATACGGGTATCGCTTTCCATCTGAAGCGTTGGTGAGCTGTCCATCGGGACGCGCCATCACATTCCAGCCGCTTCCGTACAAAGGGTCGGAAAATGTCAAACCGTCATTCGGTTCGACACGCACAGAAACATTTTCGGTTTTTTCGGGATAGAGGTAAATAACCGGCTTGCCGCATCCACCCGCGATAACATAGCTGTCATTGACAAACTTCATGAGATTTCCAAGGGGATCCCTCCAGAAAAAGACAAGATGCTTCCCATTTACAAAATCATCATAGGCAGTATCTTTTTGAAAAAAATTCGAGTCCCCAAAACTGGAAACACTATCCATATTCTCTTTATACCAATCCTTGAGATACTGGGTATTTTTGTCTTTGTACTCATAAATGGCATCGCCGTACATCGTCTTCCCTGCCAATACGAGATCGTCGGTCGTGACGACATCATCGGCAACGGGACCAGACGAACCGCATCCGCCGCCAGGATATATCCGCCTAAAAGTATCCGCGGATTTCCACCCGTCACTCCATGTTATTTGAGGAACATCATTTTTCAAAAAATCAGGGATGAGAGCATACTGAACTTCCGTTCCGTATGGGGATCGAAAGGAAATTGTTTCAGTACCGTCTGACGGAACATTTAAGAAAGCCGGACCGAATATCGGATCGACATGGGCAAGAGTCAAATTTCGTTTGTCTGTTTTTGGATCGAAAAAAGCTTCGTCAGAACTGGCGAGAGAGACGCTTTGAAGTTCAAAAATCGCCCCTCTAAATGTTACATAGCCCGGATAATCCAAAGAATGTATCGTTTTATTATCAAAAGATTCAGCTAGAGCAACAACAGTATCACGATTATCGAGACCAAACAACTTAAAAAAATCTCCCGAGGAATAAAGCATGTACTGTTCGTAGCGGACCTGCTCATTGGGCGTTCCTCGATTCCATACACTTTTCGAAAAAAGAAAATACGGAACTCCTCCGGGACCACTGTTTGGATCATCAAAAACAAGAAAAATTATAGTATCCCCATTTGAATTACTGCCAACCTCCCATGCCTTCATATTGGAACGTGCCACATCCCCGTCCGAGCCCTTCTGAAAAAACTCTGGCGTCTCAATCGGCTTTCTCTCGACATACCACTGTATGGTTCCGTCGTCGAGCGCGAACCCGGCTCTCGCGGGGGATGCCACATCCGATGTTCCCTTCGCAAACTCCGCCTTTTGTGGCGCAATCAGTACCGGTTGTTTTTGGAATTGTGAAATACCAAAAAGAACTTTCCGGCTCGCGAGAAAAAATGAGACCGACACCACAGCGGACACAAGGGCAAAAGCGCAAATCGCTATACCGAACTTAATTTGTTTGGACATACTTCATCATAAGAAAGTTACACAACTACAGTATACACCACTTGACTTCCCCGCATTCGGCAACCCAACAATACCAGCTTTGAGAGACATAGAAATAAAATCGAAAAACTGAAATTTAGAAACTCAGAAAATCATTAACGCGTCTAAGAACGAGAACATATAACCCTGTAAACATTAACCAAATGAGAGCCTGTAGGAAGATTTTACTCTTCATAAAATCGGTCTTGTTTATCATCTCAAAAACTTTAGCAAAAGAACCAAAAATAAAGGTGGCGAGAGATATCTTTAGAGCCAATTCATTGACAGACCAAATGGATATTAAAAATCCAAAACCGCCAAAGATTCGAAAACCTCTCCCTATATTGAGAGTTTTTAAAACTTCATCAACCTTACCAAGATTAAGATCCATAACATCATCTGATAAAAAATCTATTTCAGTCTATTTGCATCACTTCCACCACCAAGAAAGTTTTTCCCGCTCACTATCTTCTTTCCGGTTTTCGCTTCCAACTCCAATCGCGCGTTTTTTGCTACCCGCCCACCTTTCCGTGCCGGAACTTTGTTTGCTTCCAAACCCTTTGTCCGCATCGTTTCGGCGATGTGTCGGGTGGAAAGTTCGGCAAGCGCGGTAAATACCAGTTCCGCGTCACTCATGTGGTCGCGTAAATTTTCTCTTTCGAGACTTTTCAAATTCTTGTGTTCCTTCACGGTAAGGTCGCTCCATTCCCGATGAATGATATCCGCAAGAATCGCATACTCGTCCCGCCCTCTGACTTCGTTTTCTTTCCAGTAGTCGGTCAGTTTATTGCGAATTTCCTGCCCCATCATTCTCTGCTGTATCCATTTCTCGCTCCGCCCCATACCCAGCCAATATTCTCGAGAACGGTTGAGTGCCTTTTCCGGATCATTCATCTCTTCCATGCGTTCATACCCCACCCGCGCGAGCCAGAGCTTCACCGGCTCGGCTTTGGAACTGGGAATTGACTGAATTATCCTTAAGAGATGTTCTGGGTTGCCTGCGAGCGTTTTCCTTTTTTTTCCTGTTTCAGTCAACATTTCTACCTGGGGACAATGTGTCCCTATGTATGTTCCAACTTCAGGATCTCTTTTTCGAAGTTTCTTTAAATAATCCGTCGGATTGAGACTTTCGGTTAGTACAGAGATAATATCAACCAGCGAGAAGTACCACTTCTCTTCTTTTTCATTCCACACCCGTCGAATCTTCCGCCCTTCAAAAACTGTCAAATTTTCGGGTATGTCATTCATAGCCCATCAAACAAGTAAAACTTTGAACTTTTCATTGTAAACTTCGCACCCTATACAAACACCATGCCGACAGAAAGCGGCTGTTTTCCACGTCACCCTTTCGGATCATGGTTTCGATTTCCTCTTCCGTGAACCAAAAGCTCTCGATCGCGCCTTCTTCTTCCGGATCGGGCGGAAGCGACTCCTCCTTCAAGTCTTCGCCGACAAAAACATACATCCGCCCCTTGGATCGGCGATGATCATAGTAGTAGTCACCGATCACCGTGAGCCTCCCCGCGCGATAGCCCGCTTCTTCCATCAGTTCACGGTTGGCGCCCACATCAACACTCTCGTCCGGCAAGAGGAGCCCGCCCGGGAGCTGATAGATGTGTTCGTTGGGCGGATAGGAATACTCGCGCTGAACGAGGATTTTGCCGTCGGTTCGGCGACAAATCACCGTCGCGCCATCAACCGCGTGCTTGGTATGAAGGTAGGTTGAACGAGTCCCATTGGGAAGCTCAACCTCGTCTTCGAGGAGCGTCACCTTGGGATGCATAAATACCTCTTTCGAGGAGAGTTTTTTCCACATATGACCCTATCTTGACGACTCTTCCCCAAGCTGTCAATCTTGGGGAAACAACCAACTGGCAACAGACAACTGACAACAAGAAAGCCCTTTTGAACTCCGCATCATTATTCATTCTCTACTCTTCATTCTTAATTCCTCATTCTTAATTCTTCATTCTTAATTCTCTCCCCTATGAATCCCTCTATCTTCAAGGCCTACGATATCCGAGGCGTGTACGGGCAAGATTTCGACGAAGGCGACGCCTACAAGATTGGTCGAGCGACGGTTGAAGTATTGAAACTCAAAACAATCGCCCTCGGACGCGATGCGCGCGTATCAAGTCCGGCTCTTTTTGAAGCATTTGCGAAGGGCGCAAGAGAAAGCGGTGCCGACGTGATTGATTTGGGACTCCTCACGACACCGATGGTGTACTTTGCCTCGTGGACGCTCGACGTCGATGCCGCCGTCTCCATCACCGCCTCCCACAATCCGCCCGAGTACAATGGCATGAAGATTGCTCTCAAAAACGCGCTCCCCGTCGGGGAAAAGAGCGGACTCTTTGAGATTCGAGACCGCGTGATCGCGGGAACATTTGAAAATTCCGGAACAATGGGAACACTTTCGACACAAGATATCAAGCCCGCATACTACGATCACTTTTCAACATTCGCAAAACTCGGAGACAAAACATTCAAAGTGGTGATCGATACGGCAAACGCGATGGGCATCCTCGAACTTCCGATTTTCAAAATGTTCCCGAAGAATATCAAACTTGTCACGATGTATGACGACCTCGACCATCCCTTCTCGACGCACGAGGCGAATCCCCTCAAAACAGAAACGCTCGACGAGCTCCGCGAGCGCGTCATCGCCGAGCACGCCGACCTCGGTATCGCCTTCGACGGCGACGCGGACCGTGTCGGCTTTGTGGACGAAACGGGCGCGATCATTCCGATGGACCATATGACCGGCATCATCGCCAAGGAAGTGTTGAAATCACATCCGGGCGCGACTATTCTCTATGATCTCCGCTCTTCGAAAGCCGTGAAAGAGGTGATCGAAGAAGCGGGCGGGATCGCCAAGGAATGCAAGGTGGGACACGCCAATATCAAACAACAAATGCGCGATGACCAAGCGGTCTTTGCCGGCGAGCTCTCGGGTCACTACTATTTCCTCGAAAATTCCTACGCCGAAGCGGGGTCGCTCGCGGCGCTCATGATCCTCTCCGTGATGAGCGAAACCGGACAAACTTCCTCCCAACTCGCGCACGATCTCAAGCGCTACGCGCACTCGGGAGAAATAAACAGCGAAGTCGAAAACAAAGACGAGGTACTGCAAAGGCTGGAACAAGAATATGCCGACGGAAACATTTCCCATCTCGACGGCGTGAAAATAGATTTCCCCGACTGGTGGTTCAATGTCCGCCCCTCCAACACCGAGCCACTCCTCCGCCTCAACCTCGAAGCCAACACGGAAGCGCTCATGATCGAGAAACGAGGCGAGGTGCTCGGGATTATACGGAAAAAATGATTTTCATGCCTATGGAATTTTCTCATCCGGCAATGAATCTCCAAGAAAAAAAGCCTCTTGTTTTTACGGCACTCTCAAAAAAATATTTCTACATGAGAATGTTGATCGTAAAATACGTCCTCGAAAACGGGTACGTGCCAATCAATCCGTTTATGTCATTTGACTATTATCTTGCGGACACAGTTGAGAGAGATATCATTCGCAACGCCAACAACAACCTCGTGGCGCTCGCGGACGAACTCTGGGTATTCGGATCAATAAGTAACGGGGTTATGGCAGAAATACGGCAAGTTCAAAATATGAAAAAACCAATTCGATTCTTTTCAATAGAGAACGATAGAGATATTTCAGAAATTTCAAGAAACAAGCTTATTTTCGAAGATGGCATGGAGGAGTTCAAAGAAGAGCTGGAAAGGTAGGGAATGAATCCGATTTCAAAACGGCAAGAACTAACTATGGAGAAAGAAATTATTGCGCGACTTCATAAGAATTTTGAGGAATACGCTCACCGAGAAGGCGATGTGGAATTTTGGTATGCGCGGGAACTTCAGCAACTTCTTGGATACGATAAGTGGAGTAATTTTGAGGGAGTTATAGAGAAAGCAAGAACTGCCTGCGAAACCGCCAAACAAAAGGCTTCAGACCATTTTGCCGACGTCGGCAAAATGGTTGATCTTGGCTCCGGAAGCAAGCGAGAAATTCAGGACATCATGCTCACTCGTTACGCGTGCTATCTCATCGCGCAAAACGGCGACCCTCGAAAGGACGAGATCGCGTTCGCGATGACCTATTTCGCCATTCAGACCAGAAAGCAAGAAATACGCTTCGAATATTGATACAAATACAAATAGAGTTTTGCAAAAAATAAAAGACGCCAAGTGGATTCACTTGACGTCCCCTTTCAAGATTCTACGCGTTTACGCGTTAGTCGAATCGATTTTCAATCCATTGGCTCGAAGCGAAAGACTTTTAAAAAGCGCCTCTAAGTGAGAAAAATCTTTATAGGATTCAATGAAAGGTATCCATCCCCCGGATGTTAAGGAGAAAATTTCTATCCGGAAAAGAGCTCTCCCTCCTTGTGCATCAGGAACAAGGGAAATAGTTCCCTTCACAAATGCCCCCAAAAATGGCCCTCGACATGTCACAACTCCAAACGAACCCGCACCAGATGCATCTTGAGTTTTCCACTCTATAACATCGCTAGACATTTCGAATATCCTCTTGTTTGCGTAACAACCTATAAACCTGTGAATTACACAGGAATCAACCCTTTACTATCTATACATAGATTTACAAATAAGTCAAATAATTTTTCTTGAGGGGATTGAAAAAATACATATGTCTCAAATATCCATCCAAAAAGTCCTTCTCGCCTCCCCGCGCGGGTTTTGCGCGGGGGTGGCGCGCGCGGTAAAGACGGTCGAGGATACGCTCGATATTTTCGGCGCGCCGGTCTATATCAAGCACGAAATCGTCCACAACAAAACCGTGGTGGAGAATTTGGAAACGCGCGGCGCGATCACCGTCGACAGCGCCGAAGAAATTCCCGAGAACGCCGTCGTCGTCTTCTCCGCGCACGGTTCGCCTCCCGAAGACTTCGAAATCGCCAGGAAGAAGAATTGCACCGTGATTGATGCAACGTGTCCTCTCGTCAACAAGGTCCACCTCGAAATGCATCGCTTCCTCAAGGACGGCTACTCGGTCGTCTACATCGGTCACAAAGGACACCCGGAAGGCCGAGGCGTTATCGGTGAAGCCCTCCCTTCCGGAAAAACGATTCCCATTATCGAAAGCGTCGCCGATATCGAATCGCTCTCCTTCGGAGAGAACGACAAGATCGCCTATCTCACCCAAACAACCTTGAGCATCACCGAAACCGAAGCAATCATTCAGGCGCTCCGAAAAAAGTATCCGCATATCGTCGCGCCCCCGGGCAAGGATATCTGCTACGCGACCACCAATCGCCAGTCCGCCGTCCGCGCGCTCGCCGGCATTTGCGATCTCGTCCTCATCGTCGGCTCCAAAAACTCTTCCAACTCCACCCGCCTCACCGAAACCGCGCGCGCCGAAAACATCCCCGCCTATCTCATAGACAGTGCAAGCAACATCGATCCCGCGTGGCTCGAAGGTATCGCGACTGTCGGCGTAAGCGCCGGCGCGAGCGCCCCCGAATCAAGAGTTCAAGAAGTCGCCGAATATTTCAAGCACCTCTGCGCGATCGTCAAGGAGTTCACGACTATAAACGAAATAACTCAATTTGCAGAACCAAAAACGCTAACGAGAATAAAGATGGAAAGAAAAACAAAAAAACCATAAACATCCATGTTCATGGTTTTCGCTTTACTCAACCCTGGAAATCCATTCCGAGTCCCATGTTGTCAGATTAACACAAAACTCCTGAGAAACGAGCTTCTCGCGTACATCATCAAGGAACCCCTTGTATCGAGCAGAAAAAAGTCTTTGAGCGACAACAATCATCCAATACCACAATACCGCATTTGCCCTATGAATTCTATCTTTGTCAATTCTGCCAACAGAGATATAGCGTTTCATATATTGGTGTTGCCACTGTACAACAGAAAAATCAGCTGCCTCCAAGAATCGTGCAGATGAAATTCTTTCATCCGCGTCAACACAGGGAACATCCCGAAAACAAAGCGCCCATATTCGAAATATTTCTCGGACAGCAAGAGTGGGAATATCATAATCGGGTAGCTTCCGCTTAAATTCCCTCTCTAAAAAAAACTTTAGGAGCTGATTGTGTACCGTCGATTCCCTTGGTGAAAGAAACTTAATACTGGTCTCAGACATGGCTCTCTCCTCTAAACCTTGAAAATTAAGGAACTGTAGGCAAAGTATAAGCCAATTCCTTGAATTTCGTCAATCTTTACACCGCTCCGACTTTCTCCTATACTGTACTCGGGAAGCCTTCAGAACAGAGGTTCGACAAATTGAATCCCCCTTGGTTTCCAGGGAAAAAAGAACGATTTTTTTCCGACAATATCAATTCTTGGGATTCAGACGTTCCTCTCGCATTGAGGGCTTTTCCATTACCAAAAACTGATCCAAAAAAAAGCCGCCTCCCGATTCCGGGGGCGGTTTTATTGTTAGGCGGTTTTTCGTCGCAAAGCCCTCTCTTCCATCGGCGTGAGCGGTCGAATACCTCTTTCGCATTCTTCTTCTTTCGCTCTCCAGTGACTCCAACACCGATGGCAAGTATCATTTTTTCCACAGCCGGAATAACCGGGAGGAAATATATGCGTAGCTGCACGCTCATTCCCCTCCTTAAACTGGGAGAATGGATGCGTTGAGATTACTTCTCCTTCAAAAAACCTGTCGATATCACCTTGGCACGACGCACATTTAACAGGAATATTTTCAGACATGACTTACTCCTTCAAACAGGTGAGAATTTCTTCAAAGCTAGAAACAATTCGATAAGGATTTCCCCGCTCGAGTCGCTGTCGATCATGGAATCCAAAGTCAACCGCTATCGTTCGAATTCCAACTTCAGCCGCCTCCAGAATATCTCCGAGTGTATCAGTCACAAAAACAACCTCATCTAAAGCAAAACCGTGCCGAGACAAGATACTCCGAAATTTCTCAACCTTTCTAAGACTTGTCTCAAGACCAAGAATTTCCTGAAAAAGCCCGCGGACACAATTGTTCTCCAGAAACGCGGAAACATTTCTCTCTCCGCCCGAGGTAACAATGAATACTGAGAGACGACTCGCGACAATCTCAAAAAAATCCCGGCACTCTTCTTGTATGACAAGGTTCTGCTGCTCAGAAAAGACAAAGCTTTTGTACCCCTCCCAGTCAACATTGCGAAACTTCGGCAAGGTGTGAGCAAAAAAGTTTCCATCATGCATCCCAGCAAAATCTTCATAGGACAAAGATATCCCCGAAAATTTCTGAATCGCCTGATAGTGAAAATCCATTGAATCAGACACTACCCCATCAAAATCTGAGATCAAAGCCTTTATCTTTGCGTTGTGCATGCTCATGATTTCCTCTATGAAAGAACGACTTAGAAAGTCTAGCAGTACAACAAAGGAAGTCAAGAAGGCTAAGTATCTACAACAAAAATCCCACCCGTTCGCGCACTGTTTTCATTTTTTCCGACGCGATCGCGCGCGCCCGATCGGCGCCGTTATGGAGAATACGGAGCGCCTCTTCATCGGAAATGGCAAAGAACTTTTGTTGAAAATTCACGAGAAACTCCGCCACGGTGTCGGCAAGGTCGCGCTTAAATTCCGCGTATCCTTTTCCGGCATACCGCTTGACGACTTCGCCGACCGAAATATTCCCGAGAAGCGAAAAAATGTTGATCAAATTGACAAGCGCGGGTTTCGCGTCACTGTAAAGCACTTCCGTTCCCGAATCCGTCACGGCTTTCATAATTTTCTTCCGCGCCACCTCCGGATCATCGAGAAGCGCGATGTAATTGTATTCACTCGCCGCCGACTTCGACATTTTCTTGACCGGATTATCAAGACCCATTATAAGTGCGCCCTGTTTGGAAAGCCTCCCTTCCGGGATAACAAATATTTGTCCGAATTGTTTATTGAATCGTTCGGCAAGATCACGCGCAAGCTCAATGTGTTGCATCTGATCCTTCCCTACCGGTACCACAACCGTATCATACAGAAGAATATCAGCCGCCATGAGTGCGGGATACGTGAAGAGTCCGGCACCGGAACTCGCGACACCGCTCTTTTGGGACTTGTCTTTGTATTGCGTCATACGCTCAAGTTCGCCAAGGCGAACTAATGTCGTCAATACCCACCCGAGTTCGGCATGTTCGTGAACATGAGACTGCACAAAAAGCATTGCTTTCTCAGGGTTGATACCGGCGGCAAGATAAAGCTTCGCCACTTCGAGCGTGCGTTTCTTGAGCGTTTCGGGATCCTGCGGCACCGTGATCGCATGAAGATCAACGATACAAAAAAGCGCGTCGTATTTCTCCTGCAGTTCGACCCACTGCTTAATCGCACCCAAATAATTCCCGATATGGAGATTTCCCGATGGCTGAATACCCGAGAAAATTCGTTGCTTCATAGCGTTTTCAAAAATAGAACAAGTGCCTTGAGCATAGCGTTTCCGCAGAGAAGAAGCAAATTACCCGAAAATAAAATTTTTCGCCCTTGACAGGAAATATAGTAGTACTATCTTTGATTCAAACGCCTGACGAAAGAATGGCCACAAAGAGAGTCGCACCTTCACAACACATCAGAGGGCATCACAATGGATACTACTATTCATAACGTTCCGTACAAGCTATTAGTCGCCGTCCCGAAAACAATAAGTAAGAATGAGAAGCCTATCTCCATCTTCTTAAAACCTCGAGGAGCGAGAGAAGACGTCCCGGAAAACTTCTCTCTTATTGGCGCCATTCCCCTTGAGAGAACACTGCAAGATCTTACGTTTCCTCCAAGTGGCATGAGCCTCCTTCTTATGAGCATTTCGGCGGCACTCTCAATACCCGCCCTATACGCACAAGGGAAAGCGGCTATTGAGAAATTCTTGACGGAAGGTTATCGTCGCCACCGAAATCCAAAGGGTGACAATCATCCGGAAAAACAGCTCCACAGGAGGGCGTCGCTATCCGAAACTACATACCGGCAAAACTTCATTCTGTGGAAAAAAATGGCGACACACTTCATTGAGGCGATGATTCATGATGAAGCGCTTGAAATCATCTACAGAAGGATTGACCGGCTCATTGCTGAAGCAGATTAAAATTAAAATCGTTCCAGATACAGGGGCTCCGAAATTCGGAAGCCCCTATTTTTTCGCGCCTACACCTCCACCACCACCGGCAACACCATGGGGCGGCGTTCCGTTTTGACGAAAAGAAACTGCCCAACTTGGTCGCGGATATTGTTTTTGACGAGATTCCAGTCGATGGACGTATCCTTTGAAGTAGAATCCTTCACGATTTTCGTCACTTTTCGTTTTGTCTCGTTCACGAGATCGAAATTTTCCTTGACGTGAATGAATCCGCGCGACGTGATTTGAATCGATCCCACGATTTTCTTGGTCTTCGAATCAATAACGACCGTAATCGCGATCATACCATCTTCGGAAAGCATCTTGCGATCGCGTAGCACCACCTGCCCGATATCGCCCACGCCGAGTCCGTCGATAAACACGTAACTCGAATCCACCTTTTTGGGCAAAACCCGAGCTTCACCATCGTGAATATCCATCACATTTCCGTTGTCAAGCACGAAGGCGCGCTCTTTTGGGAAACCGACGCGAAACGCGATGTTCGCCGCTTCTTTGAGAAAATAGTGATTGGCATAGACCGGCAGGAAGAACGTGGGACGCACCTGCTGGAGCATTTCCTCGATCCCCTTCGCCGTCGAGTGTCCGCCGATGTGAATATCAAATCGGACACCCTGCGCGTCGAGAACATCACTATGGATCACGTGATCACATTTCCGGTAGAGGTTATCCTTGAGCCGCTGGATGCTCCGCTCATTTCCGGGAATCACCGACGATGAGAATACAATGGTATCACTCTTCTGAAGTTTGATGAAACGATGATTATCCGTCACGATTTTCGAAAGCGCGGCATTGAGTTCGCCCTGCGCGCCGGTACAAATCACCACCACCTGCTTATCCGGATACTTGTGAATATCATTGACCGGAATAAAGGTGTCTTTTTTGGCTTTGAGATACCCGAGCTCCTTGGCAATCTCCATATTCATCTTCATGCTATATCCTTCGAGCGCCACCTTCTTCCCAAGCTGTTCGGCGTACTCGATAATATAGGCGATGCGACGCACCTGCGATGCAAACGTCGCGAGTATCACGCGACCGGGCGCGTCGGAAAGCAAGTCCTGAATATTGCGGTGCACCTCGCGTTCCGAAGGCGGGTCCCCCGATTTGAGCGCCCCCAAACTCTCCAACATAAGAACCGTCGGCTTTGGCAAATTCGCGAGATGCGTATAGCTGATTGGTCGCGGATCAATGGGGTCATGGCTGATCGTCCAGTCGCCCATATGAATGACCGACCCTTCAGGGGTCTCGAGGACCACTCCGACCGCGTCCATAATAGAGTGCTCCACCTCAAAAAATTTCGCGCGAAACGCGCCGAGACGAATCGTATCATTGAGCGTCCGGATCGGGATCACCTTGAGTCGCGACGTCGCGCCTTTCTCATGATCATCCACCTTGCGCTTCACGAGTGCAATCGTAAGATCGCGACCGATAATGGTCGGGTAATTGAGTTCCTTGAGGAGAATCGGCGCGGCGCCGATATGATCGAGATGGCCATGCGTAAAGATGACCCCGCGAATATTTTTTTCCTTTCCTCGGAGGTAACTGATATTGGGGACAATATAGTCAATACCAGGCATATCCGCTTCCGGCCACTGCACTCCCATATCGATAATGACGATATCGTTTCCGTATTCGAAAATCGTCATATTGCGCCCCACCTCTTCCTGTCCGCCCACAGGAATAATGCGGAGCGTCTCGGGGAGAACTTTTGGAATCGAACTTTCCCGCTTTCCCTCGGTTGGAAGAGAGAGCTTCACCTCCCGTCTCGGATGCGCGAATTTCCGCAGAGACTCTTTGGAAATTTCCTCGTCGGGAGTATCTCGTACCAAGTCGGGACGTTTCGGACGACGATGCCGATCAGAACGCCGAGGAGTCGGATTCGATGACTGATGAGAAGGAACCCCGGGCGATTGGTGGCGGGAAGGTGTATTCGCGCGAATCGCCGGATTCGGAGACGTGACAAATTTTCGATCCCGATCAAACGGAATCTTTCGAAGCGGCTCGGCGAGAAACGAAGAAAGCGACCCCAAAGACAACGGCTCGCGACCGATTGGCGCCGATTGGCGCCTATCGGAAATATTTCGAGGTGAGGAAAATGAGCGCTCGCGACCCTGCGACGAAACGATTCCTCCCGGAGAAGAAACGTTTCGACTGTGCGGCTGATGACGAGGCAACCTTCTCCTCGGAAAACGCTTGGGATTCCCGGGAGCCCCCGGAACATACGTCCCTGGAGAAGACGAAAAAGATGAATCAAACATAAAGAAATACAAATAAAGAATTAAGAACGAAACAAACAAGAAATCTCAAGAACTCTCGGCGCGCAAGAGCGCGCAAGAAAAAAGAAGCGAGAACCGCAACGTATCGACCGCCATCATGGTTACGCGATTTTCAATGTGGGTAAGAGAGGACTCGAACCTCCAAGGGATTGCTCCCACTGGCTCCTGAAGCCAGCGCGTATACCAATTCCGCCACTTACCCTATTACATACGCGAGAAACACCAAAAATTCCGATACCGAAATCAAGGGTATCCATACTTGATTGTCGGATACCAAGCGCCCCATATTCACGCGAGCATTTTCTTGAGCTCCTCCACCATATTAACGGGCGTCGGATCGACGCCATAGCGAAGGGCGAGATGATACGACGCCCAATCGCCCAGGAGTATCGTGCGAAATATCTTGGTAAAAACACTTCCCGCACCCATATCGATCACCTCGGATGAAATGCTTCGCTCCTCAAGAAGGCGCGCGGTCACATCGAATCGCTTCAAGTTTTGCGGCACATCATCCGCATCTCGCAAAAGACAGAGGAAGAATTTTCCTTGCGGATTCGTAAATCCAACCATCTCGTTGTGATTAAGCTCCGGGAAAAAATTCCAAAACGCCGGCGTCTTCGCATTCTCATTCATTTTAATCTTCCAAATCATGGCAACCGCCTTATATCGAGGACTCGCGTATACAACCGGAGTCTTCCCGACAAGTTTCCCGGACAACACTTTGCCTCTTTCTTCGAGGGTTGACATTTCGGAAACAAGACCTTCCGCCTCGCGAGTCAATTCATCGCACGTATCCGTCACCATTCCAAGCTTCACCAATACGCCGAATATCGCCCCGAAAAAATACCCGGTTCCCACGCGTGGTTGAAAATTCGGAAACGGAATCGGGAGCTTGATATGCGGGATACCATGCTCACGACACAGCGCTTCTACCCTTCCGCCAGCGGAAATACCAACCGAGGGAAGCTTATGTGCGATTGCTTCTTCAAAAGCGGCAACGGTTTCTTCGGTATTTCCGGAATAGGAGCAGATAAAATTAAGACAGCCCTTTTGATACGCCTCGTGCGGAAGACCGTAGAAACGGTTTTGATAAATCGCGATCGGGTGCTTTCCGTCAAAACGACGAAAATGATCAGCGAGGTAAATACGAAGCAAGTTCCCCGGCAATGCCGAACCACCCATACCGGAAATCTCTACGGAAGAATAGTCTCCAGAAAGAGAGATGTTCTTCCCCAATTCAAAACCAACTCGGAACTGTCCGGGAGACTCCGATATCATTCGTCGAAAATTCGACGGATCCGCGTCGTTTTTTTCTTTTTCCATAGGTCGCAATATTACTTTCGTACACGCTTAGTGTTCATATACCAACGAGAAACATCCTGAAATCGAGATGCCGGCGTATTGATGGCTCGAACCGAAAATCCCCGAACATCGCTATGCCGAACGGAAAGGTACCGCGGCGAATAGAGAAACACCGCCGGCATTTTATTCGCGAGTATCTCCTGCAACTCGCGATACATACCGGAACGAGCATTCTCATCGAGCGTTTCCCGCGCGTTCGAAAGCAATTCATCCGCCCGTTTATCCGAAAACATGGCAAAGTTATTCTCCATTTCGCCCGTCTGGCTCGAATGCCAAAACGAGTACGGGTCCGGCTCGAATGTCATAGCAAGCCCATAGAGAAGCGCCGCGTACTCGCGCGACCGAATCGTCCGTTGAGCATCGGAAATATTTTCCAACACCCGAACCGAGGCGCGAACCCCGACCTCCTTCCATTCATTCTCCAGCAAATGAGCGGTTTTGACAAGCTCCACCCAATTTGGCACGGCAATTTCGAATTCAATACGCGTGCCGTCTTTTTCAAAAATCCCCTCACTATTCTTTTTCCACCCGGCTTCTTCGAGCATTCTCACCGCTTCCTCCGGACGGAATGCATATGCCTCGCCGGCATTCGAATAGGCGCTCATACCGGAAGAGAACATCGAATATGCAGCTTCGGCGCGACCATTCAAGACGTCGCGAATAATCTCCTCGCGGTTTGTCGCAAGCGCGAGCGCCTTCCGGACCCGCTCATCCGCAAGCGCCACGTTCTTTTTTTCATTAAGAAAAACCGCGAAAACACGGGGCTGCGTTAACTCCAGAACATGAGCATCTTTCTTTTCCGAAACAAGAGAGGCTTTTTCCGGAGTCACATTGCTCATCCCGAGTATTTCCCGGCGATTATACGCCGCAAGCAATTCATCTTCACTTTTGTAGAAATAAAAAATGATTTTTTGAATAAAGGGAGCTCCTTCGAAATACAAGGGAAACGCGCGAAGCTCATACGAAAGAAATGTCCCATTCGAATCCTTTTTAAAACCTTCAACGCGAAACGGCCCCGAACCGATCGGATTCAAATTGACTTCGGCAAGGGCGAATTTTTCGGAGGCGATTCCTTCCCATATGTGCTTCGGGAGAATCCCAATGGTAAGATTTTCAAGAAAATCAAAGTACGGCTTCTTCAAGGAAAAGACCACGGTAAAGTCATCCTCTTTGGAAACCTCAACTCCCTGCCAGTTGGCGCGAAGCGGACTCTTGTATGACGGATCCTGAATCGTACGAAAGGTAAAAACGACGTCGTCCGCCGATAAACCCTGACCATCATGCCATTTGACGTCCTGGCGAAGTCTCATTACATACTTCTTCCCATCCTCAACCAAGTCATACTGATCAACGAGATTCTTACGAATTTTCCCCGCCTCGTCATACGAAAAAAGACCGCTATACACCATCTGAACCAAATCTGCATCCACCTCGGTTACCTGCGACAAAATAGGATTGATCTGCCTCGGCTCACCGACAATGCCCTCGGTATACACGCCGCCCCCCGTCGGAACCGATTTGGTAAACGCAAAAAACAACATGGCAAGCCAAACCAACATCCCCAAAACAACAAAGAGGAGAAGAGTGAACACCATCACCTTCTCCCAAAGACGAAGTGTCTCAAGAAAGATTCCCCACCTTTTGGGAGAAAAGAATTGAAGTAGCGAGGTACGAATACGTCAAAATTACAATTATTATCAAGGTTGCGCGCCTCGTAAGATCCGAGAAAAAGAGGAGAAACGCTCTTACAAGAGGCACTACCACCGTTGGGAAATATAGGCATTCAATCCGGCAAGAAAAACAAACAAAATGGCAAGAATGGCTGACGCATACAAAAGAAATTTCTCGAATCCGCGCTTCGCGTAATAGTTTCCTCCGGGCGCGGACGCGCTTATGCCGGAACCGCGACTCTGCAAAAGAATCGAGATAATAAGGAGAACCGCGACAACAACTTGAACAATGACGAGTGTCCGCATAAAGAAGAGAAAAGAATACTGGATCAGTGTATCAAAAATGCCAATCACTGTCAAGAATGAGGAACAAGAAAATGTCCAATTAAGAAGGGGTTTGTCCCGACCCTAACAACCTGACCATTCGTACGATTTATGTTCCTTTCGGCGAGAAGCGACATTCTGCACTATGGCAATCCCGAAAAAAACCGAGAGAAGCGAGCTACCTCCGTAACTCACCAAAGGAAGCGGGATACCGGTCACGGGAAGAACGCCGACGTTCATACCGATATTGATCGCCACCTGAATAAAAAGCATGGCAACCATCCCCATACCGAGAAGATATCCGAAATTATCCGGTGCCGAAAGCGCCGCGCCGATCACGCGAAAAAAAAGAACACCAAACAAAAATAAAACCAGTCCCGCGCCGATAAAGCCAAGTTCCTCGGAAACAACGGCGTAAATAAAATCCGTATGTCGCTCGGGCAAGAACTGAAACTGAGACTGCGATCCATGTCCCAATCCCTTCCCACTCAAGCCGCCGGAACCGACCGCGACAAGCGATTGAAACACATTGTATCCACTCCCCTGCCGATCACTCTCCGGATGAAGAAATGTAAAGATTCTTTCTTTCTGGTATGGCGCCAAGAAAAACCATCCGGTACATACCGTAAGAGAAAAAATCACTCCCAAAAAAGCGAGGTGTCGCTTCCGAATACCCGAAACCGCAACCATCGAAAACCATATACCGACAAGGACGAGCGCGCTTCCCAAATCGGGTTGCCTCAAGACCAAGAAAACAAGAATGGATGTCAGGAAAAGAGAGGCGACCAACCGAACAAAGTCACCGAGCTCGCTTCGCTTTTGCGAAATGAAGCTCGCGAGAAAAATAATAAGGACAATCTTTGAAAATTCAACCGGCTGAAACTGAAAACCGAACAGCTGTATCCATCCCGATGTCCCGCGAATAGTGCTTCCGAAAAAAAGCACTCCCGCGAGAACTCCCGCCATAAGGAAATACAGTGGCGTACTCAGCTTCGAGAGATGTCGATAGTCGAAAAATGGAAACGAAATAAGCGCGAGCGTTCCCAAAACCGCGAACACCGACTGACGCGCGAAAATATTTTGGTGCGGAAACCCATCCGACAAGCTGTATATCGTCAACAAACCGATACCCAACAAAAGGTAGACCGCCGAAAGCAATATCCAATCTCCCTGAAAAAATCGTCGGAGCATACAAAAAAATCGGTGAATAAAAAACAACGAGCAACACACGGGCGGAAAACCCACGCTTATTGTTCCCCATTCATTACCTTTACTGATCCAACTTCTGAAAGGATTCGGTCATCGTCGGGAGATACTGCCGGATAAATGTGCTGGTTCTATAGACATTCGCATCGGTTTGCACCTCAACTCTCTTAACATCGCCTGAAAAAGGATCCGGCCACTTGAGCGTAAAATCGCGTTGTTCGCCGGACCGAAGCGTCTGCATATCGGTCTTCTGAAGCGCGACCACTCGATTTCCGCCATCACGAAGTACGACAACGATGCCGAGATCAATAAAGTCAAACGGGCTGTTATTCACGACCAATCCTTTTGCTTCTCCGAAACCGATGCCGGATGAAATTTCTTCAAAACGCTTATTGTAAACATCGAGCGCCGGCTTCTCCCTATAATCGGAAAACTTCTCCCAGCCGATCTCTCCAAGAACCATTTCGACCCGAGCCGGTTCACCGGAAAGCGAAACGCTGGTCTCAACAATATATTTTTCTTCTTGAGGGAGTACGAAACTCTCCCCGGATTTTTCAAGAAGCGTTCCGCCGGAAGTATCCAGTATTCGAAAGGTATAGGGGACACTTGATGCGCCGTAGTCATTGTTCGGATTGGAAATCTTCCCGACAACATCGTAGATATTTCCTCTCCCTCCCGAAACCCACGCCGATTCAATCACGCGTATATCTTCCAAAATCGGAGCCACCACGCAAGCGGAACAAACACCGCCGCAATCGATACCGGTTTCATTCTGATTCTTTTTGCCGTCAACACAAGTTTCCGGCGGTCTGAACGGGAGATACACAAGATACGCCGCTCCCAACAAAAGCGCGCTATATATCGCTCCAAACACTATTTTTTTTTGACTTCGGTGATCCATAAGAGAAAACAAAAAAAGCATGTCGGAAAAGACGAGAAGGAGGCGAATATTTTCCTCACACCTCGCAGCCGACCCCCTCCAGTATAGAGAAAATTCGAAAAAAAGAAAAAGCCCCCATAAAAGAGGCCTTCTCAAAAGAGTTCGAAACTTTCGAGATCGAAATCATTGAATGACACTGTCTTGGCGACGTCCTACTCTCCCTCGCAAAGCGGGGTACCATCGGTGCTGAGAAGCTTAACGGCTCTGTTCGGAATGGGAAGAGGTGTACCCTTCTCGCCAGAATCACCAAGAAAGCAACATCCAATGTTTCGCCGAGATGCTATCTCGAGTTCGAAACAAAAACAACAAAGAGAGTGTGTGAACGTTACCGGCCGTTTGGAAAAACGGTCTGATCGGCAACCGAAACATTGAAAAGCGATATCTTGAATATATTAGTACTTCTCGGCTCCACTCCTCACGGAGCTTCCACCTGAAGCCTATCAACCTCGTAGTCTCCGAGGATATCCTGCTTCGATAAATCGAAGCGATTACCTTATCTTGAGGTCGGCTTCCCGCTTAGATGCTTTCAGCAGTTATCCGGTCCGAACATAGCTACTCGGCAGTGCCCTTGGCAGAACAGCCGATACACCAGAGGTCCGTTCTTTCCGGTCCTCTCGTACTAGGAAAGACTCCTCTCAAGTAATGACGCCTACAGTAGATAGAGACCAACCTGTCTCACGACGGTTTGAACCCAGCTCGCGTACCGCTTTCATTGGCGAACAGCCAAACCCTTGGGACCTTCTCCAGCCCCAGGATGCGATGAGCCGACATCGAGGTGCCAAACCACTCCGTCGATGTGAACTCTTGGGAGTGATTAGCCTGTTATCCCCGGGGTAACTTTTATCTGTTGATCTTCCACCCTCCTACGAGGGATGGTCGGTTCACTAACTTCCACTTTCGTGACTGATTGACGTATGGGTCTTTCAGTAAAGCAGGCTTGTGCGTTTGCGCTATCGGCCCGATTTCCATCCGGACCTAGCCTACCTTAGTAAACGCCTCCGTTGCTCTTTAGGAGGCGACCGCCCCAGTCAAACTACCCACCAGGCACTGTCCCCCCGCCGGATAGACGGCGGTAGGTGAGAATAAAAATCGAAGCAGGGTGGTATTCCACTGTTGGCTCCATCCCAACCGGAATCGGGACTTCATAGCCTCCCACCTAATCTCGGCAACTGCAACTTCTATTCAATACCAAGCTATAGTAAAGCTCCACGGGGTCTTTTCGTCTTGCTGTAGGTTGACGGCATCTTTACCGTCATTGCGATTTCACCGGGTCCTTCGTTGAGACAGTTCCCAAGTCGTTACGCCTTTGATGCGGGTCAGAATTTACCTGACAAGGAATTTCGCTGATCACTTCCTCTGGTGATGTACCATATCTTCTTCCAAAAAAACATTGGAAGCACGGCGTGTGGTATCTGAGGGTTTTCCACCGAAGCGGAATCTTCCCTGCTGATCATCTTATGAATTTCACAAGACTTCCCAGCATATAGCCATGTATTTTTCAGGACCTATTGCACATTACTGTACAACGAAGCAGCATTGCATCATTCATTTCAGTTTACCCACTCCCTATAACCGTCCCAGTCCTTTCGGAACCTTTCGAAAAAAGTTCCGAAACCTTAGGACGATTATAGTTATCGCCGACGTTCACTGGCGCTTCGGGGATTGGCGTGAACCGCTCCCGTTAACGTTCCAGCACTGGTCAGGCGTCAGCCCCTATACTTCCCCTTGCGGGTTTGCAGAGACCTG
>JBPOHW010000005.1:0-105480 GCA_052035095.1 Candidatus Moraniibacteriota bacterium
TCGGAGGTTAGATGGCGAGAAGCTAATCAGAAAGAATTGCTGGAAGAGGGACCTACGGATTGCTCGTATATCTTTGAAGGTAAGGCGCGCTGCCGGACCAATGTATTTTTTCAAAAAGGGTATGTGAGTGTCACGATGCGATTTGTCGGGGAGCGTATTCGGACGCTCGAAGAGCTCAATATGCCGCCCGCGCTCTATGATTTTACCAGACAATCGCAGGGACTGGTCTTGGTGGCGGGACCGGTGGGACATGGGAAGTCGACTACGCTTGCGGCGCTTATCGATTATATCAATCACAATCAGGATAAGCACATCTTGACTATTGAAGACCCGATTGAATATGTGTACGTGCAGGATCGCTGCATCATCAATCAGCGTGAGGTGGGGGAAGATGCTAAAGATTTCCCCAAGGCGCTTCGAGCGGTCTTTCGCGAGGATGCCAATGTTGTTCTTTTGGGAGAGCTTCGGGATTTGGAGACGATGGCGACCGCGATGACGGCAGCCGAGACGGGACATCTTATTTTTGCGACGCTCCATACCAATGATTCCGCGCAGACAATCGATCGCGTGATTGATGTCTTTCCCGCGTATCAGCAAAATCAGATTCGGGCGCAGATGGCAAGCGTGCTCTTAGGGGTGGTGTCGCAACGACTCTTGCCACGGATTGGCGGCGGACGCATTCCGGCGATCGAAATTATGATTAAGAATCACGCGGTTGAAAACCTCATCCGCGAGAACAAAAGTTTCCAAATTGACAGCGTGATTGAGACCAGTCTCAAGGAAGGAATGATTTCGCTTGATCGATCACTTGCCGATTTGGTGCAACAGGGGCTTGTAGACGTGGAAGATGCGTTTCGGTTTGCAAAGAATCGAGACTATTTTCGAATGCTTGTTGGCGGTAGTAAGTAGGGGATGCTGAATAAAACAAAAAATGTATGAAATATATCTTTACCGCGAAAGATGAAGCGGGGAATGTGAAGAAAGGAACGGTAGATGCCGTCGACAGGGAGCTTGCGGCGCAAATTCTCCAGCGGAACGGTTTGGTTCCTGTTTCGGTTGAGCGTCAAAGTGCGGGATTCTCTTTTGAGAAGGAAATACAAAAGATGCTTGACCGTGTGACACAGAAAGAGTTGATGATCTTTTTCCGTCAGCTCTCAACCTTGATCGAAGCGCGCGTGCCGATTGTGAGTTCGCTCCAGGCGATTGCCGATCAATCGGATAACCGATATCTCCGAATTATTGTCAAGGAAGTTGCCGATGATCTCGAAGATGGAATGTCGTTTTCCGAGTCGTTGGGGCGTTTTCCAGATATTTTTTCACCGCTTGTCGTTAATATGGTGCGCGCTGGCGAGGTCTCTGGAAATCTGCAGAAATCGGTTACCTTTGTCGCGGACAATATCGAGCGAAACTATCTTCTCTCGTCGCGCGTGAAAGGAGCACTCTTTTATCCCGGCTTTGTCCTCTTGGTTGCTGCGATCGTTGGCTTTATCGTGATTTCGTTCATCCTTCCCAAGCTGACCGTTATGATCAAGGATCTCGGAGTGGCTATTCCGTGGTATACGGAGATTGTGATGGGGGTCGGAGACTTTATGGGCGCCTATTGGTGGGCGGTACTCCTCGCTGTTTTTGGCGCGGTTGGTGCGCTGGTGTTCTACGCGAGAAGCGAGGACGGTCGGCGAGAATGGAACTATGTTCAGCTCAAGGTTCCCGTTATCGGGACGCTTCTGCGCTATGTCTACATCGCGCGTTTTGCCGACAATTTGAGTGCGCTTATTTCAAGCGGTATCCCGATCGTGCGCGCGCTTCATATCGTCTCCGATGTCGTCGGGAATACCGTGTATCAGGCGGTCATCCTTCGTGCTGCGGACGAGGTGAAGACCGGGAAGACGATCAGCTCGGTCTTCGCGCGATCGACCGAGTTCCCGCCCATTGTGTCGAGAATGATCTTGATCGGTGAAGAAACCGGCAAGATGAACCATGTCCTTGATAGTACGTCGCGCTTCTATAGTCAGGAGGTCGACAATATCACGCGAAACTTGACATCCTTGATTGAACCGGTTTTGATCGTCCTCCTCGGTATCGGTGTGGGTATTCTCGTCGTTTCTGTTATAATGCCGATATACAATATTACGGGGAGTATCGCGTGAGGTAGGAAGAGAAAATACAAAAGAGGTTTCTGCGAATTACGAATCGGTACAAATATACAAATGAGTAAGGCTATCCCTGTTCGTTTCCAGTTCCGTGTCCCTATCTCTTATTTTCGAGGTATGAAATCGTCGCGATTGGGATTTACTCTCATCGAACTTCTGATCGTGATTGCGATCATCGGTATCCTGGCGAGTATCGTGCTGGTGTATCTTGGGAGTGCTCGGGAAAAGGCGAAGACTGCGAACTTCAAGCGAGTGGTGCATTCAATGCAGGCGAGAGCCGTGGAAGAGTGTGATAGCGGAGGAGGTGATCCTTCGACATGGAGCGATGTTCCTTCGACGGTGAATGTTTCGAGCGTCGATGACTGGTCATGTGTTGCGGGAGGTGAGGTCCTATTTCTTATTCAGGTTGAATCCACCCAATTGAGTACAGTTTGTACTGCCACGATAGATGAAACCGGTATTACAAGCTTTAAACTTCCTGATGGAGTTACTGACTGCTAGTGTCTATTTCTGGGAAGTCTTCAAGAATATATAAACAGAAAGGAGGTGAGAAACTATGAAAAAAACAAAAGGTTTTACCCTTATTGAACTTTTGATCGTTATTGCGATTATTGGAATTTTGGCGAGCATTGTATTGGTGAGTTTGAGTAGTGCCAGAGAGAAAGCAAAGATATCAGCTTTTAAGGCGCAGGTGCATTCGATTCAGGCGCATACGGTTCTTCAGTGCGATTCAGCTACATTAGTAGCAGCTGATTTTGCAGGTCCGACAACGGGAACTAATTATGTGACCACTCCTGGTAGCGTCACTACACAAAGCTGTGGACCAACTGGCGGTGGCACTTTTTCGAATGCAGTGACTTCGAATGGTCTTGCGACGGCGTGTACGGCAACTGTTACATCTGAGGGTGTAACTTTTAGTCCTTGTTAGAAGTGGGAAGTTGGTCAAGTATCTTTTCTCGGCATGAGTATGCGGGGGCGCTCCGGTAAATATCGGGGCGCTCTTTGCGTTGTGTGGGGGCGAAATTTTTTTGACGCGCGGGGTGGGGGAGGGTATACTGTAAGGGTGTTTGCTGTATCTGAAAAATAAAAAAAATCGTGTGTTTCTTTTTGTTGCTTTTTTTGGGTTTGGGCTCATCGTGGGGAGTTTCCTCAATGCCGTCCTCTGGCGGATGAAGGAGGGGATGACTTTGGGCGGGCGGAGTATGTGTCCCAGGTGCCGCGCGAAGATCGCGTGGTATGACAATATCCCGATGGTGTCATTTCTCATTCTCGGAGGGAAATGTCGCGCGTGTCGAGAGAAGATATCGTGGCGGTATCCGGCGATTGAATGTTCGACCGGGCTTCTTTTTGCGCTCATTGGGAACGAGTTTTTCGTGTGGTGGGATGCGTCGTCATGGGTGCTTACGACGCTCTATCTTGTTTCCGGGGCGATTCTCATCCTTATTTTCCTCCACGATCTCGAGACGATGGAGATTCCGAATATTCTTCTTTGGATCGGAGTCGGGTCGGCGCTTCCGCTCCTTCTCGTTCTCGATGCGATCGGGTTTCACTCGGGCGTTTCGCCATGGTCCCTCTCGCTTCATTCCGGCATACTTGCCGCTCTCGTCGGTTTTTTGCCGCTTTTTCTCTTGTCGGCGCTCTCGCGGGAGACGTGGATGGGAATGGGAGATGGATTTCTTGCGTTTTTCCTGGGGCTTGTCGTCGGGTGGCCGCATATGCTTGTCGCGCTTGTCCTCGCCTTTGCCCTGGG
Source organism: Candidatus Moraniibacteriota bacterium (assembly GCA_052035095.1). Classification (GTDB taxonomy): domain Bacteria; phylum Patescibacteriota; class Minisyncoccia; order Moranbacterales; family UBA1568. Next base: position 3,901 of record JBPOHW010000005.1, read on the forward strand.
TTCGGTGGTGGGCATTTTTTTGATTCTTCTTAAGAAAAAAGGAATGCGGAGTCAGGTACCTCTCGGGCCATTTCTCATTGTCGGCGCCTTCCTCGCGCTCTTTCTCCCCGAATGGTTTCCGGGAATTTTCGATATGTTTTTCTTGTATTGGTAGCGTTTGCGTCTTGACGCCGTATTTTTTTATTGATTTTTTTTCGGTTTGCGCGAGGTGTGGTATACTTGCACTAGCTTCGAATTTCCAATTTCTCATTTATGCGTTTTTCTCGCGGGTTTTCTCTGGTGGAAGTTATGACGGTTATCGCTTTTATCGGTATTATGACCGGGGTGGTTTTTGTGTCTATGTCGGGGAAGCGCACGGAGACAGCGCTCAAGGTGGCGGCGCGCGAGGTGGCGGCGGCGATTCGTACCGCGCAGAGCAACGCCCTTGCGGGCGTGCGAGATCCGGTGAATGGCAATGGACTTTGTTTTCATCGAGTGAAATATTTTGATTCCGGAACATATAAGATATGGATAAATCACCTGAGAAGTGGTAATTCTCGTGTTTGCACTAATTCAGGTGATATTGATGAAAAAGAGTGGAGTACTTTTTCTTTGAAAAACGGCGTAACTTTTCAAGCTGACTGGAATGGCGCTTCGAACGGTATTGTTTTCGGTGTTCCGCGGGCCAATGTTGACAATTTGGGTGGGGCGGCACGAGCGATTGTTCTTACGAAGGGGAGTACGCGCCTTGCCGTATGTGTACTCGCTTCCGGTACGGTGATTGAGCAACCGATAGGAACGACTACTTGCCCATAGTTTTCTTGTATGATTCTTATCAAGAACAAAACCAAACGGCACATCTGTAGAGGATTTTCCTTTCTTGAGGTAATCATCTCGATTTTTGTGTTGTCGGTTGGGTTTCTCGGCGTGATTCAGCTCGCGACGACGACGTTGGGGCAGTCCTTTCTCCAGCGCGATGCCGTAATCGCCTCGATGCTCGCTCAGGAGGGCGTCGAACTGGTGCACAATATCCGGTATACGAATCTCGCGAAGGGTGACCCCGCCTTTACCAATATTACAGCGGGGGATCATCGGATCAGTGCGACGAATAACCCTCCCGCCTTGGGATCTGGTTCTTATCAACTGTCTCTCAATTCGAATGGTGAATACGGTTATAGCGGAGCGACGCCGACGAAGTTTCATCGGAAGATTATTATTTCCGGCGCCGGAGCTACCCGAAACGTAACTAGCATTGTTTCCTGGAGATTGGTGGAGGGAGTATTTCCTGCCGCAAATGAGGCAAATTGCAATATGCTATCTCGATGTGTATTTGTGCGGGCGCAACTCCAAGAAGAATAGGGAGAGAAAAAAGTTTTTATTGTTCGCGTTTTGTATCCATCTCAACGATAATTGATCGTGTATGAAGTCAATGAATCGCCATTCTCGCGGGTTCTCGCTCTTGGAGGTGCTTATCGCGACCTTTATTTTCTCTATCGTTATGGTGAGTGTCGTGTCGTACTTTGTGAATATCACCGCGGCGAATCAGAACACGAAACGCCTTCAACAAAATTTGGAAGATACTCGCTTTGCTATGAATCGTATCGCGAAGGTATTACGGACATCAGTGGTTGTCACTCCGAGTTCTAACGCTTCCAATATTGGCACTCTACGCGTCTATGATTATTCGCAGGCCGGATGCGTGGAATATACTTTTGATAGCAACTCAAATTCCCTTCGGGAGCGTTTTGCTGTGAAGCCTGGTACTGAGACGAATGAAAAGACGTGGTGCCGTACAACGTCTTCATTGAGTTCGCCCTCCTCCCTTGTGAATGTTATGGATGGGACGTTTGCTGGTCATTTTAATGCGGTTCCTTCCAAGGATACTGCTTCTGCTGGTTCTGGAAATGAAGAGGCGGGGCGAGTGATTATAAGTGCGACTATTGCGCGACGCGCTCTGTCCTCAACGATTCAGACGACGGTTTCTCTGCGAAATTACGAGGAAATAGCACCGTAAGTTACAGGCTGTTTCTTGTACTGAGCGAATGACGGGGCAAACCCCTGTTTTCTTGTTTTCGGCTTCACTCTGCGGTATACTCGAGCTATGGAACATCGTGATGCCACAGTGAGAATCGAACAATTACGAGTGGAGATAGAGCGTCACCAACGGCTCTACCATACGCTCGACGCGCCGGAAATTTCGGACGCGGCGTACGATTCCCTTCTGGAGGAACTCCTTCGGCTTGAACGGACATTTCCCGAGCTCGACTCGCCAACCTCTCCTTCGAAGCGCGTCGGGGGTGTGCCGCTTTCTGCCTTCGTCAAGGTGCGGCACGAGGTGGAACAGCGCTCGTTTGATGACGCGTTTGACGCTTCGGAAATGCGAAGATGGGAAGAGCGAAACGACAAACTCTTGGAGAAATCGGGCGCCGATATTCGAAATCGTTCTTATGATTGTGAGCTCAAGATAGACGGACTCAAAATCGTGCTCACCTATGAACAAGGCGTTCTCACGCGCGCGGCGACGCGCGGCGACGGCATGGTTGGCGAAGACGTGACGGAAAATATCCGGACGATCGCGAGCGTGCCGCTTCGACTTGCCGAACCGATCGATATCGTCGTCGGTGGAGAGGCGTGGCTTTCCAAGAAGGAACTTGCGCGTATCAATGAGGAGCGAGCGCGAGAGGGTCTCGCGATTTTTGCCAATACGCGAAATGCCGCCGCGGGAAGTATTCGTCAGCTCGATTCGAAAATTGTCGCCAAGAGAAAGTTGGATTCGTTTGTGTACGATATAGAGAAAATTTCCAATGATCAATTTTCAATTTTCAAAAATATTCCCAAGATGCAAACGGGGGAGTTGGAGTTGTTGAAGCAACTCGGGTTTAAGGTAAATCCGGAATTTCGGGTGTGCAAAAATCTCGAAGAAGTGGAGCGGTATTATGAGGAGTGGGGGAAAAAACGAGCGCATTTGGAATATGAAATAGATGGAATTGTGGTGAAGATAGAATCGCTTGAACTCCAAACAATGCTCGGCGCGACGGGGAAAGCACCGCGCTGGGGGATTGCGTACAAATTTCCGGCGGAGGAAGTGACGACCTTGGTAGAGTCGATAGAGGTGCAGGTGGGGCGGACGGGGGCGCTCACGCCGGTTGCGCACCTCTCTCCCGTTCGGGTCGCCGGTTCGACCGTGTCGCGCGCGACGCTTCACAATGAAGATGAAATTCGCCGGCTTGATGTGCGCGCGGGCGATACGGTTGTTCTCCGAAAAGCGGGCGACGTTATCCCGGAAATCGTGCGCGTCCTCGGAAACTTCCGGACGGGAAAGGAAAGGCTCTTTCGTATGCCAAAGACGTGCCCCGCGTGCGGCTCGCCGGTTTCGCGAGTCCCAATCGGACAGAAACAATTAAAAATGAAAAATGAACAGGCGAAAGTCGACATTCGAATGCCGAAAGCCGAAAGCCGAAGGCTGAAAGCTGAAGCTGTGAGTGCCGCGCACTATTGTACCAATCCGAAGTGTTCCGCGACGGAGCGGGAAAAAATCATTCACGCGGTCGGGCGGAAGGGGTTTGACATCGCGGGATTTGGTGAAAAAGTGGCGGAGCAGTTGTTTGAGGAGGGGCCTGTTTCGGACATCTCCGATATTTTCGAACTCAAAGAGGGCGATCTCCTCCCTCTCGAACGCTTTGCGGAGAAATCAGCGGAGAAGCTCGTCTCGGCGATTGAGAAGAGCCGGACGATTTCGTTTCCGAAATTTCTCTTCGCGCTCGGCATCCGGCATGTGGGAGAGGAGAATGCGTTTTTGATTACAAAAACAATTCAAAATGAAAAATTAAAAATGAAAAATGAGGAAAAATCCGGAAACATTTCCATGAGAAATCTTGCGGATATTATACGGGTGTTTCCGATGGTGTCGGCGGAGGAGTGGGCGAGTGTGAGGGGGATCGGGGAGAAGGCGGGGGAGAGTCTCGCATCGTGGTTTGGGGATGGCAAGAACCTCGAGCGACTGCGGAAAATGGAGCGGCTTGGCGTGAACGTTCTCTTTGAAACATCAGAAGTGTCTTCCGAGTTGTCGCCGATTGCCGGGAAAACCTTTGTGTTGACCGGCGAACTCTCCCGCTTTACACGCGACGAGGCAAAAGATATGATACGGAAGAGGGGTGGCGATGTCTCGTCGTCCGTGAGCAAGAAAACGAATTTCGTGGTCGCGGGCGGTAGTCCGGGATCGAAACTCGACAAGGCGAAGGAACTCGGCGTGCGAGTGTTGAGCGAGGAAGAGTTTGTGGAAATGGTGGGGAGACAGGATTTTTGAGGAAACCTTGAAAGGAGAATGACAAAACAAGGTATTTTTTTGGTTCTATGGAATTTATAGTTTTTGTCCTATCGGTTGGGATAATTGCGCTTCTTTTTCACGGTGCAATTCTTGTTTTGGTTTCAAAACTTTTTAAAGTGGAGAATCTGAGTTATAGGAAGTCTCTCATTACCTTGGTTGCTTGTGCTATTGTGAGCTTTGCGGTTGGAGCTGTTTTCTATGTGCTCAATTTTGGTTTTTTGGTGAATGTTCTTGCAAGCGTGGCGGCATTTTTTATGTTCCACTTCTTTTACAAAAAGTATTATTTGAGTTCATGGAAGAGATCTCTGGGAATTTATGTTACTTTTTTAGGAATAAGTTTTATTATTTCTATTCTCGTGGTTATCCCGACTCGCCTTTTTCTTTTTTCACCATTTTTTGTGAGCGGAGACGCGATGAGTCCGACATACAATGATGGTGACTATTTATTAGCCGCTAAATTTGGGAGAAGTTTTTCCAGGGGGGACGTTATTGTCTTTGAACATGAGGGTCACGTCAGAGCATTTCTTATAAAAAGAATCATTGGACTTCCTGGGGAGAAGGTTGATATACGAAATGGGAAGGTGTTTATAAATGATCAGGTTCTTAATGAGGGGTATGTTTCCGGTGAAACTGCCGGGACTTTTTCTGTCGCGCTTGACCATGACCAATATTTTGTGCTTGGTGATAATAGAGGGAAAAGTCTTGATTCTCGAAGTTTTGGACCCATTGCTGGGTCAAGTATTGAGGGGAAAGCCTTTCTGGCATTTCCAAGTTTATGAGAATAGTCTAAGATTGATTGGCTTAACCTGCTCTCGTATGCTCTCAAGGGAAGAAGTAAAACATATTGCGCAACTCGCGCGGATTGGGTTGGAAGATACGGAAATTGAGAAATTTCGGACGGATCTTTCGGCGGTGTTGGATTCGTTTGCGGAATTGCAACGGGCGGATGTTTCGGGCGTTGAGCCGTTTGAACTCATGCCCGGTGTTCAAAACGCGCTTCGCGATGATGTCGTAAAGCTTCCCGATTCGGATGAACGCGCGCGAATTATTTCTCTATTTCCGCGAAAAGAAGGAAATGCTCTCAAAGTGAAAGCGGTGTTTTAGGTTTCCGGCGGTCGGTAATCAGCAATCAGTAGTCAGTAGTTAGCAATCGGCAATCAGCTTTCAGTTTTTTTGATATCCCCCATTCTCTTCTATGATTCGAGAACTTCACAAACAACTTTTGAATGGCGAAACAACCTCGGTCGCGTTGACTGAGCAATGTTTTGATGCGATTGAGAAGAGAGATGGCGAGATCGGGGCGTATTTGACGCTTATGAAAGAGTCGGCGCTTCGGGAGGCGCATGAGGTGGATGAGCGGATACGGCGCGGCGAAAATGTCGATCTCTTGGCGGGGATTCCGTGTGCGGTGAAAGATAATATGTGTGTGATGGGCGTGCGGACGACGGCGGCTTCCAAAATTCTCGACAACTATATCGCGCCTTTTGACGCGACGGTGGTCAAAGAATTGAAAGAGGTTGGCGCGGTTATGCTCGGGAAGACCAATATGGATGAGTTTGCCATGGGCTCTTCGACCGAATCGAGCGCGTACCAGCAAACGAAGAATCCGCACGATACGGAGCGCGTGCCGGGGGGTTCCTCGGGCGGATCGGCGGCGGCGGTCGCGGGAGATCTCGCAATTTTTGCGCTGGGGTCGGATACGGGCGGCTCTATCAGACAGCCGGCGTCGTTTTGCGGGGTTGTGGGAATGAAGCCTACCTATGGTCGCGTGTCGCGGCACGGGCTTCTCGCGATGGCGTCGAGCCTCGATCAGATTGGACCTCTCACGCGGACGGTTGAAGACGCAGCGATCGTGCTCTCCCGCATCGCTGGCGAAGACGCGATGGACGCGACGAGTGCCGAGAGCGGCGGGAAATCCTATGAAAATTTTCTCTCGGGCGATATAACGGGGAAAAGGATTGGCATTCCACGGGAATATTTCTCCGACGCGCTCGATTCGTCGGTGCGCGCGGTCGCGGAGCGGGCGATTGAGCAGTTTCGCATTCTCGGCGCCACGATCGTGAATATCTCGCTCCCGTCGAGTCGCCTGGCACTCCCGACCTACTACGTCATTATGCCGGCCGAAGTGAGTTCGAATCTCGCGCGTTTTGACGGTATTCGCTACGGACTCTCAATCGACGATGAGGAGCGATCACCGCTCGAAAAGTCGGGACTCTTTGAAACCTATCTCGACACGCGGGAATACGGCTTTGGCAAGGAGGTAAAGCGGCGTATTATGCTCGGAACCTATGCCCTTTCCGCCGGATATTACGATGCCTATTATGTGAAGGCGCAAAAAGTTCGCACGCTCCTGCGGCGCGAATTCGAACAAGCGTTTCTCGATGTGGACTTCATTTTCTCGCCGACCACGCCGGAAGTCGCGTTTCGATTTGGCGCGAAAGCCGAGGATCCGCTCTCGATGTACCTTTCCGATATCTATACGGTGACGGCGAATTTGGTCGGCGTGCCGGCGATTTCGTTTCCGATCGGCTTTGTTGAGGAAAATGGCAAGAAGCTCCCGCTCGGCGGACAACTTATGGGCAAATGGTTTGACGAAGAGGGCATTTTGAATGCGGCACATGCGTTCGAACGGAGTTTGTTGTAAAACTATAAATATAATTCACCATACGCATCGATTCCATTTTCGTCATTCCCGTCCCGCCGCGGCGGGAGGAATCCAGGCGCCACTTGTCAAATGTAACTGTTTTACGAACAAAGTCTGCAGTATGTTTTCTGAAAGCTGGTGGAATCTGGATACCCGCTCCCCACCTTCGCGAGGACAGGCATGCGGGTATGACGGGTTAGAGTTTTTGGATTTATTTCAATACGCGCGTAAAGTGATAACATAATATGAATTCTTCCGATGATTTTGTTTCTGTCATTCAAACGGTTTTCGAGGCGGTGACGGCTTCGACAACGTTTTCGTTGTTGCTGGGTTTTTTGGGGCTCTACTGTCTCGTGTTGTTTGCCGATATCGTACTGCTTTTCATATTGCGCCCCGTGGGCGGCGATCTCAAGAAGGGATTTTTCGGGACGAAAGAGCGACCGCTCGCGTCGGCGCGAAGTCTTAATCGCGAATGGAAAAATATAGAGGCTCGATTGGGGTGTCCTACCCCTTCGGAATACAAGTTGGCGATTCTCGAGGCGGATGCCTTTTTGGATCGGGTGCTTTCGGAGATGGGATATGCGGGAAGTGACGCCGGCGGACGGATCGAGGCTATCCCGCCCGGGCATTTCTCGAAGCTCGATGCGCTTCGCGAGGCTCATGAGGCAAGAAACCGTGTCGTGCTCGAGCGCAACTTCGTACTCGGCAAGACCGAAGCGGCTCGCGTTCTCGGTCTCTATCGGGAATTTCTCGAAGAAGCGGAGATTCTTTCGTAACCGATTGTCCCCTATGCGGCATCAGTTGACCGAAAGCGGCGCGTGTTTTTGGCATTGACAGCCGGGTCTTTTTCGAGTACTTTGAGAGTATCGAGAGCCCCAAAGAGTCCACAAGGGCTCTTTAAAAAACTCGAAAAACTATGCAAAAAATAGTCGAATATCTCTCTGCCGCCAAGACGGAGGCGCTAAAGATCAATTGGCCGTCGCGAGAGCAGGTGATGCGGTATACTATTATCGTTATCGGTGTCTCGGCTTTTGTCGCGGTTCTTCTCGGGAGTCTCGACTATGTTTTCGGTAAGGTTTTCCAGAAGATCATCCTTGGACTGTAGGTTCGCGATTCCCAATTTCCAACGCTACTCACTACTCACTACGTATCTCTTATCTTATGGCCAAACAAACGCAACATCACGGACGGGCATGGTATGTGCTTCATACCTATTCCGGCTACGAGGATAATGTGGCGCGGAACCTGACGCAGCGAATCGAATCCATGGGGATGCAGGATTTTATTTTCGATATCATGGTGCCCAAGGAAAAGAAGATCAATATGAAAAACGGGAAGCGCGTCGTGATGGAGGAGCGCATCTATCCCGGATACATTCTGGTCGATATGATTGTGACGGATGCATCGTGGTACGTAGTCCGGAACACGCCGAATGTGACCGGTTTTATCGGACTCGGTACGACGCCGACACCGGTTGACCCCAAGGAAATAGAAGCACTCAAAAAGCGAATGGGCGTCGAAGAGCCGAAATTCAAAATCGATGTCAGGAAGGGTGATCCGGTCAAGATTGTGGACGGTCCCTTTAAAAACTTTGACGGAAAGGTTGAAGAAACCGATGAGGCAAAGGGTAAGGTGAAGGTGTTGGTCTCGCTTTTCGGTCGCGAGACGCCGGTTGAGCTCGACTTTTTGCAGATTAAGAAAGTGTAAGTAAAACAGGAATAAAGAATGAAGAATAGAGAATGAGGCTTTGGATTTTTAAAGAGAAGGAAGGTACATATCTGAAACATGCTTGATTCATAATTCCTGATTCCTAATTCTTTTTTGCGTATGGCGAACATCAAAACTGTTATCAAGCTGCAGATTCCCGGAGGAAAGGCGAATCCGGCGCCGCCGGTGGGGCCGGCTTTGGGTCAGCATGGGCTCAATATTCAGGACTTCTGCGTGAAGTTCAATGAGGCGACCAAAGACAAAATGGGTGATATCATTCCGGCGGAAATCACCGTTTTTGAAGATCGAACCTTTACTTTCGTCCTGAAAACTCCACCCGCCGCCGAGCTTCTCAAGAAAGCAGCGAAAGCGTCGAAGGGCGCCGCGAATCCCCTCAAAGACAAAGCGGGTTCAGTTACGACCGATCAGCTTCGCGAAATCGCCACGATGAAGATGGTGGACCTGAATGCCAATGACGTCGACGCGGCGATGAAAATTGTCGCCGGCACCGCGCGAAGTATGGGGATCAAAGTGGAGGGATAATTTTTATTCTGTGGGAGATTTTCTTTTTGTAAAGAAAATCGTTTGCACCACGAAACGAGTATGAAACATGGGAAAAAGTATCGGCAGATTGCCGAGCGGATTGAGAAAGGAAAAGCATATGAAGTAAGTGAGGCGCTCGCGATACTCCGCGAGGCGCCACTTGCAAAGTTTGACGAATCGGTTGAGTTGCATCTCCATCTCGGCATCGATCGGAAGAAAACCGATCAGCAGGTGCGCGGAACCATCATTTTTCCCAACGGTCTTGGGAAGATGAGGAAAATTGCGGTTATCACTTCGACCAAGGCAACCGAAGCCAAAGAATCCGGCGCGGATGTCGTGGGCGGCGAGGAGCTGATTGCCGAAATCAAGGAGGGGAAGCTTCTGCCCGGAGCGCATTTCGATATTTTGCTCGCGACTCCCGAAATGATGCCAAAACTGGCGCAGGTTGCCAAAATTCTGGGACCAAAAGGTCTTATGCCCAATCCCAAAAATGAAACGGTGACGACCAAGGTGAAGGACGCGGTCGTCGCGCTCAAGAAGGGAAGCAAGGCGAGTTTCAAAACGGATGATTCCGGAAATATTCATCAGGCGGTCGGCAAGGTATCACTCGCCCCCGAAAAGCTTTCCGAAAATATTACCGCTTTTGTTGAGTCTGTACATCGCTTGAAGCCGGACGGTCTGAAGGGCAAGCTCATTCTTTCCGCGACGCTTACGACTACCATGGGACCCGGTATTCGAGTGCGGGTGTAGTCGCTTTCCTTTTTCTGAAAACCGACCTTGCCGCCGACAAGGTCGGTTTTCGCTTCCTCTTTCGCTCTGTGATACAATGCGTATGTGTCGGACGATCGGATCTGGGTTTTTTCCGTGCGATATGTATCATGTTCGACTGGAACAATTCGAAGGACCGTTGCCGCTTCTTCTCGCGCTTATTGAGAAGGAGAAGCTCGATATTACGCGCCTTTCGCTTGCCGTGGTGGCAGAACAGTACCTTTCGCATATCGCTCGCAAGGAGCATGATTCGCTCCCGAATCTTTCGCAATTTCTCTCTATCGCTTCGCGGCTGATGCTTCTCAAATCCCAAGCTCTCTTGCCGACGCTTTCTCTGACGGATGAGGAGGAAGAATCGGTTGAGGAACTCGAGAGGCGACTCAGGGAGTACCAGCGGTATCGGGAGGCGGCGCTTCGGCTGGGGAATCTTTTTTCGCTTGGTCGTCGGAGTTTTCGCCGTGAGCCGAGCTTTGAGATGTTTGAAGCGGTTGCGCCGCCTACGGGTCTTTCGGCGGAAATCCTTCGAGATGCGTTTACGCGTGTCTTGGATGGTGTTCCGTTTTCCGAAGCATATGACGAAGAAACGCTTCCGGAAACGGTGACGATTGAAGAGCGGATGGCATTTCTTGAAGATCGACTGTCGCGGTCTGCGGATATGCTCTTTTCCGAGGTAATATCCGTTTCGAAAGATCGGGTTGAGGCAATTGTTTCGTTTTTGGCGCTCCTTGAGCTTATTCGTCGAAATTCGTTTTTTGTTGAACAGGGAGAACTCTTCGGGGAAATACGCTTTCGTCGATCGGAAACCTTATTGTGAACCCTATGGATACCGGAAAAATGGCATCTATTCTTGAATCAATACTTTTCGTATCGGGAGATCCCGTTTCGGTTGATCGATTGGCGCATGCCTTGGATGTTTCGGAGGAAGAAGTCGGGAAGGCGATCGATGTACTGCAAGCATCGTATGAGCGAGATGATCGAGGACTTGTGCTTGTTGGGAGGGATGGGGGCGTGCTCCTCGCGACACGCCCGGAATACGCAAACATTCTCGAGCGTTTTGTCGCGAGTGAGCGGGAAGGAGCACTCTCTCGGGCGGCGTTGGAGACACTTTCGATTGTCGCGTATCGAGGTCCGATTGGTCGCGCCGATATTGAGGCGATTCGCGGGGTCAACTCAACGATAACGCTTCGCAACCTCTTATTGCGCGGTCTTGTCGAGCGAAGCGGCAATCCGGATGACGCGCGCGGCTTCCTCTACTCAACGTCTTTTTTATTTTTGGAAACTCTCGGACTTCGGGAGAATGCGGAGTTGCCGGAGTACGAGATTCTTTCCAAAGATGAGCGTCTCTCACCGGCTGTATCCGAAAATTCAGAAAAGATTTTATGAATCGCACTCACTTCATCGCTTTTTCGATTATTTTTTCCGCCGTTATCGGTCTTGTCGGGCTGACGTTTGTCGGTTTCTCATTTTTTTTCGTTCACAATGTAACGGAACAAAGTTCCGGTGAGCGCGTGGCGGATGAGGGATTGCTCAATCCGATTGTGGCGGGCGTCTCGCAGGAAGGAGACCAGCGGGACATCCCGGTATCTTTTGAGTCTCGTGGGCACGCGGCAGAATTTCGTCCGATTCGGAAAGAAGGCGTGTATGATCTCTCACTTCCTTCGGCGCACGCGAGCGTTGTTATGGATACCGAATCCGGCGTGGTGCTTCAGGAGAAGAACGCGCACGAGCGTCGCCAAATCGCGTCTCTCACAAAGTTGATGACGGCGATGCTGGTTGCCGAGCGAATCGAAAATATGGATGAGCCGGTGACAATCGACGCGGAAATGATCGCGACGGAAGGAACGAGAGTCGGATGTCCGCGGACGGGATTTTGCAACGGGATGCGGCTTCGCGAAGGGGAACGACTCACAGTACGAGATCTTCTTAAGGCGGCGCTGATGAATAGCGCGAACGATGCCGCGCTCGCCCTCGCGAAACATATTTCCGGATCGTCGGAGACGTTTGTGGAGCTTATGAATGCGCGCGCGCGTACCTTGGGGCTTCAAAATACCCATTTTTGCACGCCGTCCGGCCTCGAGCTGGACGGGCGAGAATCCGAGTGCTATTCCTCCGCTTTCGATGTTGCTCGCATCGCGTCTCAGGCGCTCAAACATGACATCCTCTGGGAACTCGCGCGCACGCCGTCCGCAACGATCGTCTCGGTTGATGGGAAGTACTCGCATGATATTTTCAATACGGATGTTTTGCTCGGGGAATACCCCGATCTCATCGGGGCAAAAACGGGATTCACGCCACTTGCCGGGTATTCGCTTCTCGCTATTTCTTCCGATCCGGAGCGCCAGCATCGAGTTGTTTCGGTGGTCTTGAATGATCCGGAGCGGTGGTCGAGTGTCAAAAAAATGTTCGCCTGGGCATTTCAATCTCACTATTGGCGCTAACGTTTATGCAAGTTTCCGATATTCAAACGATTCCGGAGGTGATCAACGTGCTCAAAGTCCTGGTGACGGGACTGGTATCGTTTTGTCTCGCTTTCTTTTTGACGCCGCTCTGGACGCACATACTCTACCGATACAAAATCGGTATTCGCATCAAAGAGCGCGGCGTGTCCGGCGACGCGCTCACTTTTGTGAGTTCGCTTCACGCGGGGAAGGCGGGGACGCCGACGATGGGCGGTGTGATCGTGTGGTTTTCGGTCGTGTTTTTGGCGCTCTATTCGCACTTTATTTTTCCGGCGCTCGCGGAGTTTTTCAATACGAATTTCATCGCGCGACTTGATTTTTTTAGTCGGTCGCAGGTGTGGCTTCCACTCTTCGCGCTCGCTTCCGGAGGCGCTTTGGGACTCCTTGACGATTGGATGAGTGTGCGCGGTATCGGCAAGAATAAAGGGGGCGGTATGCGGTTTTTGATGCGGTTTTGGTGGCTTATCGCGATTGCCGGGACGGGTGCGTGGTGGTTCTATGAGAAGCTCGGTTGGGATCAAATTCACATTCCGGCGATGGGGGACTTTTCGATCGGGTGGTGGTATATTCCGGTTTTTATGTTCATCATTCTTTTTGCCGCGATTTCCTCAAATGAAACGGATGGGTTGGATGGACTGAATGGCGGCGTGCTTTTGATGGCGTTTGGCTCCTTCGCGCTTATCGCGTTTTTCCAAAACAAGATGGATCTCGCAGCGTTTTGCGCGGCGATTACCGGCGCACTCCTCGCTTTCCTCTGGTTCAATATTTATCCGGCGCGTTTTTTTATGGGGGATACGGGAGCGGTGTCCCTTGGCGTGACGCTCGGTGTTGTCGCGATGCTCACGAATTCCGCGCTCGCGCTTTTTATTATTGTCTTTCTCTACGTACTTGAATCGGGGAGTGTTATCATTCAACTCTTCAGTAAAAAATTCTTCAAGCGAAAAGTCTTTCTTGCGGCGCCGATTCATCATCACTTCGAGGCGATCGGCTGGCCCGAACCCAAGGTCGTGATGCGCGCCTGGATTTTCACCGTCATCACCGCGACCCTCGGCACGATCATCGCCATTCTCGGTATGGGGAAGTATCATTGATTTCAACTCCTAACCCCCGACCCCCTGTCTCTAACTTCTAACTTCTAACTTCTAACTTCTAACTTCTAACTTCTAACTTCTAACTTATTGTCCTATGGCTCTTCGAAGCGTTTTGGATGCGGATGTGGCGGGGAAAAAGGTGCTCGTGCGGGTGGATTGCAATGTCGAGCTCGATGAACGGCGAGATGTAAAGGAGAAATACAAAGTGGAAGCGGCGCGAAAAACGGTCGAGTACCTTCTTTCAAAGGGAGCGAAAGTGGCGCTTGCGACGCATTTGGGGCGCCCTGACGGGAAGCGCGACGACGCTTTTTCCGTGAGGCATATTGCCGACGATGTCGAGCGAATCTTGGCGCGGAGTGTTCGATTTGTAGACGAGTGCGTCGGCGAGAAGGTCTCAAAAGCACTTGGCGAACTCTCGGCGAATGAACTCTTACTTCTTGAGAATGTTCGGTTTTCGTCCGGGGATGAATCGAATGACGCTGATTTCGCGCGCGCGCTTGCCGAACCGTTCGACCTTTTTGTGAATGACGCCTTCAGCGTGTGCCATCGCGATCAGGCGAGCGTGACGGGGGTGACGAAATTTTTGCCGAGTTGTGCCGGCATTCATCTTGTGGAAGAAGTGAAACAGTTGACGGATGTTCGGGAACGGCCGGCTCGTCCGGCGGTTGCCATTGTGGGAGGCGCCAAAATTGAAACCAAGCTCCCAATCATTCGTATGTTCGAAGAAAAATACGATCGCGTGTTGGTTGGCGGGAAGGTGGCGTGCGAGGCGCAGGATGAGAGCATTTCTTTTTCCGAGAAAGTGATGTTGCCGGAGGACTACGCGCCGGAGCGGCAAGATATCGGACGTAACACATTGCTCAAATTTCGCGAAGAAATATTGAAGGCGAAAACAGTGGTATGGAACGGTCCTCTGGGAAAGTTTGAGAATCCGGAATACGCCGCGGGTACGCGTATGACGCTCGAATCCATTATCGAGAGCGGAGCTTTTTCGGTAATCGGCGGCGGTGAAACGATTATCGCCCTTGAGGAAGCGGGGGTCTTCCAGAAGATCTCTTTTGTTTCAACTGGCGGCGGCGCTATGCTTGAATTTTTGAGCGGTGATCCTCTCCCGGGACTTTTGGCGCTTGAGGGGTAGGCTTTTTCGTCCCGCATCGAAAGTAACTTCACTCGTCCAATTTTGGCAAGGGAATGTAAAGATAGGTGGACGCATACAGCTATTTGACAAAAATATGTGACGGAATCTATACTGTCACTATGACAATGACGACGAAAAATTCGACGCGCGCGGGATGGGGTTTTCAGGACCGCTTCTTCCTTGCGTGTGTCATTGCGCGCAAGAAGCGCACATATTCGTCGGGGTTGTCCTAAAGGAGTAGCGGAAAAAGGAAAGAGAAAAAGACCCCCGACGAAAGAAGTCGGGATTTTTGTTCGTTAAGTTTGTTCATTAAAAAAGAGGTGCTGTATGACCGAAGAAGTACTTTCCGGAGGTTTTGAGGAATATGGTAGGAATCCCGGTTTGAGGGTGCCCCATCGAGTTTCGCTCAGACGCAAGCCCTGGGAGTATGGCAAGGAAAGAGTGATTCTTGTGGGTGATTCGGAAAAGGGAACGGGCCATTCCGTGGTTTTGAGAAATCAGACTGAGGGTTGAAACAATGAGTCGCAGTCTTTCGAAGGAAGAGGGGCGACAAGGGAAGGAATAACTATTTCTTCCACACGAGAGAAGGCGATGCAAACATCATCGCCTTTTGATTTTTCCTGAGGGGCGTGATAGGGTTGTGGGAGACGTTTCGGGCTGTAGTATACCGGTAGTACGCGTCCATGGGGTGGATGTAGACCGGGTTCAATTCCCGGCAGCCCGACTTGTAGATGCAAACGAAAAATCTCTCCCGTTTCGGCAGGAGAGATTTTTTGTAGGTTGAAATGTGGTGAAATCTATTTGCGGTTTTTGAGAAGGTCGCGGATTTCGGTGAGGAGGAGTTCTTGTTTCGGCGTTTGGGCGGGCTTCTTTTCTTCCTTGGGGCGGAAGCGATTCAGCTGTTTGATGAAGAGAAAGACGGCAAACGCAGTAATGGTGAAGCCGATGATGTTAGTGAGGAAGAGCCCGTAATTGACAGTGGGAGCGCCCGCTTTTTGCGCCGCTTCGAGGGTCGGATAGGTTTTTTCGGAGAGATTCCAGTAGAGTTCGGAAAAATTGACCTTATTGAGGAGAAGTCCCAAGGGCGGCATCATAATGTCTGAAACGAGGGAGGTGACGATTTTGCCGAACGCGGTGCCGATAATAACACCGACCGCGAGATCGATGACGTTGCCTTTCACGGCAAATTCTCTGAACTCTTTGATAAAAGAAGTCATACGAAATATTTTTGAGATAGGCTCTAGTAACTGCTTGCTGCCGATTACTTGACCTCTCCTACTCTCCCGACTTTGGTGAGGGTGCGGAGGGCGCGGGTGCCGAGGCGAACGCGAACGCCACCAATTTTCTTGGTTTGGAGGTTGATCTTGAAGGTTCGCTTGGTGGCGATATTCGAGTGGCTCCTCGAATGACCGGAAGCAGTTTTGCGACCGGAGAGAGAACAGATGCGACTCATAATTGATTCGTTATGAAAAGTATGCTAAAAGGTATCATAGTGTTGTCTCGCCGTCAACTGCGACGCAACTTGCGACTTCGTACGGGCGAATAATCATTCGCCCCTACACCATCATTCTTCACTCCTTCCCCATGGCTCCTCAAGAAATAGTGCTGGTCGGTTTTTATCTTACGATCCTTCTTTACACCGTGATTCTCCATGAGATATCGCACGGCGTGATGGCGCGGTGGCTCGGCGATAAGACGGCGGAATATGCCGGGAGACTTACCCTCAATCCCGTGTCGCATGTCGATCCGGTAGGGTCGATTGTGGTGCCGCTTGTGATGTTTTTTACGACCGGATTCGCGTTTGGGTGGGCAAAGCCGGTTCCCTACAATCCCTATAATCTCAAGAATCAAGAATGGGGGCCGGTCGCAGTTGCTTTTGCTGGACCCGGGTCAAACTTCGTGATCGCGTTTGTCGCGGCGATTCTCGCGCATTTTCTCCCTATGAGTCTCGCGGAGCGCGAGGATATTTTCGCTCGCTTTTTTGGGATCATCGGTCAAGTCGGCGAATGGTCGGATCGGTGGGGCGGCTTTGCTGACGCGGTTGCCGGGTCGATTCCGGGTATTTTCTTGGGATTCCTCCTCATGGTGATTTTTTGGAACGTGCTCCTCGGCGTCTTCAATATGGTGCCGATCCCGCCACTTGACGGTTCCAAACTTCTCTATCCGCTGCTCTCCCTTAAGCCGGAAACGATTCTCTTTCTCGAACAATACGGCTTCGTGTTCTTGCTTCTTATCATCTTTTCTCCGCTCGGCGCGCTTATCCAGTGGCCGCTCAGTATCCTCCTTGATTTTTTCCTCGGCGTCGCGATGTAGGACTTCCTCACCTCGCGCATTTCTTCGTCAAATGCTCCGGTACTCGACGCTGTATATTTGAATACAGCTTACTTCGTTCCTCGCATTTTCCTCGAACTGCATCGAAGTGAGGAAGTCCTGGTGGGAAGGGTTCTAAGGCTCTCACTTTCAGGTGTTGCCCCTGGTAGTTGACACGGAGAGAAACTTCCCGTATATTCGAAAGGCAAGCGAGACTTCGCTTTTTTGTTTGTCGTTTTGATGATTTATTTTTTTACCGTACCGCTGTGCCTACTATCAATCAGCTCGTCCGCCATTCGCGGACATCGTCCGTGAAAAAGTCGAAATCGCCCGCGCTCGGGTTTGTGATGAATACGCTCAAGAATCACCCGACGGACTCAACGGGTCCCTACAAACGAGGGGTCTGCCTCAAGGTGTCGACCACAACGCCGAAAAAGCCGAACTCCGCGCTTCGCAAAATCGCGCGCGTTCGCCTGACGAACAGTATGGAGGTGACGGCGTATATTCCCGGTATCGGACACAACCTGCAGGAACACTCCATTGTGATGATTCGCGGCGGTCGAGTGAAGGACCTCCCGGGCGTGCGCTATCATATCGTTCGCGGTGTTCTCGATGCCTCCGGTGTCGGTGATCGCCGACGCGGTCGCTCCAAATACGGCGCGAAGAGACCGAAAGCATAAATGCAAAATGCAAAATTAAAAATGCAAAAATGCAGAGAGTAAAGATGATAGAGTGACTTCGGGTGTTTGTTACAAATAAGAAGATTGGTTTTTACTGAAATTTTGAATTTTTTCTCCTATGCCTCGACGGAAACGACAATTCGATAAGACCTGGAAGGTGGATTCCCGCTACGGGAACCCTCTCGTTGGGCACTTTATCGGCATGATTATGTGGGACGGCAAGAAATCCGTGGCGGAGACGCTCATCTACGATGCCTTTGAAGTGATTCGCGAGCGGACCAAGAAAGGCGGACTCAATGTCTTCGAGCAGGCGATCAAGAATGTCTCTCCGCTTCTCGAACTCAAGAGTCGCCGCGTGGGAGGGGCGAATTATCAGGTGCCGATCCCGGTCTCAGGCGATCGCCGACAAATGCTTGCGATGCGCTGGATCCGGGATGTTTGTCGCAAGAAAAAGGGGAAGCCTATGGCAGTGCGCCTCGCCGATGAGTTTCTCGATGCCGCCAACAAGACCGGTCTCGCTATGAAGAAACGCGAGGATGTTCACCGCATGGCCGAAGCCAACAAAGCCTTTGCGCACTTTGCGTAGGATCAAGGAACAAAGATCAACGAGTAATGAACAGGGAACAAGGGACGAAGAGTTTCTGTTCTTTGTTTTCGTAGAGAAACTTGAGATTTTTTAACTAAATTATTTATTGCGCCGCTATGCCTCGTACTACTTCATTGGATCATCTCCGCAATATCGGGATTATCGCGCATATAGATGCCGGGAAAACCACCACGACTGAGCGGGTGCTTTTTTATACCGGTATCACGCACAAAATTGGTGAGGTGCATGAAGGGGAGGCGACGATGGACTGGATGGAACAGGAGCGTGAGCGCGGCATCACGATCACGAGTGCGGCAACCACGTGCTATTGGAAGGATCACCAGATCAATATTATCGACACACCCGGACACGTGGATTTTACGGTCGAGGTGGAACGCTCACTCCGCGTTCTTGACGGCGGGGTTGTTGTTTTCGACGGCAAAGAGGGGGTGGAGCCGCAGTCGGAAACCGTGTGGCGGCAAGCGGACAAGTACAGCGTGCCGCGCGTGTGTTTCATTAACAAAATCGACAAAGAGGGCGCGGACTTTGAGGCGGCGCTCTCATCCATTTGGAATCGCTTGACGCCAAACGCGGTCGCGATTCAATACCCGATCGGGGTGCGGTCGGATTTTTCGGGCATTATCGATCTCATGGAAATGAAAGCCTACACATTCTCGGGCGATATGGGGGAGAAGGTCGTGCCGATTGAGATTCCCGCCGATATGACGGAAACGGTGAAACAGTGGCGCGCTACCATGGTGGAGAAAATCGCCGAGACGGACGATACGCTCATTGAGAAATTTGTGGGCGGCGAGGATATTTCCGTCGCGGAGCTCAAAGCCGCGCTCCGAAAGGCGGTCATCTCGACGAGGCTCATCCCCGTGCTTGTCGGGACCGCGCTTCGCAACAAGGGCGTTCAGTTGGTTCTGGATGCGGTCGTGGACTATCTCCCGTCGCCCCTCGATATTCCGCCCGCAAAGGGAACCGATCCCAAAACCGATGCTGAGATGGAAGTGAAGGTTGATGACGCCGCGCCCTTTTCGGCACTTGCCTTCAAGGTGGCAACCGATCCCTTTGTGGGGCAGCTCACCTTTTTCCGGGTGTATTCGGGAACTATCAAGGCCGGCTCATATGTGCTTAATTCCACCAAGGGCGAGAAAGAGCGTATCGGGCGGATTCTCCAGATTCACGCCAATCATCGCGAGGAAATTTCCGAGCTTTCCGCGGGCGGTATCGGCGCTTTGGTTGGGATGAAAGCGACGACAACGGGCGATACGCTCTGCGATCCCAATCATCCGGTCGTCCTCGAGTCGATCACGTTTCCGGAGCCGGTTATTGATATCGCGGTTGAACCCAAGACCAAAGCCGATCAGGAAAAGATGGGCGTCGCGCTCAAAAAGCTCTCCGAAGAAGACCCGACCTTTCGCGTGCATACCGATGAAGAATCGGGACAGACCATTCTCTCGGGTATGGGCGAGCTTCACCTCGACATTATCGTCGATCGTATGCGACGCGAGTTCAAGGTGGATGTTAATGTAGGACGTCCGCAGGTCGCCTATCGCGAGACGGTGAAACTTTCGGCGGAAGCGGAAGGGAAGTATATCAAGCAATCCGGCGGTCGCGGGCAGTATGGTCACTGCTGGATTCGTCTCGAACCGCAGGAGGCAGGCGTGGGGTATGAATTCGTGGATGAGATCAAAGGCGGTGTCATCCCGCAGGAATATATCAAACCGATCAACAAGGGTATCGAAGAAGCGATGCAAAACGGCGTGCTCGCTGGCTATCCGGTGGTCGATGTCAAGGCGACCGTCTATGACGGCTCGTATCACGATGTCGACTCTTCGGAAGCGGCGTTCAAAATCGCCGGGTCGCTTGCCTTCAAGGAGGCGATGCGGAAGGCGAAGCCGATTATTCTCGAGCCGATTATGAAGGTGGTGGTTATTACGCCGGAAGCTTTTATGGGGGATGCCGTGGGTGATATCAACGCGAAGCGCGGCATCATCAAAGAAATGAACGATCGCGGCGAAGGGAATGCGCGTGTCAAAGAAATCAGCGCCGAAGTGCCGCTCGCCTCGATGTTCGGCTACGCGACGGCGCTCCGCTCGATGTCGCAGGGTCGCGCGAGTTATTCTATGGAATTCAGTCACTATTCGGAAGTTCCCACCAATGTCGCCCAAGAAATTATGGGCGTTGAGAAGAAGTAGAGAGGTCTTTGTTTGCAACAAGCTTTCAAGTAAAAGTTACTTCAGAGGAAAATGAGAGCGACGAGACCTTTCATTTTTTTATCTAGATTACGTGGTAATGTTGATTAACCGTTTGCTTGTTTTTTCTCCATACCAAACAAGGTGATTGCTTGGTAACGGGAATCAATAAGTAACGATTCCAAAAGAGTTCTTTTTAAACTTAAGGAGAAATCTGTGAAGAATTCTAGGTGGCTTCCGTTTTTCCTCTGCATGGCGATGGTTGCATGCACAACGGTAACAGTACAGGCATCATCTACTGATGATGCAACGATGACAGGAGGAGGTGACCGGGAATGCCAAGATGCGTCACAAGGAACGACAGTCGAACCTCGAAACGACCTTACTTCTCGCATGAAGGTCTACACGATTATTGACGGTCGCAATACGCAGGTGGCGGGGGACCTTTTTCGGGGTCCGGCACTGCCGGTCCCCGAAGGGAGAGAACTTTATGTCGAGCAGATCGTGGATTCGAAATGCTCTGACACCTCAAAGTGGCTTCGAGAGAGCGGGAAACCCAAAAAGGTCTACTCCAGGGTCTGGTATCAGATTCTGATGTTTGACCGAAAAACCGTGCGTGTTCCATGGGCCAGGACACCTATCTGGAGTTCCAAGCCCGATTTTCTCAAGAAGGGCGTGAGCCTGAGCAATTCTGTGGTCTTCACGGTTCCCGACTTGGATGAATCGAGTGGGGATGTTCTGGTTATAGGGTCCTGTGTGGATCTGACCGATAGCGTTTTGGAGGAAGATGAGGAGTTAGACGCGCAAGGGAAGCTACCGAAAAATCCGGACGAATGCGGTACCAACAATTCCAGCCGCAAAGAGTATCTCACAATTCTCAAGCGACCGGAAGTGATTGACTATGCCGTGCAGAACGCCGGTCTCATCAATGCGCCGGAGTATCTTACCGTGGGGGAATCGTACCGACTGTGGTACGAAGTAACGAATTTGGGACACACGGTCTCAACCGGTCACCCTTTCACAGTTTCGATAAGCATCACCAGTCCGGAAGGAGTGAAGACACTGCTCCTTAAGCGGTATGTCGAATCTGAGAACCTCGCCACGAACGGGGTCTATCTTGATCAGCCGACAGTTTTTTTCTCTGCTCCGGCTGTTCCGGGGATCTATCGGTTTGAATTCTGCGTCATTGCCAAGGAAAATGGTCTTGATGCGGATGCGCGCAACAATTGTTTCTATCACCAAAAGAGGGTGCAGGCTTATGAGGTAGACCTTGCCATTTCTCCACCTGGTGTCGGCTTCGAGGAGAGCGCCTACTCAAGATATCCATACCCTGACGCTGCTATCCTAGAAGGGAAGCCCTACAGGGTATTGTATAGTGTATCGAACTTCGGACGTGATAGCTCGGTCTATCCCTTCACGGTTTCGATGAGTATCATCAGTCCGGAAGGGGTGAAGACACTGCTCCTTAATCGGCATGTCGGATCCGTGAGGCTCGGCTTTTTTGAGTCTACTGAATGGAGTAAGGAGTCTTTCACAGCCCCGACTGTTCCCGGGAAGTACGGGTTTGAGGTCTGTGTCACTCTGAATGCGGAAGAAGGAGGAGTCGTAGACGTTGATCCGAATAACAACTGCCAACGAGTCCACTTGATTGTGCTAAAAAGCACAGTTGACCTTTCTCTCCATTTCGAGATAGAGCGGCATGATCTTCTTGAGCCACTTGGGTTGGGGAAGCCGTTCAGTGTTCCGATTTTAGTCTCAAATTATGGGACCATTCCCTCGATCTACCCCTTCACGGTTTCGGTGATCATCACTAGTCCGGAGGGGGTGAAGACGATGCTCCATATGCGGCGTTTCGAAGACGCGATACTTAAATCGCCCTACTTCCCAGACAGAGGCGGCGAACCGTACTACTACGCAGGGCTGGACCTCGTAGCCCCGACTATTCCCGGGAAGTACGGTTTTGAACTCTGCATTAATCTCGAGGGAGGAGTCGTAGACACTAATCCGGATAACAATTGCAGTGATTTTCAAAGGGAGGTGCAAGCTAAGTGAAGAGGAAAATAGTAAGTAGAAGGATCAAATGAATTCGAATGGAATCGAAGCCCCTGCCGGGAGATTGGCGGGGGTGTTTTTTTGTTTTCAATCCACCACTCCTCATCAGTGTCCACCAATGTCGCCCAAGACATTATGGGCGTTGAGAAGAAGAAGTAGGGGACATGACCCGCTCGCGGAGGCGGGTTTCGAGTGTGGGGAAGAGGCTCCCGATGAGCGCGCGCTCTTCCGGGGGGAAGGCGTCGAGGACGAATTGGGCGGTGTCAAAGGAAGTGTCTCCGCTTGCGACGCGCGCGGTTCGAATGCCGATTCGAAAGCGAAGAAAGTCTTTGGCGCCGATTTTTGCGATGATGTCTTCGACGCCATTATGCCCTGCTGAACGCGAATCGAACGATTCGCGAATGCTTCCCAAAGAAATATCGATGTCATCGTGAACGACCGTAAGGTCGTTCGTTTCTATTTTGTAGAAATGCATCAGGGTTTGCACCGCGTTTCCCGAATCATTCATAAACGTAAGCGGACGCGTGAGAATAATTTTCTCGTTTCCGATTCGTCCTTCCGAACACTCGGCTTGAAAAGAGTTGTTTTCTCGGAACGTGGGGAAACCCCACTCGTTTCGAAGATATTCGAGCGCGAGAAATCCCGCGTTGTGCCGTGTGCCCTCATATTTTTTCCCCGGGTTGCCGAGTCCGACAATGAGCTTCATATCAGAAAAATTTTGAAATGATATCAAATTACCCTGAAGACTCCTATCATGTACTGCCAGAGACTGCAAAAAATAATTTTTTTCAAGTTTGCTCCGATGGAGAGGAGCATGTGAAAAAAATTATTTTTTGCAGTCGAGGCGACTCACAAGGTAGTAGGGACTAGTGTAAGTTGATATTATCGAGCGTCGTTCTCTAAAGAGAGTATAGCAGAAAAAAAGAATGGGGTAGAGTGTTTGTCAAGGGTCGGATACAAAACCGCCCCGATTGGTTCGGGGCGGCTTCGCGTTACTTTCGCTCTCCGAAAAATTTCAAGAAAAACTATATCCGAATATCGTCCATCACCTCATCAAGACTGCGTTTCTCGGGCGGCGCTACGGGCGATTCTTCCTCCGCGCGACGAGGAACCGAAAACTCGCGATTGCCGCGCGTCGAGCCGGCGGGCTCATTGATTTTCAAGTTCACACGCGCATTGTTCCGCGCGCCAATCACTCGAAGGAGCGTTCGAAGCGCCTTCGCGGTCACTCCTTCCCGACCAATCACCATCCCCATATCTTCCGAGTTCACATCAAGCGTGATAAGCACACCCATCTCATCGATCTTTCGCTCCACCTTCACGTCCTCCGGATGATCGACGAGCATTTTCACGACATACTCCACAAACTCCCGGTCTTTTGCATTCTCGGTCATACGCATTCATAAAGAATTACGGTTTATCCTGCGAGCATTTTACCTCCCCGCTCGCTCTGCGTTCATTATACCCTACCCCGCTTAAGTCAACAAGGATTTAAATTGTAGACAATCATCCTATTCATAAACAGAAAGAACTGCTCATTAACATATCCTAGCACCACCACCCGAACACCATTTCATCGAGGAGTGATGGGTAGACATATTTCCACGCTATTGCCCGCCCCCAATGCTTCACAGTCCTCAGCTCCCAGCAACCAGTCTTCAGTTCTTAATTTTTCATTTTGCATTTCCTGCATCCCCGCACCCTGATGCTTCGCAGTTTTCAGTTCTCGGCAATCGGCGGCCGGCTCTTGCCCCGCTCCTTGAACTTGCCAATACAAATTCCCGCACGAGTCATCCCGACACCCACACTTCCACCCGCCGCCTTGGACACTGCACGTCATCCCAACGAAGTACGCCGGTGCGCTCGCACTTGCCGTTGAAATATTGGGGTTGGTGATCATGGCGGAGACACTCCCCTGGCACCAGTCGCCATTTAATGCACCGGTACAGGTGCCGGAGTACTGTGTCCAGGCATTGTTGGCGTAGTAGTACCCCTTGGTATACACGATCCGGGTCGTGTCGCCCATTTGTCCGAGGGTGGCTTGGATGGTGTGCGGGTCGGATGATGAGCAGTTTGCGTTCATAAGGTTGGTGCTCGTTTGGAACGCATCGAAGGGGGCGCCGTAACTGTCGTAGGTGGATTGGGAGAAGTTTGATGTAGTGACAGTGTTACAGGAAATCGTATTCGTTCTGACAAATCGTACCGCATCGGCAACCGTTCCTTCCGCTCCGGTTGCACCGCTTATCACGCGGACGGTTCCGGTTGTACCAAAGGTATAGGTGCCAAGGAGGTTCCACTGACTTCCGTTTTGCGTTTGGTTTATGTTGTTGATAGTGGTAGTGCCTCCCGAATGGGTGATGCGGTACGAGACGTCGGTGGGACGGTCGGCGTTTGCGTTCCAGTAGGCAAAGACTTGATAGGTTCCCGCCGTGAGACCGGTTGCTTGCCACTCAAACCATTCTCCGCTTTGGTTTGGAGAGTAGTGATAATTGGCGCCGTAGTATCCGGGGAAATTGGTGGAGGGGCTCCAAGAGCCGGATTGGGAGACGGTGGAGTCGGTATTGTCGATGATAAGTTCGGTGGGGCTGGTTATGGTGGTCGCACCGACCACATTGCTCCAGCCCGATTGATTGCCGGCGGCATCTCGTGCGCGAACGTGATAGTTGTAGAAGGTGTTTGCGGTAAGCCCAGAGTCAACGAAGGGAGGAGCGGTTGGCGTGCCGACTTGGGTGAAGTTGGTGCAGCCGGCGCCTTGGCAACGCTCGACTATGTAGCTGGTGACGCCGACATTATCTGTGCTCGCGGTCCAAGAAACGGAGATGGAAGATTGACTCGGGGAAGTAGCGGCGAGGTTGGTGGGAGAGGTCGGAGGGGTGGTGTCGGAAGACGGCGGATCACCGCAACCAATTCGGCTCGTACTCACAACTACATTGTCATACAGAGCGCCACCAACGCTATGCGTGCCGTCATGATGAAAAAGGCTTAACCAAAGAAGAGATATCTTGAGATTTGGTGCCGTACGAAGCCAGAGATCATTGAACGAACCGACTGATTCTCCATCAAGCCATAGTGCAGCTGCTCCATTTGCCCCTAATTCAGTTTGAGTTGGCGTTCCACCATCCAATAACATTTCAACGCAATACCATTGTCCCGCTTGTAAATCAGGAAGGCTCGTCGACGGTAAATGTTGCGGCTTCGTACAGTAACCTGAACCATAAACACAAGGAAGCGAGTCACCCCAACATGATCCGGACGGATTCGAGCAGTCTTGATACATGCCACGGTAATATGAGTAGAAGTATGGGCTATGCGGAAAGTCATCATCATATTCTACCCATGATGAAAACCAGTCAGAACCATTTGGTCGATTTCCTGATTGCCCCAAGAGGTTGCGACTACCGGCGTGAAGACCTCCACCATGATTCGGTGCGCTAAAATTAAATCCTGGCTCATATTGAATGTACCAACGAGAGTAGAGTCGATCATAAGAAGAAGGAAGTTCCTTCACCAAATCCGCTCCCCCTCGTTCTCCAGCAGGCGCGCGAAATTGTGCAACATGGTTGGTTCCATTTTTCGATGGACCGGAATTGACAATAAAATTCACATCCGTTGCTCCATCATAATCGTCCCACTGTGCGCGACGCTGCGAATCCGCGGTAACGCCAGTGTCGAAGTCGTTGCAAAACACCCATTCGCTTTGCGTAGAGTTACATTCATTCATTAGCACTTTCCCATTCCCTCCCACCGTCACGGTTACACTTCGATTAGTTGTACCACCTGCCCCTACGCAGGAAAGGGTATATGTGGTCATAGTTATCGGGGAAACCAACTGCGTGCCACCTCCAACTGATTTACTTCCCGTGAAGGCACCCCCACTTGCCGTACAGCTTGTCGCATTGGTGACAACGCTCCAGCTGAGGATAGAGGAAGCGTCGGAGGTAATGCTTGTTGGATTGGCTGTAAAGGTGAAGGTGGGGGCGGAAGTGCCACCAATGAGCACATCGCCATTTTCCATATTGCCAGTTGCGGGAGTGCCAGAGGCAGAGTCTGTGTATACCTCCATTTCATCCCAATAAACGTGATTTACAGCATCATGAACACGTGTTCCAGCGACACCTGACCAGTTAGACCCAAGGTAAAGAGGCGCATCCGTTACACCGGAGACATCATATGTTGCCACATCTCTAATGAGAGCATCGTTGATCCAAATGCGATGCAAGTTTGTTGCCCTATTGAAGTACATCTCAAGTTTCGTCCAAGCGGAACGAGAGAGCGATCCCATATACCACTGATGATTTCCCGGAGTTGGAGTATCATGTATCCAGCCCACCCAAGCAGGATCTGTTCCGGGATTTACTTGTTCCATACCCAAGTATGCCTCATATCCAGACAGGCTAAAAAATCGCAATAACTTTGGTCCAGTATTATCTCCACCCGCACCCGTTGACGTCATGTTGGGAGATACCCGAATATACACCCGAAAAAAGAGTTCATTTCCGGAAACAGAAGGGAACGCCATGGTTTCATAACTCGCCGGGTCATTCCATTCAACCGTACCATTCCAATTGCACTGAGCTATTCGGCTCCCCGATTGTGGAGCAGCACCTCCATCCCCCGGCGACGCAACAACCGTGCATCTATTTCGAAGATCAACTTGCCTCCACAAGCTCGTATTCCCACTTTCAAATCCATCATAAAATACCCGAGTCGCCGCCATCACATTGTATGGGATCGCGGTTAGAGAAGCCACGCAAAACAACGCAAAAACCAAAAGAAAAGCAGGGGTGATGAATCTTCTCTGATACAGCTGGTTTTTCATACGCAAGGTATTATTTTTTTGTTTAAAAAAACTAACGAAACACACTTTCAAAGAAAAATTATACCTCAATCAGAGACAGCGACAGTGAATGGTTTCCGCTTCCACTCCTCCGACTGACGACAGAGCAGTTCGCGCGCGCGCGACGGTTCCGCCATTACAATTTCGACCGCCTTTTCAAGTCGCATTCCTTGGGAACCTTTGAGAAGCGCGATATCGCCCTCGCGAAGCGAAGCCGCGAGCTGCGTTCCAAGCGACTCGGGATCCAAAAACCAGTGCACCTGCTCACTCGGGAAGCCCGATCGCTCCAGAGTTTCCTTCGCCAAAAGCATTGCTTTCCCAAGAAGAAACACCTCCTGAACATCGCACCCCTTGAGCCACTCTGCGACCGCTCGGTGCGAAAATTCACTTTCAGCGCCCAGCTCAAGCATATCGCCGAGCGCCGCGAGACGTCGAACCCCGCCGAGACTCCCCAGCGTCTTGAGCGCGGCCTCCAAAGATTTCGGCGAAGCGTTATACGTATCGTCAACAATGAGCGAGCGATGCACCCCTTCAAAAAGCCGCATCCTGCCGGGGAGCGAACGAAAATTCCGAAGCGCCTCCGCCACCTCGAGCGGATTCATCTTGAAATGAATACCGACCGCGGCGGCGGCGAGCGCCGCTCCGATATGATGCTCGGCAATCACATTCGGCAGACGGACGGGAATACTCTTTCCCTCATATTCCATCTTGAAACTCGTCCCGATCGGCGCGCCCACCGTATCGCGAAAAAATGAAATATGCGTCGCCCGCACATCCGCCGCTTCGTCAAAGCCGTACGACAAGACCGTCGCTTTCGTTTTGTCGCGAAATTTCATCACGCGCGGCTCATCCACGTTCAAGACGGCGAGTCCGTTTTTCGGAAGCCCGGTAATAAGTTTTCCTTTTTCGCGCGAAACCACCGACACCGTTTTGAAAAACTCGAGGTGACTCGTTGAAATGGCGGTCAAAACTCCGACCGTCGGCGACAGGAACCCGAGGAGATAGTCCATATCCCCCACGCGATCAATGCCGAGCTCTAACACAAGCATCTCCGGATATCGACTTCGCGGGAGAAGAAGCGTCGCGAGACATCGAAAGGGAGCGCACGCGAGACGAAGCTTCGAGTTTCCGGACGACGATGATCCGAGAATCGCGAGCGGAACACCGATTTCGTTATTGAAGTTTCCCGGACTCTCCCTCACGCGAAACCGTGCCGAGAGAACCGTCGCAATCGCCTCCTTGGTCGAACTCTTTCCGACCGACCCGGTAATCCCGATAACGATCGGTCGATGCCGCCGCAAAACAAGTATCGCCATCAGGCGAAGCGCCGACTCTAGAAAACGCACAAGAAAAGATTTCATACCGAAAAGACAAAAAAGTATTCGCTCGCTACTCTCTACTTGCTACTCTCTACTGACGCCTCATTGCCTCCGTCGGCTCGATGCGGGCGTATTCGAGCAGAAACTTCATCACCTTGCCAAAGGTCGGCGCGGCGCTCGACTCCGCCCAGACGACATCCTTGGGGTTATCAATCTTTACCAAAACGGCGAACTTGGGATCGGAGAGTGGCGCGTAACCGACAAACGACCCGATATTCATTCCCTCTTCATATCCTTTTTCGCCGCGTTTCGCAACCTGCGCCGTCCCGGTTTTTCCGACCACCTCATACCCGGGCACATCGGCGCGCTTCCCGTGACCGTTCACGACAACATTCCGGAGCATAGCCCCCATCGCGCGCGCCGTCCCTTCGCTCACTACCGACCGAATCTCTTCGGGAGCAACTTCTTCGACACGTCCATCGGAAAGAATCATTCGTCGCACAATTCTCGGTTTCATCAGAACGCCGCCATTCGCGATCGCCGCGTAGGCATTCACCATTTGAAGCGGCGTAGCGGTAATACCCTGCCCGAAGGAAGCGGTATAGAATTCGATGGAGCGCTTCGTGTTTGCGAGATTTTTGATGTTTCCCGCCGCCTCCGCCGGAAGCGCCACGCCCGTCTTCTCCCCGAAACCGAAGCGTTTCAAGTACTCTCGAAACCGCTCATTCCCAACCTGCCGCTCGACGAATATGACGCCGGTATTGATGGATTCCTCCAAAACTCGCGTCATACTTGATCGACCATACACCTTCTCCTCGGCGTTCTTGATAACATAGCCCCCTTCCTTCACCATTCCCGTATCGACATACTCGGTCGCCGCATTCACTTTCCCATCTTCGATACCAATCGCCATCGTCACCGGCTTCATAATGGATCCGGGTTCATACGAAAGACTCACCGCCGGATTCAAGAACGATTCGGGATTCTCCACTTTCGAATACTCGTTCGGATTGAAATTGGGAAAAGACGCGAGCGCGAGAATACTTCCCGTTTTCGGCTCCAGCACGAGAATCGTCCCGCCATCCGCGTGAAATCCCTCCACCGCTTCCTTCAAAATCTTCTCCACCTCATACTGAATCACCCGCTCAAGGGTGAGGACGATATTCGCCCCATGTTCGGGCGGAGCGAAAATTTTTCCCGAAAGCGGAATCCACCGTCCGCTCGCGTCGCGTTCATTGGAGAGGGATCCATGCTCTCCTTTGAGCGAAGTCTCAAACGACGCTTCAACTCCGTAGCGTCCGGCAAACGCATCTTCCTTCATCCCGACGAATCCGACCGTCTGCGCGGCAAGATGCTCGCCCGGATAATACCGATACGTCTCCGGCAACAGAGAAACACCCTCCAAATTAAGCTCGCGCATACGCGAAACTTCTTCATCCGAAAGTCGCCGCTTCAAAATTTCAAACGGATCGTTTTCCTTGGAAAGTTTCTCGAGAATAAATGACGAATCAAGCGAGAGCGCCGACTCGAGGTGGCGAACCGTTTGCGCGCGATCGCGAATATCCGCCGGCACGGCATAGGCGAGGAAGTACTCGCGATTCACCGCGACGGGATACAGGTCATTCGCGTCGCTCAGAAAAATTTCTCCGCGGTCCGAAGGAAGCTCTCTCGAAACATTCTGCTGCTCTTCCGCGAGCGCGAGAGAAATATCGCGTCGCACGACTTGAAGCACAAAAAGTCTCGCGACGAGCGCGAGAGAAAGACAAAAAATAAAAAGCACGAGAGCGGAAATCCTCCAGTGCTTCCGAGGAGAAGCTGCCTTCGCGCGTTTTTGAGCAGTTTTCCGCATGAACATTACGGCATAAGTTCCAATATCCAAACTCCAATTTCCAAATAAATTTCAATATTCAAAATAGTAGAAACATTCTCGCTTGATATTTGTGATTTGAAATTTATTTGGAACTTGTGATTTTGAATTTATTTCCCGTAGGCAACCGTACCCGGCTCTTCAAGGGAAATCGCTCCCTCAATCGGCTTCATATCAAGGCAACTACTCGCTTCTTCCAGACCATAGAGCGATCGGAGCTCCGCCTCTCGTATGCGGAGCCGTTGCGATTCATTCGAAAGCTCGATCATCCGTTTCTCGACGGCGCGCATAGAATACCCCGCGACCGCGTTCCGGTTCACCGAGAAGAGATACCCGACCACCGCAACAAAAAGACTGAGGCAGGCAAGTATCTTTGCAATTCGCAGTCGCCCCCCCGACCCTAATGTCTCCGCCTCGTCACGATGAGGCGCGCACCCTCGCATTGTCATATGTTTCCGGTACATCGCGTTGTTGTTTTTATTTTAGACTTCGCGGCGGTCAGCTCTCAGCAATCAGCCTCCAGCAATTGACCTTATTCATTACTCCCCGCCCGCACCCCGATTCATCGGGGAGCGATGCGGGCAGGCCTGTTCATTGCCCCTTTTTCCCTGATATCCTCTCCGCTATTCGAAGCTTGGCGCTTCGCGCTCGCGGATTTTCCCGTGTTTCTCTATCGCTCGGGACAATCGCTCGCTTCGTAATAATATTGAGCCGCACCTTCCTTCCGCACCGGCAGACCGGAAATTCACGTGGACAGACGCATCCCCTGGCGTCTTCCGCAAATATCCGCTTCACCGTTCTCTCCTCGCCGGAGTGGAACGAAAGTACCGCTATTCTCCCGTCTTCCTTCAAAAGCCCGATCGCGTCATACAAAAATTTTTCCAGTGATGCTCGCTCATGATTAACCGCAATGCGAAGCGCCTGAAATATCTTGGTTGCCGGATGAATCGAGGCGCGCCGATCGCGCGAAACGCTTTTCACAAAATCCGCAAATTCGGTCGTTGTCTCAAATGTTCGCTCCTTCCTCCGCGTTCCAATCGCCCTCGCCATTCTTCCGGCATCGCGCACATCCCCGTATTCTCGAAATATCTCGGCAAGCGCCCCCTCGCTCCAGGTATTGACTATCTTCCCCGCCGTCTCGCCATCACTTTGATCAAGTCGCATATCGAGCGGCCCTTCGCGAAGGAATGAAAACCCGCGCGCCGGATCGTCGAGCTGATCGGATGAGAATCCCAGATCGGCAACAATACCGGAAACGGATGAGATACCCCGATCTCGAAGCGCTTCCCCGATATCCGAAAACTGCCGGTGGATGAGCGCAACGCTCCCATCACGAAGTCCGTTCAGAGAATCTCTCTCATGCTCGAGGCGATCCCGGAAGCGAACGATCGCCGTCTCATCCGCGTCAAACGCAAAGAGTCGACCGTCCGGCAAAATCCGCTTCAATATGCCGAGCGCGTGTCCGCCTCCCCCCAGAGTGGCGTCCACTATCGTATCTCCTTTGTTAAGGTTCAACCCCTCAATCACCTCGGACAGCATCACCGGAATATGGATCGTAGACATAACAGAGTACGGAAAGCTAATTTCAAATAATAAATTTCAAGTTTTAAAATAATTTTTGAATTTCAAAAATTTAGAATCATTTTGCATTTTTCATTTTACATTTTGCATTTCCCTAGTACGCTCCCATCTTCCCCAATTCTTCCGCGATTCGTTCGGAGTTTCCTTCGGCATCCTGCTTGTAGTGTTTCCACTTCGTCTCATCCCACACCTCAAGCCGATTCCAGAGTCCGGCGACAATCACATCCTTCGACAATCCGGCATAATCCTTGAGGGCATCCGGTATGAGGATTCGTCCCTGACTGTCCACCTCGGTATCGAAGGCTCCCGCAAGCATCAGCCGCACAAAGCTCCGCGTCCCCCCCTCGCCGATCGGCATCGAACCGAGCTTCTCCGCGAGCGCCTCCCATGTTTTCATCGGATAGACAAAGAGGCACTGATCGAGCCCGCGCGTCACCACCACCCGACTCCCCAATTCGCCGCGTACCTTTGATGGAAGCGAGAGTCGTTTTTTCGTATCGATACTGTGGGTATACTCGCCGATGAACATACCATTTTTCTCAAAGACCTCCACTCTGCCCCACTCTCTTCCACTCTGTCCCCATTTTATTCCACTTGCTTCCCTTGTGTCAAATATCGCGAAACAAAAAAGAAAAGCCCTCCATATCGGCTCTCTTTTAGCGGAAGAATCTTGACATTTCAGCAAAAATACGTTATACAGAAATGATTCTCGCCGACAGCATCAGCGAGAAGAAGCTGTCCTTGAACAATTCAAAGGAGCGCTGAAGTGACCACCAGTACCTTGACGCTTGCTGCATTAATTCCAAGCCTCATACTCAATGTAGGGCTTCTGTATCTTTATTTCCGCTCTCAGAGAGATATGAAAAAACTCAGGGAGAGCTATCACCGAGCCATATTTGAACTCGAGAAAATGAGGTCCGATGTTCGCAGAGAATTACAGAACATTCTCGAAAACCTCCAGAAACATCGGGAAGGTGTCGAAACCCTTCTCAAAACCCTGCAATCCGAAGATGAGGTGAAAAAATGATTGATCTACAACCAGGCGCTCTTAGGGAAAATCTGACACGCCAGATAAACCAACTCAAAGAGGAGAACGAGAGGCTCAAAGAAAAAGTTCAGGAGCTCGAGCTCCTCGTCACGGAAGATCCGCTCACAGGTGTGCTCAATAGGAGGGGGCTCAATGACGCATGGGGACGCGTTGAATCGTTCCTCAGCAGAAATAAAGAAGCCCTCTGTACCCTCCTCTTTTTTGATGTCGATCATTTCAAGAGGATAAACGACGAGCTTGGCCATGAAATGGGAGATATAGCACTCACCTTCTTGGCGCGAGCACTCGTCACCTCAGTACGACCGGGAGATATCGTAGCGCGACTCGGCGGCGATGAATTCACGGTCATTCTGGTTGGGAGCTCAATAAAACAGGCTTTCGGTCGCCTATTCCAGATAGAGGAACACTTCTCAATGTGGCTCCGGAACGCCCTAATGTCGAAGCATGGAAATATCCCGCCGGAAATACGCATCAGTACCTCGTGCGGCATCAGAGAGTTCTCCAATGGAGAATTCGAGAAATGGTGGAGAGGCGATAAAACTGAATCAACTCTCCTAGAGAGGATACTCTCTGAGGCGGATACATGTCTCCGCCAAGCGAAACAAGCAGGAAAGGGACAGATCTGCTGGAAAGAGGAGCGGGAATTCAAGTATCGCGTATATCTCTAAAACCAAACGGGACGACACCAGTCGTCCCGTTTTCATTTCCTTTCTTCTCTGTTCATTGTTTCCTGCTCACTCTTCACTACTCTCTACTCATTACTCATTCCTCATTCTTCGCTCCTCCCTACAATTCCTCCGCAATCTTGAGGAGGAGTCGCACCGGCGCGCCGGCGGCGCCCTTCCCGAGGTACTCGCCTTCGACAGCGGTCATCCGCGGCGCCATATCGATATGCGCCCACATATAGTCGGTCGCGAATTGCGCGAGAAACGCCGCCGCCGTGATGGCGCCGCCCCACCTGGTCCGTCCGATATTTGCCACGTCGCCAAACGTCCCCTTCACTTCCTCGTCATATTCTTCCCACAAAGGGAGCGGCCACACATAGTCACCAGACATTTCTCCAAGCTCGCGCAGTTTGGTTTCGAGCGCCTGGTCGCGCGTAAAAATCGCCGAGGCGCGCTCGCCAAGCGCCACGAGCGAGGCACCCGTCAGGGTCGCCACATCAATGACGAGCCTCGGCGCGTAGCGCTTGGCATAGTGGAGGGCGTCCGCGAGAATAATCCGCCCCTCGGCATCGGTATTCAAGACTTCGATCGTCTTCCCGCTCATCGAGCGGAGGACATCTCCCGGTCGATAGCTCGACCCGGACGGCATATTCTCGACCGCGGGCACGAGCGCCACGAGATTTTTTTTCACCCCGAGGCGCGCCACGAGAGAGAGCGTATGAATCACCGCGGCGCCCCCGGACATATCCATATTCATTCCGAGTATCGCGTCCGACGGTTTCAAGTTGATGCCGCCCGTATCAAACGTGACCCCCTTCCCGACAAACACCATCGGCGCTTCATTTTTCTTACCTCCTTGATATTCCATGATGATAAACTTCGGCGGAATCTCCGATCCCTTCCCGACTCCCAAGATGCCTCCCATCTTGAGCTTTTTCATATCGGCTTCCTCGAGAATTTTCACGCGAATATGCTTTCCCTTCGCGACACGACGCGCCTCATCCGCGAGCGTTTGCGGCGTCACGTCACCTCCGGGCAGATTCGCGAGCCGCCGGCAGGCATTCACTTCTTCACCGATGATTCGCCCGCGCTCCACGCCGTCTCGAAACGATTTCGACGCCCCGAGAATCGCGACATTCTCAACAAATGCAAATCCCTCCGGCGGTTTTGTCAAAAATTCCGTAAACTGAAAATTCGCCATCTCGAAATTGGTCGCGAGAATTTCGCCGAGGTTTCGATCGGATATGTCGAGATCCGAAAAATGGAAATCCGCCACATTAACAACGACGTTCTTCGCCCGCTTCGTCTTCGCGCGCGCGATCGCGCGCCGCGCAAGCAGGATGAGCTTCCTCCGCGTCATTTTTTCGGACTCCGAAACCCCGAGAAGTATTTCCACTCCGCCCGCATCATTCCTCACTACCTCATCTTCTTTCGCCCTCGCAATTCGTATCCGAACGCCTCCCGCATTCTTCGTTTCCTCTTTCGGAAATACATATTTCATAGACTTCACACTAAAGAATATGGACTGCAAATGTAAACGGTATCAGAAAAAAGGTATTTTTAAAAGCCCTGGGATTTCCAAGGCTTCTTATGCATTTGTGACCTGTTAGGTCGATTTTTCTTTTGAGGAACCTAAGTAGAGACAAATATACTCAGCTATTTTTCGGCATACAGCATCAAGGAGTGTAAAGCCAAGCTCTTGTAGAGCCACTCGGACTTCCTCAAGGCTCCCTACTGCAACGACACTTTCGGAAACTACTTCATAGTTTCCATACCCCCCATCTTCCAATCGAACTATTTCAATACTCGCATTGTCATCGGGTTTCAAAAGTCTCCCGACCCCAATATACGAAGTATTCGAAGGATTGAGACCTCCTCCGACATCCACCACCTCTCCATCCTCAGACAAAAGAGTAAGACCGCACATAAAATCTCTATTTCCCCATGTCGAATTGTTAAGGTTCTTCCCTTTCCGTTTTCTCCTCGACCAACATATTGACGCAAAAACGAACTCGTGTCAATACGACCCGTCAAAAATACCGATGGGATCCACATCGCTTCAAAATGTTTGCGGTTATAGGAGCAAAACCTTGACAAGCATTCCTCGCGTGATAGTATAACCACATACCTCCCCCAGAGGTACAAGGATACCGTTCATCACGAAACAGCTATGCTCAATCAAGAGAACAAGAAAAAGATCACCATCGGTCTCAAGAAAGCATCGAGCCTTATTTCCAAGGTGATCGAAATGGTAGAAAAAGATCGCTACTGCATCGAGGTTATGCAGCAGAACCTCGCCGTAATAGGGCTCCTCCGATCGGCGCATGAAGAGCTTATGGCGAATCACCTCGATACGTGCTTCCGATCAGCGCTCGTCTCCGGAAACAAAAAAAAGAAAGAGGCGATGGTCGAGGAAATACTCAAAGTAAACCGCTTCTACAATAAATAATCCGCTCGTATCGCGCCCATATGGAACAAAACAAAAAAGATACCGATTCATGTTGCGCTGTTGTCGAAAAGAAAAAAACGAGCGGGATAGCGTTTGGTATTCTCTCCGGTCTCCTTCCGCATTCGTTCTGCGTCGCTTTTTTCGTCTTCTCAATCGTCGGCATAACGGCGGCGAGCGCCTTCTTCCGACAGTTTCTCCTCATCCCAAATCTCTTCCTCTGGCTCGTCGCGCTCTCGATCGCCCTTACCACTCTTTCCGCGATCATATTCCTCAAAAAAACCGACTGCCTCTGTTTTCCGGGAATCCGACGCAAATGGCGATACCTCTCCAGCCTTTACGGGACAGCCATCCTGACCAATCTCCTTCTCTTCTTTGTGATTTTCCCGCTCGCGACAAACGCCAATTTCTCACGAAATGAAAACGAAACGCCCGCTCACGCGAAATCCGGCACGCGTGCCGGTGAATCAAGGGCGACGACCGCGATCACGGTAGACATTCCCTGCTCGGGACACGCCCCGCTCGTCGCGGATGAAATTCGAAAGAATTTCCCATTCACTTCCGTCACCTTCACGCTGCCAAACCGATTCGAAATAACCTATAACCCCTTCGACACTTCTCCCGAAAAGATCCTCTCACTCGATCTCTTCAAGACATATCCGGCCCGAAAGACTCTTTAGCGCCACTTTCCCACACGAAACCACTCCGAGAGTCTCCGTCGCGAAGGAGCGCTCATCGGGCGGCGATATAATTCATTAAGCGTCATACTATGACAGAAGATGCAAGCCCCTGCGTCTGCAACTGCGGATGCCAAGGGAGTAAGAAATGCGCCTGCGGTCCGCAATGCACATGCGCCGAAAAATGCGCCTGCGAATGCACCCAGGAAGCCTAGCCAAAAAAAGAAAACACCGCCCGAAAAAAGCGGTGTTTTTTCATCGAAGGCGGAGAGGCAGGGATTCGAACCCTGGAAGGGGTTTCCCCCTTAACACATTAGCAGTGTGCTGCTTTCAGCCACTCAGCCACCTCTCCTATTTCAGCTCTCAGTCGTCAGCTTTCGGCTTTCAGAAGAAGAGCTTCGTGATTGCCAGTGTATCATTGTGAAACACTCATTGGCAAGATAGGTTTTGAGGTATCTCGACCGGACAGATCCGGGCGTATCATTGGCAATGAGCGACCCTTGCAGAGATGGGAAAAATATGCTACACTCGCGGCAGTAGTAAGTTTCTCATCAGGTTTCTGGCGGAATCCCCTCCGATAATCGGGGTGGACGTTCTAAGGGCGAGATTTTCGAGCTTTTAGGGAAAGCGGGAGCAAACAGAGGAGAAGGTCGGCTTACTCGCGTTATTCTCTCAAAGAGAACGAAATTCTATGGCACAGAAGCTCTACGTCGGAAACCTCTCGTATGGTACGACGGACGACAGCCTTCGCGACGCGTTCGCGCAGGCCGGTTCCGTTGCATCGGCGACCGTTATCACCGACCGCGCTACCGGCCGTTCGAAAGGCTTCGGCTTTGTCGAAATGGCATCGGATGCGGATGCTGAAAAAGCAATCGCCATGTGGAACGGAAAGGATCTCGATGGTCGCACCCTCGTCGTGAACGAGGCGCGTCCGTTTGAACCCCGACCGCGCCAAGGCGGAAACGGCGGCGGATACTCCGACGGCGGCAACAACCGACGGGACTGGTAATTCTCTCCCGAAGTGTTGTGCGAAAAACTCTCCCGAGCAATCGGGAGAGTTTTTTTGTATAAAAATCAATCAGTCCCATCGAGGACTTCCTCACTTTGATGCAGTTCGAGGAAAAACCAAGCACTGAAACGAGGTGTATGAGACATACTCCGAGTGAGGAGCGCAGGTTTTGACGAAGAAATGCGCAAAGTGAGGAAGTCCCACCATCAATAAATCACAATCGGAGTGCCTATGTCCGCCCACTCAAAGACTCGTTTCGCGGGACCGATGCCAAGACGGACGCAACCGTGCGACACGGGAATACCCAAATGATTCGTACCCTCTTTGTAGCCACCGGGCCACTCGGGAAGCTCGTGAATGCCAAACTTCCCGCCGGGCACGATCGCCATCCAGTATGGCATATAGAGCCCATAGGTTTTGGACCAGGCGCGCGGCGTCTTGTTATGAATCGAAAATGTTCCCGTGGGCGTATCCATTCCTCGTTTTCCGGAAGAAATCATAAACGCGTCAAGTGCCGTCCCGTTTTCGAAAATCGTCATAACCTGACTCGAAATATTGACATCGATATACTTCCCCGTCGTTATCGCGGGATCCGTATAGCGCTTGGCCTCAAGGAGACGCGTCGGAAAATCCTTCGCCCACGCGGAGGGCTTGGGAGGGAGCGTTTCAAAACTTCCTTCATATATTTTTGCAAACGAATCATCACTCCCCTCGCGATGACGCGCGCGGACGACGAGCGTATACCGCTTCCCCGACTGAATATCGCTCGGAAGAATACGAAATTCCGATTTCTCGGGATCGATTTCATAGACGATCGCTCCCGCGTCATTAAAAGAAAATTCGAGAAAAGAATCTTTTGCCGGCCGATCAAGCGTTACGACAACCGGATCCTCGGCGCCGAGAAGCACGTCTCTCGCGCCATCCTCGGGGGAAACCGACGCGACCGAAGGCGGCGCCCATGTTTCAAAAACAAGCGTCGTCTCGGGAATCATTCCCAACCATCGCGTCTTCCCAGCGGGAAGCGACACCGTATAGCGCGTCCCAAATTCCCATTGAGACTTCGGTCGAATAAGAAGCTTCATGTCGTCATCCTTCCATTCAAAACTCATGTCGGCGGACGGGCTGACACGAATCCCCTCGACGAACCCTTCCGTCTTCACGGAAGAAAGAAAAACAATGCCGATCGCGCTCTCGGACTTCACATTCCCCACGGTCGTCAAATCAAGCTCCGGCCGCGTTTCGGTGATACGCGCGTAGGAACGAAATCCGTACACAAATCCCGCCGAAAGAAACAAGAGCACTATAGAAAGCGGGAGCGCGCTCCACCTTGTCCGCCCCTTACTCGCCCCTACCTTCCTCGCCCTCGATGAAAAATTGAAGTGCATGTATTTTTGTTTTTTTCATTGTAGCATCAAACGCTCACCCTGAAAAAACGAGCGCGATTCAAAACACTCCGTACTCATTCTTCAAAGAAAGTTTCAGCGACAAAATCCCGATTATGCGCCAGTTTTTTCGGCGATTTGAGAATCGTTGCTCCGCAGCGGCGGGAAGATAACCGTTTCTCTCACGGAGCGATTCAGAAGGATGGCAAAGAAACGCTCGCTCATACCAAAGCCGCACGCCGGCGGCATTCCGTATTCAAGAGCCTCGATGAAATCTTCATCAAGCTGTTGCGCTTCGGCGTCACCCTCGGCGCGGAGTTTCATTTGTTCTTCGAAGCGCGCACGCTGATCGATCGGATCATTGAGCTCGGCAAAACCGTTGCCGAGTTCGCTCGCGCAGGCGACCGGCTGGAAACGAAGGACTTTGCGTGGAAATTTGGAATCGCGTTTCGCGAGGGGCGACACTTCAATCGGATGCCCGACCAAAAAACATGGCTGAATGAGCTTCTTGCGCACGGTTTTTTTGTAGATCGTGTCGATCATTCGTCCCTTGCCGTATGACGCTTCGTATGCGATGTTCAATTCATCGGCTTTTTCCTTCAACATTTGGACGGAAACATCTCCTGACAAATCAATACCGGTTTCCTGTTTGAATGCCGTGAAGTAGTCCACAACCTCAAAAGGCTTCTCCCAGCGGATCGTCTCATCATTCCATTTCGTTTCGAGACCCCCCGTAACGCGCCCGACAATCTGCCGAAAGAGCCGCTCCACCATATCCATTCCGGTTTTCATATCGGTATACGCCGAGTAGAATTCCATATGATCGAATTCTTGCAAATGCTCGCGATCGATACCTTCGTTCCGGAATACGCGCCCGATTTCAAAAACGCGCTCATATCCGCCGACCAAGAGACGCTTGAGTGGTAGCTCGAGCGAAATACGAAGATAGAAGTCCCGGTCGAGCGCATTATGATGCGTCACAAACGGCTCCGCCTCGGCGCCGCCCGGGATATGCTCCAAAACCGGCGTCTGCACCTCGAGAAATGTTTCCTCGGAAAGAAAGTTTCGAATCGTCTGCCAAAAAACATTCTTCTTGCGGAAGAGTTCCCGCGTTTCGGAGTTCGTCGCGAGATCGAGGTAGCGCCGCCGCAACAATTCTTCTTCGTCTTTGAGCCCATAAAATTCCGACGGCATCGGACGAAGCGACTTCGAGAGCATCCGCCAACTCGACACTTCAAGCGTCTTCTCGTTTTGCTTCGTCAGAAAGAGCGTCCCCGTCACTTCAACAAAATCGCCGATATCCACTCCTTCGAGAAACGTCGCGAAAAGATCGTCCGAGAGCGCGCCCTTCTTCACGAAGACCTGCACCTTCCCGCTCTCGTCTTCAATGTGCGCGAAGGCGATTTTCCCCATCGTGCGAAGCGATCGCACCCGTCCCACGAGCGATACGGATTTCTTTTCACTCGAAAGCGCGTCAAAATTCGAAAACACTTCCGCGTTCGTCCCGGTCCGAAACGAAACCTCCGGATACGCCTCACCGAATTCTTTTTTCACTCGCTCGAGTTTTTCTCTCCGTGCCGAAAGTATGTCTTCACGCATAGGCATGCCAACTGCCGACTGACAACTGACAACCGTCAGCAGCCAACCGGCAACAGAAAACAAGAAACAAAAAATGTATGCCTCCACTCTAGCGAATTTTGAAACTTGTCGCAAGAAAACACCCCTCCAAAAAATGAAGGGGTGCTACAGGTCACTTGCAAACCGATTTTCAGTCCCTAAGGAACTAAACGGCAAAAATCTTTACCGAAACGAAGAAAACTACCGAGAGATGCAATTTTGTCCCAAAAATCCGCCGCCTGATGCTTTCCAAAATCCCTCAATGCTTGAACGGCATCTTCCGTAAATACAACAAATCCATCTACATTTTCCGTTCCAGTCCATACTCCACCAGGTTCCACATCCTTCTCAGGAAGTGGGATTTCGACACCTATCCACTGCTCCCGTATCTCTTTTGGCGCAAAACCTGGAGGAGTTGATACTATTCGTATCTTCCTTCTTTCCTCCGCACAACATCTTGACTCTTTTTTAGCCATGATACCTCACCTCGCTGGAAACCAAACAAAAAACAAAGAACAGAAGAATCCTTCTACTCCACTCCCAAAATTTCGTATTCCATACTACCGGCGGGCGTGTCGACGGAAATGCGGGCGCCTTTCTCTTTGTTGAGAAACGCTTTGCCGAGCGGCGACTCGTGGGAAATTTTTCCGGCCGCGGGATCCACTTCATTGGAACCGACAATTGTAAACGCCATTTCCCTGCCGCGAAGGAGCGCTCGGACGGTCGAACCGATTTGCACGCCGGAGGAGCGATTATTGTGCTTGGCAACCACCGCCTCTTTGAGCGATGCCTCGAGCTCGGCGATACGCGACTCATTCTCCGCCTGCTCTCGCTTCGCCTCGCTGTACTCGGCATTTTCGGACAGATCCCCTTGCTCCTTCGCCTCTTTGATGGCGGCGGCGATACGCTGGCGCACGGTGATGCGCCGCTCTTCAAGCTCCTCTTGGAGTTTTTTCAGTCCGTCTTTGGTCAATATTTTCGTCATAGTGAAGCGCTACCTGATTATGTTTTGTTTCAAAGAAACGCAATGCTCCCTATGATACAGAGGTGGTTTGGGCTTGTCAATACTCGATTTGTCAAGAGAACCAGTCATTATTTGAGAGCATCCTTTCCATGCCCTTCCGAAAAGTACCATTCGTAAATATCATGCGTCACCGGAACGGCATTGTAGGTTTCGTCCTTGGATTGACCCTCGACCAAGACGAGGAGCGCGATTGACGGATGCTCATAGGGAGCAAACGAAGAAAACCATCCATGCGTTCTTTCCTCACTGCCAAACTGCGCCGTCCCCGTCTTCCCGGCAACCGGCACCGGGAGGCTGGAGAGTGACTGCGCCGTCCCTTCGGTCACGGTCATACGCATCCCTTCGCGAACCGCCCTTGCTATCGACGGCTCGACAATGCGATCCCGCACCATCTCCGATGAGAGTGTCTTCGTCTCGCCGGTATGAAAACGAACCTGCCCCACAATTCTCGGTTTCCACAAAACGCCGCCATTTGCAATGGCCGCCGTCGCGGAAGCCACCTGCATCGGCGTCGCAAGGACAAACCCCTGACCGATTGAGGCATGATACGTGTCCCCGATATACCAGCGTTCGCCCACTTTTTCCTTTTTCCATTCCGACGTCGGCAAAAAACCAGCCCTCTCACCGGGAATATCAATGCCAGTTTTCGATCCGAAACCGAAACGAGCTTCATATTCGTTTATTTTTTCCATACCGAGTCCGCGAACCGCGCCGTACCCGCCACCGATACTGTAGAAATATACGTCGCTCGAAACGGCGATCGCGCGCCGAATATCCGTAAAACCATGCACTTTCCAATCGCCGAAGGAAAAGCTCCCAACGGTGATTCCGCCGCGACTCTCGATACTCGTCCGTTCCGTAACAACACCTTCCGCAAGCGCCGCTCCCGCAAGAAACGGCTTTATGGTGGAGCCAGGCGGGTATTCGCCGGCAATCACACGATTGAAAAGCGGAAGCGACGGATCATTGATAATCTCCGCGTAGCTCGAGGCGTCGATGCCTTTGGCGAAAAGATTGTTATCAAAAGACGGGATACTCACAAGCGAGAGGACGCTCCCGTCATTGGGGTCAATCGCGATCGCCGCCCCCGCCTTCAACCCTTTTGCCTCCAATGCCGAACGGAGCGTATCGAATATTTTTTTCTGAAGTTCCGCGTCGATATTCAAAATGAGATCGTTCCCCGGCTCCGGTTCAAAAATCCCAAGCTCTTTCTTGACAACGCCTCGCGAATCCACCTCCACCCGATCAGCGCCTCGCTTCCCGCGCAGTACCGACTCATAACTCTTTTCCAACCCCTGTTTCCCAATCGAATCAATCGGGAGATACTCGGGATGCTCTTCAAGCTCTTCCTTTCGGATCTTCCCTTCATATCCCAAGATGTGCGAGAAGATAAGGCTATCCTCATACTCTCGAACCGCCGATTTCTCAATCAAAATGCCGGGAAACTCCGCG
This sequence comes from Candidatus Moraniibacteriota bacterium, assembly GCA_052035095.1. Classification (GTDB taxonomy): domain Bacteria; phylum Patescibacteriota; class Minisyncoccia; order Moranbacterales; family UBA1568. The sequence continues at coordinate 47,310 of JBPOHW010000005.1, forward strand.
GAACGGCTCAAAAAAAGAAGCGCTTCATCCTGTGAAAGCGACGTTTTCAAGACAATCGGAAGAGACAGTATATCGGAAGCGCATACCGAATGCTCCGATTCGATCGAATCGAAAGGGACAATCGCGTGAAGATTTGTAAGAAGCGCTCGACATTCGTCTTCGGATTTGGGAAGTCCCGCCGGCACGGCAACGAGCTCCATACTCGGAACATTGCGCACCAATTGTCGACCGTATCGATCGAAGATAAGACCGCGCGGCGCCGGAAGAAGCACGCTCCGCACGCTGTTTCGAACGGCAATCTCGCGATAATACTCCCCCTGAACCACATTCAAAAAGAAGACCCGCGCGCCAAACAAGACCAAGACGACAACAAAAAGAAAGCGAAACCATGTCGCCCCGAAACGGTTGATCGGAAATTCAAGGCGCGCCGCGTCCTTTTCCGTCACCGTAAGCACCGCGTCGTCAATTTCCATCCCGCGATACTTCGTCCGATTGCCAAAGAAAGACATAGGGTCGGATATTCAAGAGACCAAAGCGCCTCATTATACCCTATTTTTTCTCGATACTCCACCGGCCGCCTTCATCTCCCTTTTTCTCCGCGATCATTCCGATCGCGCCCAACCACACCCAGACAAAGCCCAAAAGAATGCCGGAATTAAAGAAATTAAAAACAGTCAAACCGACCCACGAGGTCAAGAAGAAAACGGCAACCGCGCGACTCGAAAACGCATCCTCTCCTCCGAGATGTCTCCCAAAAGATGTTCGGAGCGCGAAAAACGGGACGCACAGCCAGAAGAGCGCAAACGCAATGAGACTGATCATACCGCCGCCGAGCCATACTTCGAGAAACGCGTTGCTTGCGTTGAGCGCTGATCCGCGATCGTCCGTCCCGAGAATATCGCCGATACTCCCCCACCCGATCCCGAAGAGCCAATGTTCCCTCAACGTCTCAAACGTTTTTTCTCGAATGACACGACGCGCTTCGATACTCGGATCGAGACGAAGGACGGTTGAGATGAATTTTCCGGCATTTTTTTCCGCCTCGATGTCTTCCAATCGAATATGCCGGCAATCATACGGAGAAAGCTCCGCGACATCCCCTATTCTTTCCGGCAGAGAAATCGGCGTCGCGCAGGAAACGGTTATTTCTTGCACTCCCGAAACCGTACTGCCGGCGCGGCTCCCGATGTCAAAAGTCGTGAGCCGAAACGCCCACACGGCAAAAAGCGCGAGCAAAAATGAAGCAAATACCGCCGTACTCCCCTTCGCGAACAGTTTCCACCGCCACTCGCGCGGATTCCATGAATACTTTCCCACGAGAAGAAGCTTCAAAAACAAAAGCGCGGAAAAGGCGAACCCCACCCACGCACTCCGCGCGACCGTGAGGAGAAGCCCAAGGAGAAGCGTTAAAAATGAGAAATGCAAAATGAAAAATTTAAAAAAGGAATACAAAGAAGATTTTTCGAAATTTTTCATTGTGCATTTTTCATTTTGCATTTCCCCATTTATTTTCAAAGAACCTCTCTCAAGGAGAAAAAACATCAAAGAGAGGAAAATGCTTGATGAAAAGATAAGGAACATCCCGAGCCAATCCGGTTCGGGGAAAAAAGCGTTGGGACGTCCCGGCATCACCTCAAACGAGGAAAGTCCCGCCGTAAATCGAACACTCTGCCACAGGGCAAACAAAGCCGTGAGTACCGAGGGAACGACGAGGAAAAGAAGCGCGCGGCGAGCGTCACGCGCCTCCCCAAAAAATTGCCGCGAAAGAAAATAGAGCGCGACAAAAGAAAGCGCGACTACCGCTTGCTTGCTCGCGCCCGCGGAATCCGACGCGGAAGCGATCGAAAAAAATCCGCCGAGCGCGAAGAGAAGCGGGAGTACGTCAAACCATCGGAACTTTACTGGAGAAAACGAGAGTCGTCGAAACAGAAAACGCAAAAAAATCGCGAGAAGTATATTCGCGCCAAGCAATTGATACGGTCGGAGAGAGAACGGGATCGAATCCGGCGAAAGGTTCACCATCTCAAACGGGAGAAGCGAGAGAAATATCAGAAACGCCCACCCGGGACGATAGAGCGCAAAAAGAAATGAAAGCGCGACAAAAAACCAAACATCAATCTCGCCGAGCGGAAACAATTCCGAGTTTCCAAAAACAAGGAAGAAGAGATTGAGAAATACGGCGCCCGAAAGGAGCGCGATCGGAACCATGCGAATCATAGATGTCCCTCCCCGACAGCCGAGCGGAGGAGTTTATCGGAAAAATGATGCCACGAAAAACGCTCGACCCGCTCCTTCCCGCGCTTCGCGAGCAACTCGCGCAGTTCTCGATTCGACAGTATATTTCGAACTACCATGGCAATATCATCGGTATCATCCGGATGGCAATAGAGCGCCGCGTCTCCACCCACTTCCGGAAGCGACGATGTCTTCGATGTAACGACCGGCGTTCCGACACTCATCGCCTCCAACACGGGGAGCCCGAATCCTTCATACCGCGACGGAAACAAAAAGACCCGCGCGTTCACGTAGAGCGCCGGCAATTCTCTCTGCGGCACAAAACCGAGAAGACGCACAAATCGTGTCAGGTCAAGTTCCCTCACAAGTCTCTCGACATCCGTAACGAGCGGCGCGAGCTCCGGCATGAGCTTCCCTGAAATAACAAGGGGCGGAATGGCGGGCGTCATATGGTCGGACTTCTCCCGATCAAGGAGCTTGCGATACGCGCGAAGCACGCCTTCGGCATTCTTCCGCACCTCGAGCCCGCCGCCGTGGTAGAGATAGCCGGGCGAGAGGTGGTATTTTTGCATCACTTCGGCGCTTCGTTCATCGGTAACACGCCGCTTGAAAATCGGATCGACATCGGGACGATTGATCGAAATACGAGAGGGCGGAATACCGAGGTGCTGTACGAGATCCTTCTCGGTCCGCGACGATACGGCGTAGATCTTGTCTGCCTGCCGGATACCGCGCTCAATACTCCTCCAGTCAAGTCGCTTCCGCCAATTGTTTTGATATTCCGGAAAGAGCTTCGGAATAATATCGTGTACCACCATCAGGTGACGGATATTTTTTGGCATCACGGTCGCCGACTGAGAGAGGCTGATAAAAGCATCGCACCCGTCGCGCTTCGCCGCTTCCGGCAAAAGGAAACGCTCCCACCAGAGTTTCCGCACCAAATCATCTCGCCGCCACGGCGGCAAAAACGCCCGACGCTCGAAGTGCCGCGGAATACCGAGTTCATCGGGTATCTCTTCTTCCGAATACAAGACAAACTCCGCCCGCGAACTCTCTCCGACGCTCCGCAAAAAATGAAGCGTCACCTGCCCGATCCCCGTATAGGGCTTCCGCACAAACGACGCATTGATGCCGATACGCATAGAACTGTGTTAATCTCCCTCTATTGTAGCACGGAAAGAAAGAAAAAGGGGATGCATCATTCTTGTAGAGACATAAAATTTTACGTCTCTATAGAATCGCCTCTCATTTCTCTAACACCAAAAACGAATAGCGGAATCCGTCCGATTCTCCATCTTCTCGTCTGACGGTTTTTGGAAAGAGCGATTCGTATTCCGGAAAGAAGACGTCACCCGAGAAGTTCCCATAAACAAGTGTGAGGTAGAGCCGATCGGCACGTGAAAGCGCCTCTCGATACACCATCCCGCCCCCAATCACAAACACTTCCTCGCTCCCCGGAAAATCCCTTGCCTTTTGCAGGGCATCTTCGAGCGAAAAAGCAACGATAACGCCAATCGGCGCCTCCCACGGCGTGTCAGTGAGCACGATATTCGTCCGCCCGGGGAGCGCGCGCCCGATCGAGAGAAAGGTGTTCTTCCCCATAACAATCGGATGCCCCATCGTGAGCGCCTTGAACTGTTTCAAATCCTCTGAAATATGCCACGGTAATTTCCCGTGATCGCCAATCACTCGATTCCCCTCGCCAATCGCGACGATGATACTGATTTTTCTCGGACTCATAAACAAAAATGCGAAGTGCGTCAATTATTTTTTCTCAAATCCGCCTATATTGGCAATTTCGGCGCGAATAGCCGGGTGCGGATCATATCCCTCAAGAGAAAAATCTTCAAAGACGAAATCATCTATCTCTTTTCGCCCTGAATTCAATATCAAATTCGGAAATGGTCTTGGCTTTCGAGAAAGTTGCTCATGAACTTGATCAAAATGATTGCTATAAATATGGGCATCACCGATATTATGAACGAAATCTCCCACTTTCAATCCCGTTACTTGCGCCACCATTCGAAGAAGAAGTGAGTAACTTGCTATGTTAAACGGAAGGCCAAGAAACGTATCGGCACTCCTCTGATAAAGCCCCAAATTCAAAACTCCATCGCCCGTTACGGCAAACTGAAACGTTGTATGACAAAATGGAGGCACTTCATTTGCGTTTCCAGGAGACGCCATTGCATAAATAAAATCCGGATTCCATGCCGACACAACATACGACTTTCGAAAAGGCTTGTCCCGGAGTCCCTCAATTAACCATCCGAGTTGGTCTATCTTTCGTCCGTCACTTGCCGGCCATCGGCGCCACATCTTGCCATACGCCATAATAAGATCGCCCCATTCCTTTACAAACGGACTTTCTTCTGGTTCCAACTTTATCTTTTCAATAAACTCGTCCTGCTCCATATCGGGCAAGCTCCGATCACGACAAAGTTTGTGATATCGTTTCCATGCCCACTCATCCCAAATATGAACATCTCGATCAACGAGATACTTGATATTTGTATCTCCGCGCAAAAACCAAAGGAGCTCATGAAGAATGCCTCGAAAGAAAACTTTTTTTGTTGTTAATAGAGGAAAATATTCCCCGACATGAAACCGCATAGAATATCCGAATATCGATCGAATAATTGGCGGTTTTTGCCCCTTTTTTCTGTACTGTTCAAAAATTTCCGGCGTGAAAAACACATCTTTATCCGTCCCCCCGTCAAGAATACTTTGCAAAAGATCAAGATACTGATACTCCGGATGTTTCTTTCGTGTTGCCATAGGCGTTTTGCTACTTTTTAGAAGTCTTCTTTTTCACACCGAGTTTCTTCGTTTTCTTTGGAAGTGCGAAATTTTTCTTCCAATTGTCGCCACTGAAGCGACCGGTTTTCTCGTAGTCCGTCGACACGGGCGACGAGAGCTCGGAAAAAGTTAGTTGTGCAATCGGCATTCCTGGACGAAGCACAATAGGGACGATATTGAGATTCGAAAGTTCGAGAGTAATATTCAAGAAGTGCCCCGGATTCACGATACCGGCGGTATTATGAACCACGAGCCCGATGCGCGCCAGACTGCTCTTCCCCGACAATTGGATGAGATATTTCTTAGATCCCACGAAGTCGCGCACCATTCCCAAAACGGTCGTCCGCGGGTGAAGCACGAAATATTCGCCGTCCTTCACCTCCACTTCATGTGTATTGGCAAAAAGCCCCTTCACCGGATCGATGAATTCCGTCGTATGCTGATCCGTCACGACAAATTTGTTTCCCAAGAGCACGTCATAGCTTGCCGGTTGAATACGTTTTCGATCAAAGTCCCTCAAAACAACATCTCCCGATTCAATCGCTTTCACAATATCCCGATCAGAAAGATACATAGTCGTTTCATAGCAAATTACTCTGGAATCTTCTCTCATGAACGCCGAGACCGCGAAAAATAATTTTTCTCAAGCTTGCTCCGATAGAGAGGAGCATGTGAGAAAAAATATTTTTCGTGGTCGAGGCAACTTTCAAGGGAGGGGAAATAAAAGTAATTTCGTTTCAGTCAATAACAAAAATATTTTCGGTTCCGTAATACTCCGGCCAATGTGCATTGTAGTGCGCAAACATCCGCTCCAATCTCTCCTGTGGCAATTCTTCAACGCCCAATTTTTTCATAAAGTCCAAAAGCTCTCGTTTCGCGCCCTCCGCTTCATGCGCCTCGTGTACTATTTTTTCGAATTCCGCCACATATCCATACCCGGCGTTTCGATCAAGACACACGGAAATGTTTCCCGCGGCGTACTCCTCCCGATCGCGCGACCACTTTGCTTGATATTCAAATCCGGATTTGAGTAAGACAGCATCAAGCTCGTCAAGCGAAAGCTCTGGAACCTCCTCTTCAAATTCCATTCGAGAAATACCATTCGAACTCGTTGTATCATCAATGGACGCCTTCACTACCAAAAGTACCTTCCCATCCGACTGCCGCGTTCGCACGGAGTGATTTTTTCCCTCACTCACGATTCGATGGAAAGACTTTTTCTTCTCGCCAGAAAAATGAGGCTCCATATTTTTCAAAAATTCCTTCCAATCGCCACCCGTAAAATAGTGGTTGAGCTGCGAAGTCGTCCGAACAAGCTTTGCCGATTCGGGAAGTTGCGCGAGCCTCTCCCGTAACGCATCCGCCTTCTCTTTCTCTCCCAAAAGACTTTTTATCTCAATTTCAAAATGTGCCATAAGCAGACAACCTTACAGATTACCCCCTCCCCCAGCCCGACCAGTATACACCAAAAACCGCTCCGGAAACACCGGGACGGTTTCTCAAAATATGCAAGGAAATCACAACCACCCCAACCATCTACAATTTGTAGACAATTGGGAAGTCCCCTACTCCCTTCCCTTTCCCATACGCTCAAACGCGCGGAGGACTTCGAGGGGGACGGCGAAGACGACGGTATTGGACTGATCGGAAGAAATATCATTGATCGAGTGGAGCGTTCGAAGGTGCAACGATCCGTCATTTTTCGCCAATATACCCGCCGCTTTCGAGATATTTTCCGCGGCGATGACTTCGCCCTCCGCCTTGATGATGACGGCGCGCCGTTCGCGCTCGGCTTCCGCTTGTTTTCCGATAACGCGCTTCATTTCTTCGGGGAGTGTTACGTCTTTGAGCTCCACCGAATTCACCTTGACGCCCCACGCATCCGTCGCCTGATCCACAATGCCGCGAATCTTCTCGGCGATCGCGTCACGATTGGAGAGGAGCTCGTCCAAATCCACTTCACCGACGACATTGCGCATCGTCGTTTGCGCGAGTTGGGAAACCGCGTAGAAAAAATTCTCCACTTCGATAATCGCTTTTTCCGCGTGTGAAATTTTGTAGTAGATGACCGCGTTTACCGTGACGGAAATATTATCCTTGGTAATCGCCTCCTGATCCGGCACGTCGACGGCGCGCACCCGCATATCCACTTTCTGATACGACTGAAAAATGGGAACGACGAGTCGCCATCCCGGCTCCATCGTGCCGGTAAATTTCCCGATCGTAAACTTCACTCCGCGTTCATACTGATTGATCTGCCGAATCGAAATCAATACGACACCAACGACAAGAACCAACACAACCATGATTGGATCCATACGCGTGGCAAAAAAAGTTAAAAGTTCAAGCAAAGGTCTCCCAAAGAAAAGGAGTGTGAACAGAACGATCACCGGAACCTTGTATCGTTCCAAATCTTTCAATTTGGCTTTGATTACTTCCTCGTCAAAAGGCGGTTTCGGTTTCATATCACGATATCATTTCACTTTTTCTCGCATCACTTCGAGCGCCCGATCAAGCTGGGGATCGCGATCGGCGTCATAATCTTCGTCCGTGCGATCCACCTCGATATCGGGAGCGATTCCTTCTTTGTTGATCTGATGACCGTTCGGGGTAAGCCACCGCGCGACCGTCACCTTGAGCGAGGTATCCTTGGTAACCTTGACCAGTTCCTGCACCGAGCCCTTGCCGAAAGATTTCTTACCAAGGAGCGTCACGTCGTCCCGATTCTCCCGAAGCGCCGCCGAGAGAATTTCCGCGGCGCTCGCCGAACCCTCATTGATCAACACCACGATCGGGACGGTTCTCAAGAGCTCCCCGTTTTTGACATCGTAGGTACGGAGAAGCTCTCGATTCCCTTTTCCATCCTCTTCAATCGCCACCGTCTTTCCCTTGGGGAGGAAAAAGCTCCCGATATCCACCGTCGCGTCAAGGCGACCACCGGAATTGTTGCGGAGATCAATTACAACGCCGCGTGGCGGACGAGCATGGAGCGTGTCCACGGCGCGCTTCACTTCATTCGCCGTCTCATCACCGAATTGATTGATTTTGAGAATCAAGATCTCGCCGTCCTTCCAATCGAGTTTAACGCTTTTTACGGTAATGGTATCGCGAACAACAATGAAGTCTCGCGTTTCTTGTTCGCCCTGACGAAAAATGGTGAGCTTCACTTCCGTCTCCTTCTTGCCGCGCATTTTTTTGACAGCAACGTCGACATTCATTCCCTCGGTGCTTTCATCGTTTATCTTTACCACCTTGTCGCCAGAACGAAGCCCGGCACGTTCCGCCGGCATATCTTCAAGCGGCGCTATTATGGTAAGCATTTTATCTTTCATGCCGACCTCGGCCCCAATTCCCTCGAAGCTCCCCGCGAGTTCCTCATCAAAGAGCGTGTTTTCTTCCGGATCAAAAAAGGTGGTATAGGGATCGTCGGTCGCCGCAAGCATTCCCTTGATCGCGCCATAGAACAACGCGGTTCCATCAAGCTTTTCGCGATCGACAAATCGCTCATGCAAAAGATCCCAGGTCTTCCAAAAAATACTCATATCGGGATGCTCCGCGTTTTTTTCGGAAGAAGAAAAGAGCGTCGAAGACGGCAAAGAAAAACCCCGCGCGGCATCCCCTTCCGTTTTTCCCCGTTCAACACCCGCGAAATACGCGATAACGACCAAAAATGTGATCGCAAAAAGCGTAATAAACGAGTGTCGCTTTTTTTGGCGCCCCATCCCTGTTTTGTTTTCAACTTCTTGTGGCGTCATTTCCATAGAATATGTTACTTGCCCACCCCGTAAAGACTCCGAACCTCAAAAGAACTCTCGAAAAATAGTTCCCTAAAACCGAATTATCTTGAAGACTTCTATCATGCGCGCCGAGACTGCAAAAAATAATTTTTCGAAAGCTTGCTCCGAGCCCAACGAGGAGCATGTGAGAAAAATTATTTTTTGCAGTCGAGGCAACTCACAAGGTAGCAGAGAGATTAGGCACATTGGTACAGAACCCTCTAGGGAAGCTTTTTGAAAAACTCGTGAATTCGATCGTAATTGTCACCCTTGGGAAGGAGAATATAGCCGGCGGCACCGGTATCTTGCGGCGCGTAAAGCAGTCCATTTTCGGAATTGTCCACCACGACATCCTCCGAAAGCTTCACATCTTTATTCTCGAGGTAGAGATCGAAAAACTGTTTCAGTTCCCATGCTTCCATATCGGTTCGCGCGTTATCACCCAAGCTGTCAAGCATCGCGTTTACCTTGCCAAAATCCGAAAGCGTCCCGAGACTCAAGGCTTTCTCCTGAAGCGCCTGGAGAATCGAGTGTTGTCGTTTCGCCCGTTCGAAATCGTTCGACGTCACGCGCGCCCGCGCGTAACAGAGCGCTCGCTCGCCATTCAGAACGCTCGTCCCAGCGGGGAGATCAAAGACGCCGCCGCACTCGACATCCTTATTATAACAGAGCGGGTACGATTCAACGATTCGGCGCCGTCCGCTCGGTGTCGTCACATATTTGTGCTCGTATTGAAGCGGGCTCGTCGGCACCGTAAACACATTCGGATCGCAAACGTGTGGCTCTCGAAACTGAAGCGGCTCGGTAAACGGCGCGTCAAGCGTCACCGATACCCCACCCACCGCGTCCACGAGCTCCTCGAATCCTTTAAAATCAATCGACGCAGCATAGTGAATCGGGACGCCCGTCACCTCGGAAAGAATTGTCTTCATCGCCTCGAGTCCCTGCCCATCGCCTTTTTGTTCGCCGTAATGATGGACCGCGTTGATCTTCTGTTTGTCCGACGTGCCGGGAACGGTCACGTAGAGATCGCGCGGAATGGAAACGAGCGACGCGCGCGCCGTATCGTTCTCATCCTTTTTCGGATGAAAGGATAACACCATAATCGTATCGGCGAGAAGGCCGCCGCCCTCGACTCCTTTCCCTCGCATACCGAGAAGCACCATATTGATCCGCCCCTCCTCCTCGCCGGCGAGTTTCTTATCGACACCCGGCAATGAATTCACGATATTTGAAAAAATGCTCCCATTTGGCGCGATACGCTGCACCAAAGAACCCGCCTTCCAAAACGCCACTCCTCCGAGAATCAGAAGAACGACAACTATGCCGATCATCCATTTAGCAAGACGACGCTTTTTGGGTTCGGCTTTTTTTGACGGTTGGAAAAGAGGCGGTTTGGCAATCGGTTCGAAAGAAGTCATACGCGCGAAGAAAAAAATAAACTCGAAAAGTCACGAAACTGTCTTTTTATGAAAACATATTTTCTCATATGAAGCAAGAAGGCTTCTCGCGCTCTGTTCCCACGAAAAGAAACGTGCCCGAACAAGTCCCTTTTGGATAAGCGTCTCGCGAATCGATCCGGAAAGGCACGCCGTTCGAAGCGCGGCGGAAAACGCCTCCGCATCATCCGTCGAGACAAATAGTGCCGCGTCCCCTCCCGCCTCCCGAAGCGCCGGGATATCCGAAGCGACGACCGGTACATCTTGACTCATCGCTTCGAGTATCGGGATGCCGAATCCTTCATAGCGCGAAGGAAATATGAAGGCTCTGGCAAAAGCAAAAACCCATGGGAGATCCTGCTGATCGACAAATCCCGGAAACACCACCGCAGACTCGAGGTCAAGGCACCGCAGTGCCTCGTCAATCTCAGGATCACTATGGTGCCCCGTTCGATTCCCCACCAAAACCAGTCCGAGCTCGGAATCTTCCGCTCGAATTTGAGCAAACGCCTTAAGGAGAGCGGGAATGTTTTTTCGCGGTTGAAGCGTCCCGACATACAAGAGAAATGTTTTCGGCAGATGATATTTCTTCCGAATCGACTCGCGACTTTCCGAGTCCATCGCGCGCTCTTCAAAAAATTCCGGAGCCACCGCATTGTACACGACCGATATTTTCTCTTTCAGGTCGCCATAATACCGAATAATTTCTTGTTTGGTAAATTCCGACGGCGCAACAATGAGATCGGCGCGCCGGAGACTGTGAGGAATGAGCATGTTCAAGAACAGTCGATCGAGAGGCGCGATATACTCCGGAAACGCGCAAAAGGAAACGTCATGAATATGCGTCACCACTTTTGTCCTTTTCGGCACAAAAAACGGCACGATATATTGCGTGTGATAGATATCAATCGCGTTTTTTCGGAGATATCGCGGCACATACCACACATTCCAGTCGAATTTGTTGTTCGCCGGAAGCGTCACGAAACGAACATTCTTTCTCCCGACAATACCAAGGCGCTTTTCGATATCGCGAAGCGCCTCATCGGACCGCTCTTCAAGAAACAAAAAGTATTCATTCTCCGAATCCAACTTCACCAACTCGCGAACGAGATTCAAAAACACCACCTCGTCCCCGGTGCGTCGCTTCCCGATATTTCGAATGTCAATGCCAATGTTCATAGAAAGAGATGTACGGCTTTACACGTTGCCCGTGATCAAAAATCTTGTATCGTATCCATTTCGCTAAACAACCACCCTACCCTTCGGGCACCCCTCCACCGGAGGGGAATTTTTTGCGCATTCATTCCCCTCCGGTGGAGGGGCGAGGGGGTGGTAGCTCTCCGGTGGAGGGGGTAGGGGGTGGTAACTCTGCGATGAAGGCAGTGGCTCCCCATTTCTCATGCCGATTACTTTTGCAGTTCCGCCATGTTTACCGATCGCTTGCTGATTTTGATCATTTCCTCGTCGTGTGAAACACAAATTATCGTAGTGTCCGGATATTTCTCGTTTATCTCACTGATAATTTTCCTTACTTCGGTTGCAGCTTGCGAATCGAGGCTTGCCGTCGGTTCATCAAGCAACATGATCTTTGCCCCTTTAACCAAAGTGCGCGCTACGCCAATCCTTACCCTCTCACCTCCCGATAAATTTTTTACTTCTTCGTCGAGTCTGCCAATAAATTTTTCCAAATGCAAATCTTCCAATACTTTCTTTATTTTTTCATAGCTTATTTCTTCTTTCGACCACAGCAAAATATTTTCACGCAATGTCATTTCATCAAAAATTTGCGGATTTTGGTTGCAGTAAGACATGACTGAATAGATCGATTTTTTGCCGTATTTTTTTATGTTGTCATTCTTAACTCCGCCTATTTCTATTTCACCGCCACCCGGCTTATATAGACCAACTAAATTTCGGAGCAGTGTCGATTTTCCAATTCCAGATGCTCCCGATATAGCCAAGAATTCTCCCTGCTTAATATTCATGCTTATACCGCGCAAAATATTTTTATAGCGAAGATTTTTTATAGAAATATCAAAATTTTCCAATTCGGAAATCGGTACGCGTTCCTTTTCTTTTTCACCTTCCGGCAAATCCAGTTTTTCGTATTTTCCAAAAATTTCGTCCATCCGTTGTATATCCTGAATATAACGAGAAAATCTATTGAAATAAAGACTTACCAATTCTTGAACCGGGTAATTTAGCATGCCAGAATAAGTGATATTTGACAAAATAGCTCCACCGGAAATCATGCCGACCGCTTGAAGCGCGCCACCTACGCCAGCCGCCACGACGGTTGAAACATCAAAAGGAATCCTCCTTATCAAATCCATCTTCGTTTCTTCGACAAATCTCCCCAACGAAAGAGTATCTATTCTGTCCATCTGCCTTTTTACATCGGCGGCAATGATCGGCGTTTCAGACGAAGTTTTAATTTCTTCAAATCCACTCTTTATCGATCCGAGACGCGTCTCTATTTTTCCCCCTCTCGTCTTTCTTTTTCATACATCGGCCAGACTTCATTATTCTGTTTTTTCGCGACTCTATACATAACAGGCAGGCTTCCAGCGCCAATTGCACCAAGAACAGGATTTATTTTCATCAAAAATGCGAGAGACATGGCTATTCCCGCTAAAGTCGGAGCAAATTCTGAAAGAGTGTCTCGTAAAATTCCCTCTGTCGCGTTTTTGCCCCTTTCCAAAGTCGCATAAATTTCGCCCAATGGTTTTTCGTGTATAAATTCAAATTCTTGAAAAAACAACGAATTGGTTATCCGTTCGTTAATTTGATGATTAATTTCATTCATCACCTTAGCCAGTTCGATTTTACTCTTCGCATCAATAAGCACTGATACCTTGTTGAGTCCGAGAAATTCCAAAAACACGGCGACATTGAACCTATCTTGCACGATTATGTCTTGAAATAATGACGGGGCGAAACTTTCCAAACCTTTTGACGCTAAATGTCCAAGAGAAATTTTTGCTATCGCTCCTTTTTTCTCACCCAACTCATACTCGTTCCAAAGCCGCGTGATTGTTTCAACGAGAACTCTCGGCGAATAATTTTCATCCTCGCCTTTGTCAGATCGTATAAGATCTACTAAAATTTCAACCTCAACCTTGTCCAATGGATATCGATTTTGTAGGTCTTTTACCAACTCGGCTTTTTGTTTTCGTTGTTCCTTTTCGTCGATCTCGCCGTCTTCATCAATCATTTTGTCCTTGTAAAAATCAGCGATATCTTTTTCCAACGACTTTGTGTTCATCACGTTCCCGATTGAATCAAAAAGCAGCCAGCATTGAGCACGTAATTCTTCAGTATCTTCTTCAGTAAGAGATGATTCTCTTTTGTTTCGTATCTCGCTGACTAGATTCTCAATCCAGTCTTCAATAGCGCAGGAAAACTCTTCACTATTAACATTAACAAATTCTCTGTGCGGATGCTCTTCTGATTTTTTGGCTTTCTCGTTAAAACCCTTCAAGATTTGTTTGTATTCGGTCACCAGTTCTGGCGCGATGAGTTCGCTCAACAACTTCATTTTTTCTTGTTCCTCCAAGGTCGGTTTTTCAACAGAGATCTTCTCTTGGATTGATAAACGTAAAGACAACCAATGATCCTTGAGCGTCATCGGTCTTCCCTCTGTTTCGTCATGTTCTTCAAGAGTAAGCGGTTCCGCTTTTGCAGATTCTTTCTCTCGCTCAATTTCTCCTTTGATTGGCCTAAAAAAATCACTTTCTTTCATAGTTGTGAAACATAAAACAACCACCCCACCCCTTGAGAACTATTTCATACAGGAAGTTATCATCCCACACTTTAAACACTCCTCCATGCGAGAGACCACCCCACCCTTCGGGCACCCCTCCACCGGAGGGGAATCATCCCCGTTCCAATTCCCCTCCGGTGGAGGGGGTAGGGGGTGGTAGTTCTCTAGCAGAGGGGGTAGGGAGTGGTTTAATAGGCGAGGGGGTGGTAGCTCTGCGGTAGAGGGAACAATAAGCGTTAGCCCCCTCTGTAAGATCATACCTTCCCATTTTGAAACGCCGAATGTTTCCCGAGCCATTCCATAACATTCGGGAGATTTTTTTTCACCTCCCAATCATCGATATGAATAACGGTAAGACCGAGTCCCTCAAGAAACAAATCCCGTTCTCGGTCGTATTCTTGTTTGTCATCATGGCTACTCCCATCAATTTCTATAACCACCATTGCGTTAGAACAAAAGAAATCGACGATGTAGTGTCCGATAATTTTCTGCCGATCAAAATCGAGCCCCCTGAATTGACCATTTCTTATCTGTTGCCAAAAGAGCACCTCTGAAAGATTTCCCGATTTTCTCAATTCTCTCGCGCGTTCTTTGAGTTTCGGATTGTAAGGAAGGGACATGAAGTTTCGCGTATGACGAAAAACTATCACGTCTTTCGGGCACTCATCAATACGAGAGACCACTCCACTCTTTGGGTGCCCCTCCATACGGGAAGGTACCACCCCGCCCTTCGGGCACCCCTCCACCGGAGGGGAATCATCCCCGCTCCAATTCCCCTCCGGTGGAGGGGCAAGGGGGTGGTAACTCTCCGGTGAAGGGGCAAGGGGGTGGTTGTCCCGTGTTGGAGGGGGTAGGGGGTGGTAGCTCTGTAGTGAAGAAGCGATTCGACAAAATCGAGGGGATACCATATTCCGAAGTTCATACGAATCAACCGTAAAATCAATCCATCCACCTCTTCATCTTATCCTATTTTTCTTCGTGTCTCAATGCGGAAAGAATTTTATCACAATTCTTCTCACCTCCGTCCGACATTCGTTCGTTCAAAGAGATCGAGATATCGCTCAAAAATCATAGTGAGATGAAACATCGCTACGAAAAGCAGCAAAGAAAAAAGCATCGACCATGGAATCGCCGACCAATTCATATCGGAAACATACGAAAGAAACATCGAAACATCACGCGCACGAAAAGAAAGAAAAAGAACATCGGTCATCCGCGCGAAAAATTCAAACACCCACACGCCGATACCGAAGAGAAAAAGTCGTTCCATCCTGTATCCGAACAAAAATTGTCGCGCCATCAAACCAAACACGGCTGAGGCGAGCGCCAGTTCAAAAGAAGCGCCTCCAATCCTCGAAAAAACGATTGAGTCAAGAAAGACGCCACCGACGACTGCCCATTTCCACGAAAACGCGAATCCCTTGAGAAGGGTGAGCGATACAATGACTGAAAGAAATATCGGGGGCGGAAACTGCGGGAAAAGTACCGTGAAAAACGACGCATCCGCAATTGCGGCAGAGACGAGAAATGCGCTGCGAAAGAGGATCGGTTTCATGATTTCGTACCGATAATGACGGACACAAAACGCACCCGATCAAAACGGACAGGGGAAGCGATCGTTGCATATTGAAACAATCTATCAGACGAAGACTCTACCTTTGTAATCGTCCCGATAAAGAGTCCTCTCGGCACTTCCCCGCCCAAGCCCGAGGTAATCACCTCATCTCCTTCGCGAAGCGTTTCGGACTGGAGTACCATATCGAGAGCCAACCCCAAGCCGTATTCTCCGCGCACGACGCCGCGCGCCTCGGTCGCTCCGGCAACCGCATTCACCGCGCTCGCCGAATCCGAAAGAAGAAGCACGCGAGACGCAAGCGGAGTCGTTTCAATGACGCGACCGATCAATGTCCCCTTCCCGACCACCACCGCCATACCCTTCCGAATCCCGGCGAGTTCTCCCACATTGAGAAGGATCGCCCCTCCCGACGACACATCGTCTCGCCCCATCACCTCTGCCGCCTTCAATTCAAATTGGGCGTACGGCGCAAGTCCCCGTTCCGTCCGAAGCGCCGCATTTTCCCGCGACACATCGGCGAGAGCCGCCACTTCCGCCTTGAGATCGATATTTTCTTCAAGAAGACGTTCGTTTTCCCGTTTCAATCGACCAATCGACCCGAGAAACGATCCGATTCGTCCCGCATGGTATCCAAAAAATGAACCGACATTTTGAAACGGAAATGTCACCGTCCCCACCGCCGTTCGAAGCGAAAATGCCACAAACGGCGGGTTCCACAAAAACACCGCGACGCATCCGAGCAGAATGAGTATGAGTTTCCCAAATTTGTTGTTCCAAATAAAACGAATCATGAAGAAGAAAGATAAAAGAAAATTCCAAATCCAAAATCACAATTTCCAAATAAGCACCAAATCACAAACATAAAACGAAGTAGGTAAGACCATTTTGAACATTGAGATTTGAATTTTATTTGGAACTTACAATTTTTAATTTGATAGTTTATCCCCTCTATCGGAGGGGGGTCCCTCGTTGGTCCTCGACCAGCACTTCCTTAAGCCGCTCCATATCTTCGAGGACAACGCCCGTACCGCGTACCACCGCAGTCAAAGGATCCTCCATCATACGGACGGGAATGCCGGTTTGATTGGCGAGAAATCGATCAAACCCGCGAATCATACTTCCGCCGCCCGCCAGAATAATGCCCCGCTGAAAAATATCAGAAAGAAGTTCGGGCGGCGTTTCCTCTATAATCGTCTTGATGTTATTGACAATAATGCGGATCGAATGCGAAAGCGCCTCGCGAATATGTTCGTCGGTCGCGATGATCTCTTTGGGCAATCCGCTCACCAAATCGCGTCCGCGTATGGGATAGGTCATCGGCTCTCGAAGCGTATAGGCGCTCCCGATGGAAATTTTCACTTCTTCAGCGGTCTTTTCCCCGATAAGAAGATTGAATGAATCTCGCGCGTACCGGACGATGTCCTCGTTCATTTCGTCACCCGCGATACGAAGACTCCGCGATACAACGACGCCGCCCAAAGAAATAACGGCAATCTCCGTCGTCCCGCCACCGATATCGACGACCATGTTGCCGGACGCCTCGATAACCGGGAGTCGCGCGCCAATCGCCGCCGCCATCGGCTCGTCGATGAGGAACGCTTCGCGCGCTCCGGCATTCATCGTCGCTTCAATGACCGCGCGCCGTTCCACTTCGGTCACTCCCGAGGGAACTCCCACCAAAACGCGCGGTCGCCGCAAAAACGCAAGATTGGTATCATGCACTTTATTGATAAAAAACCGGAGCATTTGTTGGGTCACGTCGAAGTCGCTCACGACACCATCAACCAAAGGTCGTGTCGCCACAATATGCCCGGGCGTCTTCCCTACCATACGTTTGGCATCGCGTCCGATCGCGAGAATTTGCCCGGTCCGTTGATTCACCGCCACAACCGACGGCTCATTGATGACAATCCCCTTCCCGCGCACATAGACCAGCGTATTCGCCGTTCCCAAATCAATACCGATATCCTGCGAAAATCGCCCGAATACCATATCGGAAAATTGTTTCCGATACCGCCTGTATTGATGCGCAAATGAATTCGGTGAATGTGATTCCATACAAACGCAAAAAAATCGGAAGAGTCATTCCTTCACCAAGACTACCAAGAAACCCCCCAAGGAGCAAGAAAATTCGCACGGGCAACACTTCCCGTGCGAATTTCAAAATCCACGAAAAACTCAGTCTCCCGGCTTCACGGCGTGAGACGTTTGACGTCTCTCGGAAAGAGGACAGCCTGTTTGATGGTGGGAAGTCCCAAGAGTTGCTGAATGGTGCGCTCCGATCCCCAGCCCCACCCGCCGTGCGGCGGGCAACCATACCGAAAGGTGTCGAGATAATTCGAGAAATCCTCCGGATTCATCCCGCGCTTCTTGATCGACTCCACCATTTTTTTGTATTCATGAATACGCTGTCCGCCAGTCGCGAGTTCCAGCCCGCGAAAGAGGAGGTCGAAGCTTTCCGTAAAGTGCGGATCGGCGCCCGGCAAAGTATAAAACGGCCGAATGGCGGTCGGATAATGCGTCAAGAAGACAAAATCCGATCCAAATTCGCGCTTCACATACTCGCAAATCATCCGCTCGCCCTCGGGATCGATGTCGATTTCCCCGCCTTCCATTTTCTTCCCGAATTCTTTTTCAAGAATTTGAAGCGCTTCCGTCAGCTTCATGCGCGGGATAGCGACTCTTTTGGGAGCCTCGGCGCCCCACAATTCAAGCTCTTCTTTTCCTCGTTCGCCTATTTTTTCAAACACGTCAAAAATGATGCTTTCGAGCTCGTTCATCACGTCACCGACGCCTTCAATAAACGCCATCTCGGCATCAAGACTCACGTATTCGTTCACGTGGCGCGTCGTAAAGTGCGGCTCGGCGCGAAACACCGGTCCAATCTCGAAAACTCGCTCAAACACACTTGCCCCCGCCTCCTTATAAAATTGCGGACTCTGCGCGAGAAACGCATCGCGATCAAAATATTTGATCTTGAAAAAGTTGGCGCCGCCTTCGGTCGCGGCATTCACCACCTTTGGCGTCTTCACCTCGAGAAAACCGCGCGACCGAAGCGCGTCGGCATACGCGGATACCAGTATGCCATAAAGCCGAAAAATCGCCTGAACTTTTCGATTGCGGAGCGAAAAAATGCGATTGTTGAGAAGTGTATCAAGATGAAGTTCCTCAAGACCGCCCTCAGCTATTTCAAATGGGAGCGGACTTTCGGGAGCGGAAAGAATGATGAGTTCTTCAACTTCCACTTCGATACTCCCCAGGGTATCGGCGCGCTCGGCGCCACCCGGACGAGATTTCACCACACCGATCGCCTCGATGATACACTCATTCCGGCACTCGCGCGCCGCCTCATACGCCGCGCTATGATCGGGTATTACCACCAGTTGAACCGTACCGCTTCGATCGCGAACATCGAGAAATAAAATTTTCCCGTGGTCGCGACGCATATTCACCCATCCTTTCAGGCGAACCCGTTCCCCTTTCGCACGCAACGCTTCGACAATCAGTGTTCGTTCCATAACTTCTTGTTACTGATTATTCCCTCCGGGATTTTCATCCGCTTGCAAATGCTCAATTTCATCACTCTGCCGCGATCCGGGTTGTTTCAGAAAACGAGAAACTTCTTCGACAAGTTGCGACGGCGAAAACTCAGACTTCGAAATAAAGCCGTTCGCGCCAAGACGCAGCGCCTTTTCCCGATCCTCTCGCTCATTCAAATTGCTAAACATGACGATTTTCAAATCGGGAGCATACCCGCTTTTGGGATTTCGAATCTGCTCCAACACTTCCATACCGCCCATCTCGGGAAGGACGATGTCAAGAAGAACGATATCAAACGGCTCAACCCGCAAAATATCAAGTACCGCCTTTCCGGAAACCGCGATACGAACATCGAAACCGGCGGCAACGAATTTCCGTTCATACATCTCCGATATCATCGGGTCATCTTCAACCAAGAGTACCTTTGACATAGATGTTTTCTTAAATAATCTAGGACTTACGCGTTTGAGTGCAGTTCGAGGAAAATGCGAGGAACAGAGTAAACTGTATGCGCCATACAGCGTCCCCGCCGAGGCGGGGGAACATTTGACGAAGAAATTCGCCAAACGCGTAAGTCCTATAATCAACGGAATTTCCACTTCCACATATATCGTACCCACGACCGTATATGCTCGCGCGCGAGGCGACTCGTAAAAGGCGCCACAAACCAACGTGATCGAGCGCTCCCTCTCGCGTGATCGTGTATGACAACCGCTTCCGGCAAGTATACCACTCGAAGACCACTCCGCCACGCCCGACGGCACAGATCGGTATCTTCAAAATACATAAAGAAGCGCTCATCAAACCCGCCCACCCGCCGATAAAAATCCGCTCGTATCATAAGGCACGACCCGATCATCCAGTCGACATCGCGAATCGTCTCGTGATCGAAGTCGGTCATAAGATACCGCCCGAGATACGCCGGCACAAGACGCCCGAGCGATGTCCGACGTACAATCGGCGTCCACACTTTCGGAAACCGAAGGCAGGAATATTGAAGCGTCCCGTCGGGATTCAAGAGTTTCGGCCCCATAATGCCGATATCCTCACGCTCCTTCATACCCAAAAAAAGAAGTCGGACAGCATCGGGACGAACCAAGGTGTCGGGATTCAGAATAAGGAAAAACTTCCCCGTCGCCCGCTCGGCGCCCCGATTGTTCCCGCCCCCCATTCCGAGATTCTTTCCGCTTGAAAGGAACACTGCCTCCGGAAACTCCCTCTCGAAAGAAGTATCAAAATCAGCCGTCTCGCTATTGTCAACCACGATCGTTTCATGCGATACTCCCGAGAAATCGGCTTTCCGAAGAGAACAAAGACACCGCCGAGTTTTCTCTCGGCTTCGATAGTTAACCAGAATGATACTCACGTCCATACACCGGAAATACCGAAAAATACCAGTTTCCCCATTTCCCCAGTGTACAATACTCGCAAAAAAAAGTATACTGCCTGACGAAGAAGGCACACGTCTCTGTAGCTCAGTGGATAGAGCGTCTGGTTCCGGTCCAGAAGGCCGCAGGTCCGATTCCTGCCAGGGACACACACAAAAAGCGAGTTCGACTCGCTTTTTATATTCGCACAAACAAAACTTCGATCATCCTTTCTTCACGGGGAAATCGACGGAAAAGGTGGAGCCTTTGTTGATGCCTTCGGAGAAAACGGAAATGGTTCCGCCCTGAGCTTCCATCATGCTCTTTCCCACATAGAGCCCGAGCCCGGTACCATTGGCATAGAGCTTCCCGCTCTCCTCGCCGCGGGTAAACTTCACAAAGAGCCGCGGAATCGCTTCGGGCGCTATGCCGACGCCCGTATCCGAAACCGAGATACGAACCATGTTTGACACACGCTCCACTCGAACGCGGACACTCCCCTTCGGCGTATATTTGATCGCGTTATCTATCAAGTTCGACACCACTTCGAACGATTTCTTGCGATCGATCCACACCGGCGGCAACGCCTCCCCTTCGGGACACTCAAAGGAAAGCTCAAGCCCCTTCTTCTTGGCGGCAATTGCAAACGTATCGCGAAGTTCATTCAAGAATTCACATAAATTCACTTCCGTATATTCATAGACGAGTCGCCCCGCCTCCATACGAGAAATATTGAGAAGATCTTCAACCAAGTGAATAATACGCTCATTGGACGTATAAATTTTTTTGAGAATATCGGCGATACCGGCGGGCACCGCGCCATATGACCCCTCAAGAAGAAGCGAGACGAATCCCTTGATGGCGGTAAGCGGCGTCCGCAACTGATGCGACGCAATCGAGATAAATTCCGTTTTCGATTGGTCGAGCCGCTTCAACTCCACGTTCGCCGCCGCGAGCTTGTCCGTCACCACCTGCAACTCCTCCTTCCGCCGAATTTCATTCTTCACCGACCGGATGAGCAATATCCCGAATCCGATGGATAGAAGAAAGGTAACCGAAGTCAAAATATAATTGGTCGTTGTCTTGATGAAAAAAAGCTGAGCGCCGATAAGAACCGAAAGCCCAATCACCAACGCCTGCGCAGCAAGAAGCTTAATATTGAATATCTGGTATCGGACAATGAGATACGCCAAAAGCCCCATAAAAACCGGCATGCCGAAGAGTCCGTATTGGAGATATTCCCAATGCTCGGTAACACTTCCCAAAATATTCATCCCGGAAAAAGAGAGAAGAAAGAAAATTGAACCAACGGAAAGAAGCACCACCTTCTTTCTCTCTTCTCCGGAAGAATGAGCTATTTTATAAAGAAGAAATCCGAGAAGCCAGAGAAAAAAGAATACTTCGAGAAAATAGAAGTAGTATATGATCGGTCCCTGCGTCGCCTCGCAAACGGCCACATCAAAACCCTTCAAATTAATACCCGTTGGAATCAACGCTAAAAATGGAAGAAAGAGGAAAGCGACAAACATTTTCCATCGAAGCAACACATCGCGCTTTTCCAAGAAGAGATACACGAAGTACAGCGTAAACACCGAAACGAAATTTTCAAGAATGTTAACAAACGACCACACAAACATAATGAAGCGACTGTCATTATTTGTCCAAAGTACAAGGTCTGAAAGCGCCCAAAAAGTAAAAAAAATAGATACGAAAAGAAGAGACTGAGCGGAAATATCACGACCCTTCATCCAAACAAAAAATCCGAGAAACAATGAAACAAGAATTGCCGGGAAATGTGAATAATACAAAAGTGGATGTGCTTCTTCTGAAAATATAAAAAACAAAGGATCTGAAATGTCTGTACAGAACATAAAAGAAATTTTTATTCCCTCCTCGGGGTCATTTTAACATAAAACAAGTATCCCTGCTCTAAAAGGCCAACTTCAAAGGAAAATATCTACAATAAGTAAACTCCAAAAGCAACAACTGCTATAGAACATATTTTAACACATAAACCGCGAAATTGATCTCGATATATTTTTTGTACAAACAGTGTCTGAAAACGAAAAATCCACAAAAATACTATCAATAGAGCGCTAAACAACATCACAAAAGCCGGAATCAGGGTTTCCAAGACCGCAACAAAAGACGGTGAAGAGGAAAGGGAGAGCGCTCGTTGCGAACACAAAAATCCGAGAAGCGCCAGCCCTTCGCTTATCAAAAACACAAACCAATATCGTCGCGCCAGCTGAAACACTTTTGCATTTCGTACTTTCACCGCCCACACAAGCGGCGCCACCAAAAATGCACCGAGTGAGAAAAGGAGATATCCGCTCCAAAATCCACCTTCTCCGACCAACTCATACGCGTGGGATTGAATTACCATACTTGCGGCAAGAGAGATATTCGCAAACAACATAGTCCCGGCGATAGACCAAAATCCTTCCGCGCGAATCGATGAGTCCATTGAAAGAAAAAATCCGCCGAGAAAAGCGACAAAAATTCCAACATACTGAATCCATTCAAGCCGTTCCCCAAGCGTGACCCATGAAAAAACCGGAACGAGGGGAAGTGAAAGCGTCCACAGTACCTGCGCCAGCGAGACATCGTTCTTTTGAAAGAGGGCTTTAAAATAAAAGTAGAAAGCCCCCATATAGAGGAAGCCCCCAAGAAGAAAAAGAACAAAAGGAAACATCGGAAGAAGCTGAAATTCCAAGATACCGAAAGGAACGGCAATCCATGGAACGATCTGAAAAAAACTCGACAACAAAAGACCGTCAAGCGGTCCATCATAGATATCCTCAACAAAATACACGTCAATCAAATTGACAATCGCCCACAAGGCCGGCGCGCACAGCGCCAAGAGAAACCAATTATCCCAGAGAAAGTGCATATCGAAGGTAATCAGTAAAAAACAAAACTAAAACTATTTATAAAAATCAATTGTTTTTTACTTTTCCTGTATGTTCAAGATTCTCTCTTGCACCCTATCGAGCTCCTCATCAGATACCTTTGGCCCTTCAACTGTTGTAATATAGCCAAGATATTCTGGATGAAATTCAAAGTGCTTGCTCCAGATATTCGTCTCATCCGCAAGATTTCCATGAAGCGGATACAGCTTTGCATGAACATAGGCAACGCCGGTACCCTCAAATACCATAGCAACACGAGACACGCCAAGTGCTTTTTCAAGAATTTTTGCCACCGTTCTCGCCGCACCAAGCAAACCTTGATAGTCATTCTCCTTTAAGTCAAATACGTAGTTCCCAACATCACTCTTTGGAATCACGACAGTTACTCCAATGGTATTGGGAAATGGCGTCAAAAAAGCAAGGTAGTCATTATCTTCCCATACCTTCCACGATTTCAATTCTCCAGAGAGAATTCTTTCAAAGAGAGTGCTCATAAACTCGATTAGCTCAATTCAGAAAGCGCTTTTTCCGCATGCTATTTCTTTCGCTTCTCAATCCAAACCTGTCGTAGCGTTTCATCGGATAACTCGCTCGGAGCGCCCATAAGCAAATCTTTTGCCTCGCCTGTTTTTGGAAATGCGATTACTTCACGAATACTTTCTTCACCAAGAATAGTAGAGATAAGCCGATCCATTCCAAGCCCCGTTCCAGCGTGCGGTGGAACCCCAAGAGAAAATGCACGAAGTATATGACCAAATTTATTCTGTATTTCCTCTTCCCTAAGTCCGATCGACTCAAATATGGTTTTTTGTAGCCCTGCATCATGTATACGAACACTGCCAGAACTAATTTCATACCCATTCAGAACAAGATCAAACGCCGTGGAACGAACCGAGAGCGGATCGCTTTTTATTCGAGATATATCTTCGTCGAGCGGCATGGTAAATGGGTGATGCGCGGATGAAATTCCAGTCTTCGAAGTGCTATCTTCTTCAAAAAGCGGAAACTCCGTCACCCAACAAAATGCCAACGTGTCACTATCTTTTTTCTCTCGCATATCCGGTTTGTCACACCCATAATTCTTCATAGAATCCGCATAGGTCATTTTTGGAAACGGCGTAGAAAGAATTTTCTTGTTCGGAAATATCTTCGAAACAAGCGCTATCATAGAATCCTCAACCATTTTCATCACATCACCCTCATCAACAAAAGACATCTCAATGTCAAATTGAGTAAATTCCGGCTGACGATCCTGTCGCTGATCCTCATCTCGAAAGCACCGTGCCACCTGAAAATATTTCCCCATACCGGAGACCATGAGAAGTTGTTTGAACTGTTGTGGAGATTGCGGAAGAACATAAAACTGTCCATGATGAATTCTCGAAGGAACGATAAATTCTCGAGCACCCTCCGGAGTTCCCTTAGTAAGGATAGGTGTCTCCACCTCACAAAATCCATTCTCGCTGTAGTAATTCCGAAGAAAGAGCATTGTTTCATGGCGAGACCGGATATTTCTTTGCATTCGATCCGATCGGAGATCAAGATATCGGTGTTTCATGCGAAGAGACTCGTCTATCGCATTCGTGTCATCGTCAACGGAAAATGGAAGCGCTGTCGCAGGCGAAAAAATATGAAGAGTTTCAGCGACAAGTTCTCTGTCACCGAGAGGCTGATTTGGATTTATGAGATTTTTTTGTCGCTCAACGACGGTTCCGGAAACTTGTATGACCGACTCGAGGGAAATCTTCTTTATTTGTTCAAATGTTTCTCCGGTACACACAACCTGAATTTTCCCCGAAGGGTCACGAAGATCACAAAAAGCAACCTTTCCGTGCAGTCGGAGGTTGTGTACCCACCCAGAAAGAATAGTCTTTTTTCCGACACGTTCCCGACTCTCAGCTATAGAGCAATCATTCTTTCTATAGGTTTTCATAATGGTTTCCATTAAGGAATAATATGTGTCTGGCTTCTTGGAAATAGAACTACGTCTTCAACGGTATTATACCCAAGTAATTTCGCAACAACCCGATCAATTCCAAGACAAAAACCGCCGTGCGAAACCGGCGTCTTGAAGTAATCGAGATAAAACTGAAAGTTTTCAGGATTTACTCCTGACATCTTCATTCTTTCAACAATACGAGAAGCATCGGTTTCTCGTACGGCGCCAGAACAAATTTCCCAGCCCCTATAAATAATATCAAAGGACTCTGTATAGTGCTCGTCCACCTCTTTCGTATAAAACTTTTTCGTGAGATTCGGATAATGAACAATCGCAAAAATATCCCAGCTACGATTTTCTTTTAAGAAATTTGCCAATTCGTATTCCCTGCTATAACCAAGATCATCCCCGTACGAATATTCAGTATCAACATGAGCTGTCACTATCTCAAATACCTCGTCATAACTTATGGATTGTATTTCCTTCGCAATAACATTTTCTTGCGCAATAAGTTGCCCTTCCAATAATCTCTCCGAGGAAAAATTCAGTATTTCTCCAGCAACAGCAAGTAGAGCATTGATTCCTTCATTTTTCTTCAGTTGCATTTCAACATCAAGCCCCCATGCTTCTGATAAATGCCTTGCAGTAGGACTCGTCTCCTCACGCCAAAATGGTCCATACTCAAAAACGCGCCTCATCCCAGACAGAACAAGCATTTGCTTATACATCTGATTAGACTGTCGCAAAAAAAGTTTTCTTTCATACCATTGAACAGAGAACAATTCCTCACTTGCATTGTTTCTCGGTGGGTCAGTTGATATTGGTACTACATACGGAGTATGCACTTCCGTATAAACCTCCTTTTCTTGCAGATAATCTCGGAAGCCCTTTTCAAAAACGCTTCTCAAAAAAGCAACGTGCGCTAAATTTTTATTGAGCCTCTTCTTGCTCAATTCTAAGTTTAAGCCGACCTCCACACTTATCAACTCTTTTTCTATAGCACGATACACCTCACCGACACGTTCTCTTATAATCTCATTTGCCTTTTCAATTTGAGCAACTCGATCCCTATATCGTTGAGCAGTCAGTTTTTTTATGGTCGCTATTGAATAGATAGACGCGCTTTTGTTCAAAGATGCAAGCAAAATCGTATTCTGAGGGTTTCCAACATCGATAATTTTTGGTATATGGAACAACTTATTTATTTTCTCTGACTCTTCATAAGAAAGAACATCCGAAAGACAGAAGAAAACGGCATCGTACTCGCCTATTTTATCGAGATACTCACTAAATTCGACTCTGGCTCTTGCCACTCCGGTTTCAACCAATTTATTTGCTCGAGACTCTGTCCTATTTGTAACATCAATAGATTCAAAACCTTTTTCATGTAAAACATGTGCAATGAGGCTCCCCATAGCTCCACATCCGACAATCAGAATGCACTGAGACTGATCGCCATTTACATTTTGAAGCAACTCAACCGCTTGTCGACCGACTGAAACGTTTCCAATCCCTATCATTGTTTGTTCTTTTACGGAAAGCGCTACTCTTTTGGCTGAACGAAAAAGAACCTCCATTACCGGACCAGAGGCTTTAAATTTTTTACTGCTCGTCAAAGCAAATCGAACCTGTCCAAGTACTTGACCATCCCCAATGGTCACGCTCTTTAATCCGGAAGACACTTGCAAGAGATGCTCGACACATTTGTATTCACGGTAAAGGGCGATGTCAGATCCGCCGAAGCCATCTGGAGAGATACTAACTAATCTCCACGTTTTTACAATTTTTTCCAAATCAAAAACCCCCCAGACAAAAATCTCCGTGCAATTACATTTTTGCAAAATGACTACCTCCTCTACACAGGGGAGTTTCTTAAATTCACTATATCCCCGCGAAATATCTTTAATATTACAGGCATTGACGATATCCTGAGTGTTATTATTTAGACTTATTGAAATACAATAAAGGTCTCTTTTTTGCAAAGTTTTCCCCATACAACAAAAAAAATTCAGTAAGCAACCGACAAAAAGAAGTTATCAGGAAAGTAAACGAAAGACAAGTGCAGGCTTCTTCACTACGAAATTGCAAGACATCAGAACATCCATCCCCATCGTTTCAGCCGTTTGCTATCCTTTCTTTATAAATAGCTCCCTGATATAGGAAATTAGGAAACCCATCCCCATTTTTGTAACAAAGGAAGCTCTTTTTCTGCAAATTGAACGCCGATATCTGTTCGGTAAAACATCTTCGGAACAATAATCTTTTCAACAATGCAATATACCTCTCCCCTTGCTTTTTCTATAGAATCTCCAAATCCGGTAACGTAGAGTATAAACCCGTTGCTTCCGGAAATATAGTAATTCTTTCCCTCAGTTCCTCTATCCTTGGAAATTTCTTCAAAATGAACTCGACTTCGTTCCTCATGAGAAAGTGGGCAACTAAAGAAAACTCTCACACCTTTTGATGAATATATCGATGATATACCTTCATAGGGAAATGGTGGCGCCGCTACAGAGACAACTACGCCAAATCCGTGTTTATACTTCAAATCATACGATTTTCCATCCGCCACGGCACTCAAAAATTCCGTCCATGGGGAAAGATGGATTTCCGCTTGCAGCTGAGTGGAGGGACAACCAAGTCGCGAGGTAACCTCAAGCGGATACAGAGCCTTTTTATCAAGGATGCAATTTATGTCAATATCGCCTCTAAAATCAATTTTCTGAAGATATGATTTCATCTTGGCAAGCGTCTGACAAAAAAGCTGGTTATTTTCATTATCGGTATACCACATCACCGTTCCCATTTCTCCGGTTTTCGGTCCGATACCATCGTTAAAAAGACTTTTGTGCTCAACATTGATTTCGATTGGTCCCACCCAATCCTTTCCATTAAAATAACGAGCAACCCCAACCTCTATTCCCATCACCTTTTTCTGCAGGTCGATATCTTGAATTCCAACCTCATCATATTTTTTCAACACACTCAAAACATCCTCCCCATCATCAACTTTTCCAACATAATTAAGCGAACTTTGGTGACTATTCTGCTTTATCACCCACTGGCCCGGATGTTTTTTTAAAAATGCTATCGCCTTTTTCGGGCTCTCAAAACGAAACGACGGGAGTATGGCAATCCCGCATTCCTCTAAAATTTTTTGTCCGTACTCGCGATTTTTTTCGAGACGATCTCCAAACGCGCTTCCGCCAAAAACGCGGTAGCCTTCTTTTCGCAGGCGATCCTGTTCTCGACCAAACCCGACATCGTCAAAAACAATAAGCCCCTTCTTCCCCACCCATTCAAGCTCTTTTTTCCAGTCATTCGTCTTTTTGACCATACCATCGAGACATTCGCGCCGCTTCGGATCGCGAATATACATTTTCACGTCATTCCCCTCGCCCTTCAGGCGAACACACAGATCCGCCCCAATTAATTCCCCCGAAACAAAGAGTATCCGCATAAAACAAAAAAGATAATTCCTCTCAATCAAACATCAAAATCAAACTCAAAATATAGTTTCTAAAGTAAACTTGAATTTATACCATAAAATGATTTACGCGTCAATATTAAAAGTCAAAGAAAACGGACAAAAATGTCCGCTTGAAAAGAAACTCCATATTTTATGCTCGAAAAATACCCTTTCAATGGGGGAAAATGGGGTTTTCATATCGGAAAATACATCCGGAAAAACATCAACGATGGTCGGAGCTCTCTATTCGATTCCTTCATTCACTTCTTTTGTCGCCTCCATATCGCCCTTTTCGGGCTCGGTCACACTCCCCTCTCCTTCTTGAGGAAGCTCGCCCTCAAGAGGACTTGCGTCTTCCTCATTCGCCGTCTCATCTCCTTCACTCTCATTCATTTCTTCCGGCTCCACATCATTCGACGGGACAAACCCCGGACCAACGCAGGACTCGCCCTCCGGCACGGTTTCATCGTCGCACATCGTTTCAGTGCAGTCCGCTTCGTCCGACCGGCACGACAGATCGGCGCAAGTTGGATCTTCGAGCGAACCAAACGCGCACACCTCCGGAAAGGCGGATGCCTTCCGCTCGACGATTTTGTAATACGCCGTTTCAATAGGAGTGTCCCCTTCTCCGCAGACGCCGTCCTCGGTCTCGCAAATATCGCGCGCGAAACACGCCGACACAGCCGGATCGCAGACGGTCTCCAGCGTCACCGCGTAGTTTCGAGCCACAAATATCCGATAATAGGTCGCTCCGACCGAAAGAAAAATCGCCACGAAGAAAACCACGAAAAACCACCGAGACGAAAACGATCGTCGCCCACCGATTCCTTCTTCTGCCTTGATCACTTTACCATCCATAAAACATCGCTCTGCAATGAAAAGCTTCGACTTTTTCAGTATACCAGAAAGTGCGTACAATAAAAAATACAACTTTTTTCGCAAACCTTTTCGCTTTCATTTCTTTCGCTGTAACAAAAAATCAAGTCCTGCGAAAATAAAAAACGGCGGGAAGAGTATTGAAGCATAATATGCTCTCACTCTTCATCCGCCGCGCAAGCCACTCGATCAACGAGTGTCCTCAGACCACTCACAATAGGAAAGCTGATCTTCTCTCACCCCCGGAAAAAGCCCCTCCGCGTTAAGCCTCCCAAGAGGAAAACGGGGCGCGTCACTTCCTTCAACCGTCCGAATGACATCCTGTCCTGCAAAATAGCACCTCCTCGCATACTCGGTGATGAGCTCCGAAATCGGAACAAGATGGTTTTCTTGCACGGAAACCGGCGATACAAAGGGGAGGGTAGCAGGCGTCACCAAAGCCCGTCCTGGATCCAGTCTGTGGAAACAATATGAACCTGTCGGAATTTTCACAACTTCTTGAAACGGTCGCAAGGGATACCACCATCCATCCTCACGCATTTCCTCCAAAGTAAACTTTCGACGAACGAGCACGCCATCCGGAGGAAGATACACGAAAAGCTCATCCCCAATATCTATCTCTCTCGGTTGCCCCGGAACCGTAAAGCACATCTTCTTCATCGCTACCTCCTACCTATTTCTGAATCCTGAAAGGTACTCAATTTTTCACTCAAGAGAATAGCACATCCTTTTCCCGATTGGAAGAGTTGCCCCCACCCTTACCCGAGGAGAGCACACCTCTTTCACAATCCGTTTGCCGATTTGTTGCGTTGATGTTCCTCGAAGGTCTTCGCGAAAAAGGTCTCGCCGGTTTGGGGATTGTTGAGAAAAAAGTAGAAATCATTCGCAATCGGAAAGAGCGCCGCGCGAAGCGAGACAAGTCCGGGATTGCCAATCGGTCCCGGCGGAAGCCCCGTATTGATATAAGTATTGTACGGGGAATCCGTACGCGTTTCTTCAAACGAAAGCTGGGGCTTGTTGGTACCCAAAACAAACTGCACCGTCGCGCAGCTCTCGAGCGCGTGATTATCGGCGAGACGCCGCCAAAAAAGATCACTCACCATCTTTCGATCACGTTCGATTACTTCAACGCTTTGATTCGCCGTCCCAATTTCCCTTTCCAGAATACTCGCGAGAATAACCACATCAAAAACGCTTTTTCCTTGCCGAGCAGCTTCCTGCCGGAGATCGTCTCCGAAACGCGTCTCAAAATTTCGAAGCATCTTCTCGAGAATGTCCCGCGGCGTCGCATCCAGACGAAAGGTATACGTATCCGGAAAGAGAAATCCTTCAAGCGAGGCGTCGATCGGCACGCTCGAGAGTATCGGGTACGTCACCCTCCAGTCGGGAGACGGGTCATTAACAAGTGCCAGCCATCCTTCACCATCAAACCGATTTGCCGAAAGCCGCGCCGCCATTTTCTTCGCGTCCCATCCTTCGGGAAACGTGAGTTTCACTTCCATCGGCTTCCCCTCTTCCGAAAGAAGAGTCACGACCACTTCTGGCGCCGAAAGTTTCCCGGGAATCACGAAATCCCCAACATGAACCTTCCCACGAAGCCCGCCTCGCCACGCGCTCCAGAGGAAATACCACCGCGATACAACGAGTCGCTCGCTTTCAAGTCGCTTCGCGATGGAAGTAATGTCCTCGCCCGCTTCGATATGAAAAACTTTTTCCCCCACAAACGTACTCTTCGCCATCTTCGACTGATACAGAAAAATACCGGCGCCAACGCCGGCAACAACGAGTACAACAAAAAATGCAAAAAATATTTTTTTTAACATGAATTGATCATTGAACATTGATAATTGTTCATTGAATCAAATTCCCATCACCTGCACGATGACATCGCGTTTCCGCGCGCCGTCAAACTCGACCGCGAAAATACTCTGAAGGGATGAAAGAATAAGATCGCCTCGCTCAATAAGAATATTTTCACTCGACCCCATAAGGAGCGCCTTGCAGTGAGAATGCCCGTTGCTTCGACCGTCCGAAGGACATTCTTTGCGAATTTCAAAAAGATCGTGTGAATAATGATCGTCAACCGGCGCCACTTTGTAGAGCACACGCATAAAATCCTGAAGGAGGAGCGGCTCATTGTGATTGATGACGACGCCCATCGTCGTATGCGGCACAAAAATCGTCACCTGCCCCTGTCGAATCCCCGATTCCTTCACGATATCTCGAACACGATCCGTAATATCGACAAAGTCGATCTGCGTCCGACTCTCAAAGGGAAGCAATTGTTTGTGTATTCTCATAATCCCTCCGTTTTATTAGAACTTACACGTTTGAAAGCACCTCCTTAAGCGCCCCTTTTTTTTGAACCCCTGAAAACTCCTTTACCACTTTCCCGCCCTTAAAAATTTTGAGACTCGGAATAGACATAATGCCATATTCTGACGCCATCTTGGGATTCTCATCCACATCAAGTTTCCCCACTTTGGCTTTTCCTTTCATTTCTTCCGCCACTTCATCAATGATCGGACCCATCATCTGGCACGGTCCGCACCACGGCGCCCAAAAATCAACAAGAACCGGCTGGTCACTCTTCAAAACTTCGCTGTCGAAATTACTATCGGTAAATGTAAGCGCCATAAAAATAAAATTAGGAATGAGGAATTGCAAAGCCCTACTTCTCCGTACCGAGAATATCGCCGCCCTTGCCGTTGCCGCCCAAGAAATCCGAGAGCTCGTGCGCGAAGGTACTGTCGTGTTTGCCGATCCAGGCGAGAAGCATCGCCGCATGCTCTTTCTCCTCGTCGCGATTGTGTTCGAGAATCCCGCGAAGCTCTTCGTCGGTCGCCACGTCCGCGCGCTCATTATACCACGCAACCGCCTCAAGCTCTTCCTTCAGAGAATCAATCGCCCGCGTCATATCCACCACCTCGGGACTCAACTGTTCTCTATTTTCGTACAACATAGAAAGAATATTAATGGTTAACACCAAAACACCCTGAAATCTTCTATCATGCACGCCGAGACTGCAATCCCGCCTTGGCGGGACGAAAGTTTGCTCCGAGCCCAACGAGGAGCATGTGAGAAAAATTATTTTTTGCGGTCGAGGCAACTCACAAGATAGCAGAGATTAAAGTAAGTTGGTATAGCATCCCTTCATTACAGGTATTGTAGCATACGTCGAATAAATCAAAAACGCGCACCGTAGAGACACAAAATCTTTCGTCTCTACCCTAATTTTCACCCTTCCGCAGTACTTCGAGAAACGCCTTTGGCGGGATGGTAACGCCACCGATCGCTCGCATTTTTTTCTTGCCTTTTTTCTGTTTTTCGAGTAGCTTCCGTTTTCGCGTCACATCGCCGCCATAAAGCTTTGCGATGACATCCTTCCGAAACGCCGAGATTGTTTCGCGCGCGATCACTTTGCCACCGATCGCCGCTTGAATCGCCACCGCAAAATTGTGTCGAGGAATGACGCTCTTTAGCTTTTCAACCGTCACCTTCCCTTCGGAATACGCCTCGCGCTTCGGCACCATACGCGAGAACGCGTCAACTGGCTCATCCGCCACGATAATATCAAGTCGCACCACATCCGAAACCCGATACCCGATGGGGTCATAATTCATCGACGCGAATCCCGACGAAACACTCTTCAGTCGATCATGAAAATTCACGATCACATCCATAAGCGGCGCCTCAAAAGAAAGCAAGATGCGCTCTTCGTCGAGATACTCGGTATTCTTGTACTCCGCCCGAATAGATGATCCCAAATCGAGAATCGCACCCAAGTACGAAGCGGGCGCGACTACCTTGAGATCCACATAGGGTTCATAGATCGCCTCAATCGAAGCGGGATCAGGCATATCCATCGGAGAATACATCGGGAGGCGACCCTCCTTGCCACGCTGTTCGATTTCATAGACAACCGACGGCGTCGTAATGGTCGGGGTCAAAGAAAACTCCCGTTCAAGCCGCGCCTGCACGATTTCTAGGTGAAGGAGCCCCAAAAAACCACACCGAAATCCGCGACCGAGCGCGGCGTTACTCTCCGGTTCAAACGCGAACGCGGCATCATTGAGTTTCAATTTTTCCAGAGCGTCGCGCATTTCGGTATAGTCGTCGCCGTCAACCGGATAAAGATTTGCGTACACCATCGGTTTCACGTCTTTGTATCCGGGAAGCGGTTCGACGGATCCGGCATCCACCCGTTTCGGATTTCGATCGCTCCGAACGGAAAGTGTCACCGTATCACCGACACGACACGAGGCGACATCCTTTTGTCCCGTCGCGATATAGCCGATATCGCCCGCAGAAAGCTCGTCCGTCGACACAAGCTCCGGCTTCATCATCCCGACTTCAATGGCGATACTCTCGGTCTCCGTCGCCATCATACGAAGCATATTCTCCCGCCGAACCGATCCATCCACAATGCGCACATAAGCGACCACGCCCTTGTACGTATTGTACGCCGAGTCAAAAATGAGCGCGCGAAGCGGGGCATCTTCCCTTCCTGTAGGCGCCGGCACCCGTTCAATGACCGCGCGGAGAATTTCGGAAACACCAATCCCCGTTTTTCCCGACGCGAGAAGAATATCGTCTTCGCGACACCCGAGAATATGTAGAATTTCCTTTTTCGTTTTCTCGACATTCGCCGCCGGCAAATCGATTTTGTTCACAACCGGAATAATCGCGAGCCCCTCTTCAATCGCCAGGTACAAGTTAGCAAGCGTTTGCGCCTGCACACCTTTGGTCGCGTCCACCAAGAGTATCGCCCCCTCAACCGCTGCCAAGGATCGCGACACCTCATAATGAAAATCCACATGCCCGGGCGTATCGATGAGATTCATGATGTACTCGCCACTTTCAACCGACAACTCACCGCTATCAGCTGTTCGCCTCAAACTGTTCATTGTCAGTTGTTTGTTGTCAGTCGTTTGTCGGTACCCATACTTCATCCGAACCGGTTGAAGCTTGATCGTGATGCCTCGTTCGCGCTCCAAGTCCATCTGATCGAGGAGCTGTTCCTTCATTTTTCGCGCCTCGACCGTCCCCGTCATTTCCAAAAGCCGATCGGCCAAGGTCGACTTCCCGTGATCAATATGCGCGATAATGCAAAAGTTTCTTATAAACCGTTGATCCATAATTTCCTTCCAATTCAAAATAAAAAGAAGCCCCCTCAAAAGCTCCTTTACGGTAGTATAAACCCAAAGAAAAGGCAATCTGGCATTATTGGAGTCTATAACTAAACCCGTGCCCAAAAAAAACAACCATCTATGCCCTATACGAAGTCAAAACATTGAGTCCTGCCTCCCTCAAAAAAATACTCCTCGTTTTGGAGGATATAGAACTCTCGAGCGAACTCACAGTGCCATACATATGAGATACTTAAAAAGTCGCAAAAAAAGGGCAACTTTTCAACAGTGCCAGGGCTATAGGACGAAATCAGAATATATTTGTCTACTGCCATAGTACCACAAACCAACAGAATGAGCGCTTGACAGGCTTATTTTCCCCGTATACACTCGAAACCGTACCTTAACAAACCGAGAACGCGCCGAAAAGGTCACTCAAAATGTGCGGGTACATGCGTTTTTTTTGCCAACCACCCTCGAAGAGGATCATTTCATGAAACGCTTCACAGTGATTGCAACATGCCTCTCTGTTTACATAAGTCTCCCTGTAGAAACATTTGCATTCAATGGTCCGAATATCCCAAGGGAGGTGCCCTTTACGGAAAATGATGTGACGTACACGTCGTATATCCAAACCTGGCACCCATGGTACAACCAGAGCTATATCTGCTATTTCCCCGCTAATCTCGACCCTGATCAGATGCCTGTTATCGCGAACTATAATCAGGGTCCTCCATATCAGCATGCGTGGATCATACTCAATCCCGCCTCTTCTTCCCAAGCCTGGGATAGTACCGCCTATCATAGTAACGCCTTGTGTTATTGGCGTTATGGCTATAACTGGCTCACCCCATTCGTTCCAACGCAGGTTGTCAATCCGGCGACATACACATGGTTTGATTGGCACTACTCGGGACCTGCCGGATACGATATCCGTGAAGACCTGATTCGAGTATACGGAGGCGTGGATCTCAAGGTGAACTTCTCCTACAACTGGGATGGGCAGTTCAATCTGCCGAACCTCTCATCTGGGGATTATGTTTTGCAGAGTGATCCCGTTGCCACACCACTCAGTTTCCCGCTTAGCGGTTATACGGCGTATACGGCTTCAGTGTCATCAGTGATGGATCATTCAATGACGACTCCGTATACGAAAGATGGGACAGTGTCAGCCTTCAATGGTGAAGAAGGAAATGTCGATAATGGATGCTGGTGCTATTCGACGAGTTCTGCTTGTAACTCAAGTAATTACACGAGTTGTTTCGCTGCTGGGTTTAAAAACTTAGAAGAAACCGGTTTCCTAAGTGGCGTCATTGCTTATGATGACCAGTATCTCTACTACGATGGTCACCCTGGATATGACTATCCCGCTACTTTGGGAACGGATATTCATGCTCCAGCCGACGGCACTCTTTGTGTTGCTACCACTCATACAGCACAACGAAACCCGGCGAATGTATGGCGCGATGAATCTCATTGTCCATTGCCATCGGTAGTGACCACAAGATGGCTGGATTCCGATGGGTATAACACTTTCTACATCTTCCATGAAGGGTTGCACGTCAATGGGTCTACAAATGACTACATGACGGTCTTCCTTCACAGCAATGATCTGGAAAGTACAGTTCGAGGTAATATTCAGCAATACGGATACACTCAAGTTTCAAGGAACCAGCATATTGCTGAAGTGGGTGATGTAGGTGCCCCTGGCGCATACCATGTACATCTCGAGGTGTACAAGAAAAATGGCGAGAACTGGGATCGCGTCGATCCCTATGGCGACGGAACCAACAACATTCTGTGGGAGCGGAATTAACTTCCCGTCTAAACGGCAACGTCCGTAAACTAAAACCCCTGTCAGGAAATCTGGCAGGGGTTTTTATTTTGAGATAACTTTAAACCTATGCAATCAGTGACCTGAAGAGAGTGCAAATGTTTGTACAAGTTCTTTTAAATTTTCAAAAGAGGCGCGTATTTTTTCAGCAGTCTTACCGGTTCGATACCACGCGATAATACCACACGCCTTATCCACATTGTAAGCATTTCCACCGCGACATTCTGGGGTATTGACATATCCTCGCAACTCAATTTCTTCTGGAGTATCGGCATAGGGAACAAAGGCTGCACCAATCCAAACAAGTTTATCTTTATATCGAGCTGTATATGTTGGACCCTCTAATGAGGTATTTAGGCTATTAAATAAAGAAGGATCAGATATAAACTTTACACCTGATTTGTTGACAACCAAAACATTATCATTTTGAATTTTAGGTTGTATGGTTGAGATTGTTACAGAATCTCCTTTAAAGTTGCAAACCTTGCTAGGATTATTTGGGATGTTTAAATCCAATAATTTAATTTCCAAATTAATTGGTGCGCTAGAGAATTTAAGGACAACATTATATAATCCCCATTGATATTTTTTCGTTAAATTAATCATCATCGGAAGAGGAACTTCACAAGGAGGGAGGCTAATGCTATTTCTGTTGCCATTTTCAACTACAACAGCTCCCCAGTCAGCCGGATAGTCAAACGATAATCCTAGATCTTTATTTTGATATGTTTTCCAACTTTCAATCGGTTCAGCAACAACAGGGGTGTTTTTTTCACTCGAATCTATAATGGGCGGTGCCGAATTTTCTTTCGTCCGTGGCGTATTTTGAACACCAGCTCTATCAATGAGTCTTCCACATTGATAGCTCACCACAAGAGCAACTCCCAAAAACAGAACTACAGCCATACCAATCCACAAAACTTTCTTTTGAGTTTTCTCCATAAGGCATATTTTCAACGAATGATTACACTGGGGATTATTGCAAATATCTTCAAGATTGTAAAACTTTTTTTTGACTTATACTCCCCCGAGCGACGACTCTTCCTCGGCCTC
Organism: Candidatus Moraniibacteriota bacterium; assembly: GCA_052035095.1. Lineage (GTDB taxonomy): Bacteria > Patescibacteriota > Minisyncoccia > Moranbacterales > UBA1568. The sequence continues at coordinate 85,017 of JBPOHW010000005.1, forward strand.
TTTTAAAACCTGCGGCTGTTTTAAGACGCGAGAAACAATGAAGCGCCACACTTGTTCAAGCTCCTCAATCTTCAGAATCCACGCGGAAGCAATAAAAGCCGCGATACCAAAAAGTCCGGCAAGTACCAACTCAAGAAACACTTCGACAAACGTATCAAGCTCGACATTGCCGAGTCCGAAAAAAAACTTCACCGACTGCACGGCGAGAAGCGCGCACAGAGAGGCGAGTACCATCTTGGACACCGCCGTAAAGAAAGACTGGTCGCTCCATACTCCGACTCGCTTTCGCAGAAAGAAAAAGAGGAGAAGCGCATTTACAATGCTCGCAACAGAGAAGGAAAGCGCGAGCGAAAGGGGTCCCCATGCCTCTATATATGCGACCAACACGGCTATATGAATCACCTCCGAAAAAAGGGCGAGAAAGAGCGGCGTCTTGGTGTCTTGAAGTGAAAAGAATGCCCTCGCGAAGAGAGGAATCAAACTCTGCGCGAACAGACTCGCGGAGAGGATGCCCAGAATTTCAAAAGTAAGCGTCGTATCCTCCCAATCAAACGCTCCCGTCCCCAAAATGACGCGGACAATCTGCGCGCGGAGCGCTATTATCATAAAACTTGCCGGGAGCACAAAAAACAAAACTTGTCGCGATGTTTTGATCAGTATTTCCAAAAACCGGCGGCGATCATCCTTGGCGACAAATCCGGAAAGCGCCGGAAAGGCGGCAAGTGAGAAAGCAACACCAAAGAGTCCCAAAGGGACACTTTGAATATTATTGGCGAGCGTGAAGGCGGCAAGCGTCCCCGGCGCCAAGAAGGAGGCGAACATCGTCACTACGAGAAAACTCACCTGACCCACCGCGATACCGAGGGATCGTGGCACCATCAGACGGATAACTCGCCACACTTCTCTATTTGCACAAGAAAACGCGCCGAATGAAATTCGAAAGCCCGCTTTTCGGACGCTCGGATACTGAACAAGCGCGTGAAGCGCCGTCCCGAGCACTACGCCGATCGCGAGTCCCGAAGGACCGAAGAACTTCGAGAAAAATACAGCGCCGAGAATTATGCCGACATTGTAGAAGAGCGGAGCGAGTGAAAAAACAATGAAATTTCGAAACGATACCAAAACACTCCCAAAAACAGCGCTCATACCGAGAAAAATCGGTCCGATGAGCATAATCCGCATAAGATTCATGGAGAGCTCTTGTTTCTCGGAAGAAAATCCGGAAACGATGAAGTTCATAATCGGCTCCGCAAAAACAAAAGCGAGAAGCGCCGTGCAACCCAAGACGCATACAACCAGCACAAAAACGCCGCTCGCCAAATCCCACGCGGATCGCCCTCCGTTCCTTTCGCGAAGCTCCGTAAATACGGGAACAAAAGCCGCCGAAAGAGCACCGGCGACAAGAAGCCCGTAAAGAAAATCCGGGATGCGAAAGGCGGCATAGTAGGCATCGAGCACATCGCCCGCGCCAAATGTCCCCGCAAGAATGCGGTCCCGAACAAATCCCAGCAGTCGACTCGCCACCCCAAAGAGAGCGATCACGAGCGCCGCGCCCCCCACCGTCGTGTTTTCCCTTCCGTGAAACATCGAGCAGGTGCGTGAAAACATTCGACAAAGAATCCCCCTCATACAAAAGTCAAGAAAACCAAAAAGCAACGATATTTTTCAAGGTTTCTCGGAAAAAAGAAGCCCAACGAAACGGTCGAATACCAGATCGGTTTTCAGACACCGTCCACCGTCACACGGTATCAGATTCTCGTCCGATTGCCAAACAGAACGGAAGCGATCCGGAAACGACACACGCAAGGACAGCGCGCTCCCTCGCGATCCGGATTGCTTCTGAAAAACCATCGAATACGCATCGAGGGAATTTTCAAAACTTCCGGGATCCACGCGGAACGGGAGAAGATACGTATAGGTCACCGTCACCGTTTCTCCGGGACTCACATAGACCCAGTTTCCAAAGACCGTTTTGCCTGAATCTTCGGAAATGCGCGTTCCGGAAGTGGGATCAATACGCGTTCCATTTTCCTCGCGCGCGACATCGGGATCTCGAGAAAATCGAAGCGCCGAATAATCAAGTGGCGGCAAAACCGTTTCCCGCGTGTGCCCGTCGGCCGACAAGAGAACCGATCCGAGCGGTACATACACCCGCATATAGTCGGCATTCACCTTGTCCCACCACTCTCGTCCCGTGTTTCCCCCGCGATGCGTCCGCTGTATCACGATCGTATCAATGATACTGCCATCACCCTGAATATCCGCTCGGTGGGTAATCGCTTCATCGAGAATGCCGTCCGTTTTGTATCCGTTAATATTCGAATGAATGACACTCGCGTAATCGCGACTCGCGAAAAGCACCTCCCCCGACCAGCCGACATCGGAAATAAGGCGTTGCATATCGGCATTTCGCGAATAAAACAGGATGTGCTTCTCGGAAAGTCCCGACTCGATCGAGGCAAGCGCTTTCCCGAAGGCTCCGGGCGGCGCCTCCTCGCCAAAAACGCGTTCAAGCACTATCGGCGCCAAGTCGGAGAGAATTTGCTTGGGTTTGTTTTCTTTTTTGTCATACGCCACCTCGACTTGATACTGTATGGTTTCCAGAAAATTCTGCTCGTCAACAGTCGCTCCGTATTTTTCCATCGCGATGGGTCCCGTAATCGAAAGAAATCGCTTCAACACTTCCGGCGTAAAAGCAATGACGCCATCAACCGTCGGACCGCCGGTCTTCTCATAGAAGTGAATCGCCTTCTCGGCAGAGAGAGGAAAATCCGGAAACCAATTGCTGTCATGAAGGCTCCACCCCGCGCTAATTTTTTGAATGGGAAGCGGTGGAACGATATCCTCGTGAATCTGCCCGTCGGGATTAAAGATGCCGTCCACAAAAAATTTCCGCACACGTCCGTTATTCACATCAAGGAAAGCATAGCTTCCGATAAAACCGCCGGTCGCCCGCAACTCTTGATTGTTTTGAAAGAGGAAGAGAAATTTTCTCGAACCGTTTCCGCCCAACATATCCGAAAAAATATCGCCATGCTCGAGAAAAAGCCGTAAACCCGAAATCGCTTCCGGCAAAGCTGTTTTGAGCTGAAGAAATTTGGCACGCTTGTCTTCGGGAAGATCGGAAACCGCTACTTTTCCGAGATTCCCCGCCGCCAAGGAAAGGAGTCGCTCGGCTTCCGCCGCGTCGGCGCGCACCGATCGAAACACATCAAGAAACGAAATATTTTCGCCGTTTTCCAGAGGATTCCCCAGCGAAGCGATACGGCTTCCGATTCTCGAAAATATTTCACCCGCGATCGCGATATCGGACGCCGCGTCAAGGAGATATTTCCCCGAAGAAAGTCGGGAGACGAACGGGATGAACTGCGCCACATCGAACATTGATTCATTCCATCCGTCAAAAAAATCGGAAGCGGTCGAAAATGAAACGGAAGCTTCTCGAAAGAGGCGTCCGGACGATTCGAAATCTCGCCGCTTCGCTTCCTCAATCGCCTGAGAAATTTCTCCATATCCTTCGGTACTCGCGCCAAGCACTCGCGCTTTCATATCCATTCCTTTTTCAAAAAGCCGAACGCCAAACCACGCGGATCCGAGCAAGAAAAAAGCGAGCGCGATCGCCACCCCGTAACGTTTCCCGTTTCCCTCTTCCGAAAAAAACGAACACCGAGAAGCGAGTGCAAACCACCAGGAAGCCAAACGATCTCGAAAAGAAGTTTGTAAAAACACCGAGCGATCCGAAATCGAATCGCGCGAAACATCTGTCACAAGTTCAGGGTGTTCTTCTTTCTCGGGTTCAAATGAAGAAATGGGAGAGAAAGAGGCGATCGGTGAAAAAGTCTTTTGCTCCTCTTGAGGCGACTTTGGTTTCGAAGCATCGGAAAACTCGGGCGGCAAACTCACTCTTTTTCGCACCGAACGAATATCCGTCATCCGACGGATCGGTTTCTTTTGAAAAGAAGTCGGGGAAGCGCGCATGATATTGCCAATTTATGATTTCATTCCGGCTTCGCGATATACATCAAGTGTTTTTTGTCCCATAACCTCCCAAGAAAAAGTCGAGGCACGCTCGTATCCCTTGTGACGAAAATGTTCCCGAAGCGACTCATCATTCCAGAGTGAGAGAAGTGCGTTTCGGAGCGCGCCAGGTCGAGCGGGATCAAAAAATAAGGCGGCATCGCCGAGCACCTCCGGAAATGCGGCGGACGAGGCGGCGAGAACCGGCGACCCCTTCGTCATCGCCTCAAGAGGCGGAAGCCCGAAGCCTTCGTAGAGCGACGGAAAAACCGAGAGACGCGCGTACCGATAGAGCGCATCGAGTTCCTCATCCGAAACGATACCCGCAAATATCACGGACGAAAGTCCCTTCGATCGCGCGAATTTCGCCAAGCGTCGATAAAAATAGTCATCCCGACCAACCAAAACAATCCGCGCCTCACGATCCGGAAAATTCATAAATGCGAGAAGAAGCGCCTCGAGATTTTTGTGTGGATACGCGTTTCCCACATAGAGCGCGTACGGTCTTAGTATACCACGGGACGCCCTCGTCGATTCGGAAATCGTCAAGCCGAGCCGCTGGAAAAGTTCAGCTCTTCGCGATCGCGGCAGCAGAAAACAAAACGGATGCGTCGCCTCGTACGTGACGGAAATTTTGTCGGCGGGAAGCACGTATCGGTTGAGAATATCGCGTTTGGTATATTCCGAAACCGTAATGACACGCTTGGAGCGTGAAAGCGCGTTTCGAATGACGAAGCGATACGCGAGAAATTTCAGCTTATAGAAAAAGGGGCTGAGGGTCGTCGCGCGAAGCGTCGGAAAACGCAAGAGTATGAGATCGTGCACCGTCACCACAAAAGGACGTCGATAGAAAATCGGCACATTGAAGTGCGGAAAATGTACGAGATCGCACCGTTCCCGAAAGAGCGTTCGAGGAAACAAAAATTGCTCCTCAAATGAATACCATCGAAAATCCGCGAGCACCTTCCGAAATCGCGGATTCTTGGGTTCGTACTGATCGAAATTTTCCCGACGAAGGAATACGACATAGTCATTCTCCGTATCAAGCGCCTCAAGAGTTCGGATCAACTCCGTCGTATACCGCCCGAGCCCCTTCCCCAGCGGCCCATAAAACCGCGCGTCAATGCCGATGTTCATAAAATCTATTCCCCTTTCTTCCCTTCTTTTTTCTTGGCTTCGATGTGTTCCTGCTCGATCGAGTAGAGGAAGAGCGCTTGCGCGGCGAGCGCTTTGAAAATTTCCGGATCTTCGATAACACCGTTCTTTTTTCGAAGCACGATAAAGGCGAGGCATCCTTTCATTCGTTTCGAGGAACGAATGATGACATACTCCCCTTCACGTAACACCGTTTCGTTTCGCTTGGCAAGCTCGGAATATTTAAGTACCGGACATCGTTTTCCGCGAACATCGAATTTTTTGGCGACATTTCCCGAGCGAACATCCACGACGCACAAGAAAAACGTATCCGTTTTCCCGAGAAGCGAGAGCGCCTCCAGGATGGATTCATAGAGCTCCGTAAGTCGTTCCGGCGTGACGGACGACGTCTCCGGAAGCCCCAGGGCGATATTTTTGACGATCTCCATTTTGCGATTGATTTCCGCGATATAGGAATACGAATCGGCGAGATCGCGGGAAACTCGAGAAGCTTCTTTTTGGATTTTCACTTTTTCGCGAAGCTGGAAACGAAGCTGATTCTCTTTCCACAAATAAATCAGCAATCCAATCGCCCCCACGAAGAAAATAAGGATGGATTCTTGATCATCCTCCAAAAGAAAGAGTCGGTCGCCGCTCACAACTTTCGGTATGATGACAATAAGAACAAAAAGAGAAAGGTAGATCCAGTACATGATTGATATAATTTAGGACTTACGCGTTTGAGTGCAGTTCGAGGAAAATGCGAGGAACGGAATGAATTGTTTGGGAAACAATTCATTGTATGCGCCATACAGTGTCCCCGCCGAGGCGGGGGAGCATTTGACGAAGAAATGCGCCAAACGCGTAAGTCCTAATCGTTAAAGATCAAGTTTTTTTAAGTATTCACGAAGACGCGATCCGGTTTCGGGATGCTTGAGACCGAAATGAACGGTTGTCTTGAGGAAGTTGAATTTATCGCCCGTATCGAACCACTCTCCTTCAAGAAGGCGCCCATGAATCGGCTTTCCCTCGCGGAGCATACGGTTAAAGGCGTCAACCAATCGTATCTCTCCCGATTCTCCTTCGGTCATCGTCGAAAGCGTCCGGAAGACATCGTACGTCAAAATATACTTTCCGGGCGCGACCACGGTACTCGGCGCCTCCTCAACGCTCGGCTTCTCCACGATGGCGCGAACGCGAATATCGCGATCATTCAAGAAGTCTCCCGCGACCACGCCAAACTTTGACACTTCTTCGCGCGGAATATCCGTCAGTCCGATAATCGGTGTCTGATATTCATAGTATGCCTCCATAAGCTGGGCGGATGCCGGCGTCCCGCTGTCATAAATACAGTCGCCAAAAATAACAAGAACACTTTCATCATCGTCCACCAAATGCGATGCCTGAAAAAGCGCGTGCCCATCTCCCAGAGGAATCGGTTGCCGGACATAGGAAAACTTCGCAAGCCCTGAAATCTTTTGCACCGCCTCGAGAAGATCGAGCTTGTTTTTCTCAACGAGCGTATCTTCAAGTTCATACGACACATCGAAATGATCTTCGATCGCGCGCTTGCCGCGCCCCGTCACGAAAATGATTTCCTCAATGCCGGACGCAATCGCCTCTTCAACCAAATACTGCACCACCGGCTTGTCAACGATCGGGAGCATCTCTTTCGGTTGCGCCTTCGTCGCCGGCAAAAACCTCGTCCCAAACCCCGCGACCGGCAATATCGCCTTCTTGATTTTTGTGTGTTTCATAAGTTTTCTCTTGCAAAATCAAGATTTACAAAATCCCAGAAACAATGAAAAAAATAGCCACGAAAAATAATAGCACCGAGATAGAAACTCTATATCTTCTTTTATCAATATCACCGTAGAAGGAATCAGAAAAAAACACACTCCACCAAAATCCACCACCAAGAAAAAATTTCTTCACTCTCGCCCAAAATGATTGAGACAGAAAGAAAAGTAGCAATGAGAAAAAACAAAGAGATCCTCCGATAACCAACGAAACAATCTTAAAACTATTCATATAATTTCATAATTCAAAGAAAGATTACCGCACTTATCGATACAAGGGAAACTTCTTACAGAGTGCCGACACTTCTTTGCGAAGTGACTTCAAAATTTTTGCGTCGCCTTTTGAGCGGAGCGTCGCGTCCATCCACCCGGCGATTTTCTTCACTTCTTTTTCCTTCATACCGCGCGTCGTAAGCGCGGGAACGCCGATACGGATGCCGGAGGGATCCATGGGACTGCGCGCGTCATCGGGAATGACGTTCTTGTTGAGCGTGATACCGATTGCGTCGAGGAGCGTTTCCGCCTCTTTCCCGCCGATACCGAGCGTCCCGAAAACATCCACCAAAATCATATGATTGTCCGTTCCGCCGAAAAGAATCGCGTACCCGCGGCTCCGGAACTCCCCCTCGAGCATCCGCGCGTTTTTCAAAATTTGCGCCGCGTATTTTTTGAACGGAGGTCGAAGCGCCTCCTGAAACGCCACCGCTTTCGCCGCGATGATATTCATATGGGGTCCTCCTTGTATTCCAGGGAACACCGCTTTGTCAATGTCCTTCGCAAACTTTTCGCGACACAGGATCATCCCGCCTCGAGGACCGCGCAGCGTCTTGTGTGTCGTCGTTGTCACGACATCAAAGTACTCGACCGGGTTGGGCACGACGCCGCCCGCGACAAGCCCCGCGATATGCGCCATATCCATCATCGTGATCGCGCCCACCTTCTTCCCGATCGCAGTGAATTTTTTGTAATCGATCTGACGCGTGTACGAAGAAAATCCCGCAAGCAACAATTTCGGCTTTTCTTTCTGCGCGAGCGAGAGCAATTTCGCGTAATCAATAGTTCCGTCCGCTTCCGTCTTGTACCGGACGAATCGGAACACCTTTGAAGAGAACGTCACCGGATGTCCGTGCGTCAAGTGCCCTCCGTGTGAAAGATCCATCCCGAGTATCGTATCCCCGGGCGCGAGGAGCGCCGCGTAGGCGGACATATTCGCCGAGGCGCCCGAAAGCAACTGAACATTCGCGTGTTCCGCCCCGAAGAGTTTCTTCGCTCGCTCGATCGCGAGCGTCTCCACGATATCGGTAAACTGTTGCCCGCCATAGTAGCGACGCCCCGGATACCCCTCGGAATACTTGTTGGTAAAAACCGTCCCCAAGGCCTCAATAACCGCGGGAGAAGCGTAGTTTTCCGACGCAATCATTTCAAGTCCTTCCTCCTGTCGATTCATCTCCCCCATTATCGCCGCCATCACCTTCCCATCCGTCTTTTTGACCGCCGCATATCGAAACATAGTCTCTGTGTCTCAAAGGTTACGCGTGTCCCCAGAGTATACCAAAGTGTCCAGAAAAATCCAGGATATGTATGCGTTCACCAATATTTCCATTCCCTCATCAAAAAAAATGAAAAAACCCATCACCTTTCGGAAATGGGCATAACACAGAATAAAATTTCACCGACACCGACGATTGAGAATACTGTTCGCTCTCGCCCAGTGATCCGTTGGATATCCCTTCCTCTCGAGACCAAGGAGGCGGAGGAAGCATCTCGCATATTCCTTGGGATACTCCTCGCGGCAAATCGTAAGACCGCGGCAGAATTCTTCAATCGCCATACGCATCCCTCCCGTATTCATAAAAGGAATGGCGACAAAGAACATGTCAAGACATCCATTTATCACAAGGCGATGACCTACAGAGAGCGTGTTCATATCGAATTCCTCGCCCGTTTTCGGGCTTTGAAACTTCGGGTTTCCCTTGTTAAAAAACGAGTTCCCTCTCCGCTAGGAATCTAACAAAAAACAGGGAAAGAATCAATATTCTTTCCCTGCCCTCTTGCAGTTGAAATTCTCGAACGAAGGGCGCTACTCCACAATCCCGTCCAGGTTCACATCGTAGAGAATCGCCTCCTGAATGTGCCGGTATGACAAAAGCTCACTCGGTGAAAACCAAATCGGAATCTCTTTCTCGGCTTCCGAGGGCTCGCCCGAAGCATGGATGAGGTTCCTGATAGAGCGGCTATCGGCATCGGCAAGACCGTAGGAATCAATCGTGAAGTCCCCACGAATCGTCCCGACATCGCTCCCCAAGGGCTCCGTCCCGCCGGTCAATTTCCGGACAATCCCGACAGCGCTGTTCCCTTCCCACACCATCGCAACCACCGGTCCCGCCGAGAGGTATTTGGCATTCGCCCGGAGAATCGCCATCCCATTCTCGCGAAACGTCGCAAAGGGGGATTTTTCGCCTTTCTTTTCATACGCGGCAGCAGCCTTTTTCCCGACATTCTCAAGCCATTCCTCGCCTCCCACCATATAGTGCGCGGTCGCCATCTCGGGTGTCGGAATGAGCATTTTCATCGCGACGAGCTTGAGTCCGCTCCGCTCATATCGCCCGAGAATTTCCCCCACGAGCGACCGTTGTATCGCGTCCGGTTTCATCACCACGAGCGTCCGCTCTTTTTTCATCGAATTCATACAATTTTAGTTACATTACAGGGAACTTATTTCAGATACTCTACACGGTCTAACAAAAAACATCAAGTATCAAAATCGCAAATACTGTTCCCAATACCCGTAGAGGGCGGCGGTCGCCTCGATATCGCGCACATTGTAGCGAGCGATATCCGTGTATTTCTTCTCTCGAAAAAATCGCGACACGCTATCGCCGTCAATGCCGTCACCCTTGGGCGTCGGGATACCGAAAGCGCGACACGCGAGGTGAAGATTCGGTCGCCGACGCGTCGCTCCGTAAAAGGTTAATTGATCCAGAAGATCAATATGCTTCACGCCTCGCTGAAGCGGCAGGTATCGATTCGACAGAAGATCGCGACTCGGGCGAAGTTGGTGAACGGCAGAGCGCATCATCAGAAACGGCACATCAAAACCACGCCCGTTAAAAGTCACAAACGCCTCATACTTTTCCGCGACCCGCCAAAATTCCGCGAGCATCTCTCCTTCTTCCATCGGCTTGTATCGGACACCCCCCTCTTCAAACGGCTCCATTTCCTCGCCGGGTGCTTGAAAGTAGACGGCGGATTTCTCCCGTTCGACATCGAGCATCCCGATCGCGACCACCTCCCCCGTCAGAGGCGAAAACCCGAGGCCGTTTTTGACATCTTCGACCGCCGCTTTGTATTCCGCCTCATCGAGCGAGTCCTCGCGAATCCACCGCGTCAGCACTTTCTTGGTGGTTTCATCGAGAGCATCAAAGTCCTCACCGACGGTTTCTATATCGAAGACAAGCGTCGCCATAGGGGGAGACGATTAGAAGTCAGTAGTTGGGAGTCAGTAGTCAGGAGTTGGGAGTCAGTAGTCAGGAGTTGGGAGTTGGGAGTTGGGAGTCAATTGTCCCGAGGGCGAAAGATGACGGTTGTGTCGAGGATTTCCGCTTTCGCAGAGTCGAGCTTAACGAGGTTGATCGACTTTACGGCACCCGCCTTGGTTTGGTAGTTCTCGCTCATACAAATCGGCTCGCCGTTTCCCGCCACCAAAACCCAGTAGAATTCCTCGCGCGCGTTTTGTTTTATTTTGAACTTCATACTTTTCTTTCAGCATAACGGTCTCTTCGGTTTTCGTCAAAGTATCGAGCAGGGTCGATTGGAATCAGGGAAACAGTCATAGATCACCGTCCCGTCCCTGTCGGTGCGAAAAACCCGTATGCCGCGAGCCTCCAGTCGCGTGAGCACTTCTTCCGCCGGATGCCCGTAGGAATTTTTCCCGACAGAAATAACCGCCTCTTCCGGCGTCATACGATTGAGAAACACGTCACTCGTCGAATATTTCGATCCGTGATGCGACACTTTGAGCACGCGAATATCCTCAGCAGGCAATACCACTTCTTCTCGAGGAAGATCGCCGGTAAAGAGAAACGTCTCGATCCCGACACGGAGGCGCACGACGACACTTCCGGCATTCGTATTTTTTTGAGAGACACGGTAGTCGCGATCGGGAAAGAGCACTTCCGCCCGCGCGTCAGGTGACATCGCGATCGAAAGCCCCGCGCGCGGCAATATTCGGGGAATCCCTCGGCGATCAATCGCGTCTCGCACGACACGACCGATTTCGGTATCACTCGAAATGTCTTCCGAAAGAAGCGTCGACACCCTGTATTTCGAGAGAAGATCAGGAAGCGCCCCGATATGATCCTGATCCGGATGTGTGAGTATCACGGTTTCAACCCTGCGATCCCACGGCGGAAGCACCTTTCCAAGCTCCGAGAGAAGCGAACGACCATCCTTCCCCGTATCGATAAGCAATTGGTTGGAACCTCGCGTGATGAGTATGGCATCGCCCTGCCCCACATCGAGAAACGCGATCCGAACGAGCGAGGCAGTACGAACGATACCCGCGCCGAGAAATACTCCCGAAACGAGAAGAAACATCGAAACCGCCCAGAAAAATTTTTTCACATTCATACCAAATAATCCTGGAGACTTCTCTCATGCGCGCCGAGACCGCGAAAAATAATTTTTCGAAAGTTTGCTCCGATAGAGAGGAGCATGTGAGAATCCCGCCAAGGCGGGATTGCGGTCGAGGCAACTCTCAAGATAGCAGAGATTTGAGTAAACTGGCATCATACGGGCGCGTGGTGAGAAAAAACTTTTTTTCTGAAGATCAGCAGGGTGCCCGCGATAATCGCGAAAGAAGCGAACAAGCTTTTCGCTCCAAAAGATGAAATGAGCAGTGTTGCAAAATGTTGAGAGGCAAAAAATTCAACCGTCGAGAGAATACCGCGCGCGACCAGAAAAGCCGGAAAGCCGAAAATAAAAGCAAGCGAAGGAACCATCGCTCCAAAAAAAGCAGCGACACTCCCCAACAACATCGCGATCGGAACAAACGGGAGAACGATCGCATTCACGAGAAGCGCAAATACCGGTAGCGTATGGAAATGAAAGAGGAGAATGGGGAGCACAAACACCTCGGCGGCAAGCGTTGTCGAGACAACATCTCCCAACCGAAGCGAGAGGAGCGCGAAGGGAACCAGAGAGACAATCCCGATCGTCGCCGCGAACGAAAGTTGAAATCCGATATCGTACCGCAAGAGAAGCGGATTAAAGAAGAGCATCGCCGTCCCCGAGAGAAGAATTGCGTTTGCCGGACTGCCGAGCCGCCCCATCCGAACCGCAAGGAGCGCCGCTCCGGTCATAATGGCCGCGCGCACCGCCGAGGCGGGCGCGCCCACGAGGAGCGTAAAGAGCCCGATACCAAGGAGCGCTCCCCACAACGCTTGCTGTCGGTAGAGTCCGCAAAAAACAAGAAGGCTCATCAAGAGAACGGCGACAATCGAAACATTGTAGCCGGAAACGGCGACGATATGAGAGAGTCCCGTTCGAGAAAACTCCTCCTGAATATTCCGCGGCAAGCGATCATCCCCTCCCACCAACAGTCCCGCCAAAAGTCCAGCTTCCGGTTCGGGTACCGCGCGATTGATGCCTTCTTCGACCGCACGCTTCGTTGCACGCAAAAAGCCGCGCATCCATCCTCCCGAAACACCTTCCCTCTTCCATGATTTCGGAAACCGACACGTGTATCCAATGCCATCTTTGGCGAGCATTTTTGGATAATCGAATTCCGGCGTCAATCGCTCCGGTTTTTCCAAAGGGCACGAAAGCGAGAGTATATCGCCTTCCCCGATATCGGCAAAGGTCGGGAAGCTCGCCAAAACGAGCGTCTCCGGACACGCTTCCTCGCCACACGAAATCGGTCGAAGTGTCGCCTGTTTCGACTGCTCTTTTTGCATAACGGCACGCACAACTTCAGCTCGTTCAAGTGTCGCCCGTATCGCGGGAACATTATCCCACCGAGACACTTCTTGCGCTGCCCGAAACCACGCCCCCGAAAAAACGCCTCCCACGATACAGGATACGAGAATGACCGAAAGCGCTCGCGTCGAATACCACGAAACGAGAGCGGCCATCACGATTGAAGAAAAAAGGAGACTCCCGCCAAGCGACCAAGAAAAAAAGAGACCCGTCGCGGTCCCTCCCAAAAAACACAGCATCCCCATCCGAAACACTCGCGAGGCAGACATACATTCCAATAAACAGGGAACAAAAAACAAGGAGCAAGAAGCGAAAAACTCATTTAACTTCCACATCCTTCCCGTCTGTTTACCGTTCCCTCCCTACTCATTGCTCGCTACTCATTGCTTCTTCATCTTTCTTCGAATAAAGGCCGGTATTTCCAGATCATCATCGTCCGCAAACCCTTCCGTCGATTCGCCGCGCACCGAAACGGGTCTGGGCGGCAATTTTTCTTCGAGAATCATTTTTGGCTCCAGTTTGCGCGTCGGGAAAACGATATCTTCGCGCGCTGCGCGAGGCGCCGGAGCTTCTTCCGGAGAAATTTCCCGCTTCACCGGCTCAAAAGAAGGCGTCTCCGGAGCGTCGACAAACTCATCGCGAACATTGATCGTCTCGCGGACAAGTCGCGGATCTCGAGTCTCTCGCTCTTCGGCGCGGTCATCTTTCGACGCTGAGACGCGAGAGAGCCGTCGAAACGGATCTTCGACACTGCGTCCGGCATCAAAGCCGGTCGCGACCACCGTGATCTGCACTTCGCCCTTCCGCACCTGATCATCGGACACGGCGCCAAAAATCACTTTAGCGTTGGGATCGATAGTTTCAGTGATAATGTTCGCCGCTTCGTTGATTTCAAGCATCGTCACGTCGCTCGAGCCGGAAATATTGAAAAGGACACCTTTGGCGCCGTCAATCGAAAGATCGAGGAGTGGGCTATTGATCGCCGATCGCGCCGCCTCAACCGCGCGATTCTCGCCGGAAGCGATGCCGATCCCCATGAGAGCGCTCCCACTGTCCTCCATAATGGCGCGCACATCGGCAAAGTCCACATTGACGATACCGGGCTTTGTGATGAGATCCGAGATGCCCTGCACGCCCTGCCGGAGCACATCGTCCACAATGCGAAACGCGTTGATGAGCGTTGTTTTCCGGTCGATGATGGAAAGGAGTTTGTCATTTGGAATGGTGATGAGCGCGTCCACCCGCTCCTGCATATTTTTGAGTCCCTCTTCCGCGATCGCTCGACGCTGCGCGCCCTCGAAGGCAAACGGCTTCGTCACCACTCCGATCGTGAGCGCGCCGATTTCCTTGGCGGTTTCCGCGACAATGGGCGCGGCGCCCGTCCCCGTCCCGCCGCCCAAGCCGCAGGTGACGAAGACCATATCCGAACCCTTCAGTATTTCTTGTATTTCGTCGCGATTCTCTTCGGATGCTTGCCGACCGATTTCCGGGTTCATACCGGCGCCCAATCCCTTGGTGAGATTCTTGCCGATGTGAATTTTCTCGCTCGCGCGCGAATGATGAAGCGCCTGCGCGTCGGTATTCACCACGACAAACTCGACGCCTTTGATTTTTGCTTCAATCATGCGCGAAACGGCATTACAGCCCGAGCCGCCGACGCCGACGACTTTTATCTTTGCAAAGGTTTCGATTGCCGGTTTTATTTCAGCCATAATGTCCCACTCTATCACGGACGAAAAAATCGTGTCAAGAAAAAAACCGATTCCGACTTCGCCCGCAAAAAGAAAAACCTTTCAACAAAAAGGGGCTGATCGAAAACCGGTTTGTATATGTCTTTTAGCTCGCTACGAAGCAGTATACCAGACCCTCCCAAAAGATTCAAATCCAAGGGTACGGGTACCGTGGCGAGGTCCTATACCCGAATGCATTTTCGAATTCGGATGCGTATTCGGGAACGGGCAAGGACAAGCCGCCGCCCGTACACAACAATACGGGAACAGGGCGATTACACGGAATCGCCCTTACAATGTGGGTTCCTTATTGATCATTGAAAATTGTTCATTGATCATTGGTGCCACATCCCCGCCTTCTGTACTTCAAACTACCGACTACAAACTACCAACTACTGACTACTGACTACTGACTACTGACCGCTATTGTCCCGCTCCCTGAATCATCCAATAAAAGTTCGCGCACATCGTATCCCGACACCCACAGCGCCAAGAGCCGCCTTGGACACTACACGTCATTCCGACGAAGTACGCCGGTGCGCTCGCGCTTGCCGTTGAAATATTGGGATTGGTGATCGTGGCAGAGACGCTCCCCTGGCACCAGTCGCCGTTCAAGGTGCCGGTGCAGGTGCCGGAGTACTGCGTCCACGAGCTTCCGGTATAGTAGTACCCCTTGGTATATACGATCCGTGTCGTGTCACCCGCTTGTCCGAGGGTGGCTTGGATGGTATGGGGATCGGATGATGAGCAGGTGGCGTTCACGAGCATGGTACTCGTTTGGAACGCATCAAACGGCGCGCCGTAACTGTTGTAGGTGGATTGGGAGAAGTTCGCGGTCGTAACGGTATTGCAGAGGGAGAAGGCGCCTCCACTCACATATTCATCCGCGCCGATATCGATGCTGCTCCCTTGGGGACGCGATTGCTTGTCGATATCATCGGTAAGCCCCGAAACGGCAACGCCTTGATTGACTACCGACGAAACGGAAGAAGCGAGGTGAAGATTGCTTGCGACATTCACAAACCATGATGCCTGCGCCGTGGTGATATTGCTTGTCAAAGTCGGAGACGGCGCCGAGATATTGCCGATCCCTTTGTTCACAAGATTATTCGTCAAGACCAGTCCCGTACTGGTTGAACCCCGGAGTTCGATATTGGTATAGTAGCCGCTCGCCGCAATCCATGAGGTGTTGTTGTATACTCTCACATTCGGAGAATTTTGAATATCAATCGCCACATCCGGATACGCGCCACTCCCGTCGTGCAGGATCATATTGTTCCTTATCGTTCCGCCGCTATTCAACCACAGTCCGATGCCACGATCACAGTTTATGATGGTATTCCGTTCGATCGTGTGGTTTGCCGAACGAGCAGAGTTTCCCCAGAAATGGACGGCGTGTTCGGCAACGCTCCCCGAGGGACTTTGAATATCTCTGAAAGTGTTGTCTTGAACGATCCAGCCGGTGGATCGATGCGCGTCGATGCCGCCGATATAGTATTGAGGACCGACGCCGGCGGTATATTCGAAGAGGCTGTTTTTCACGATCACGTTATCCGCGCCAACGTCTCCGCCTTCGGTGCCCGCGGAAACCTTGATCATTTGCTCGTAGGAGTCAAATAGGCGGACATTGTCGATCACGGAGTTGTGTCCCGCGTTATTCTCGCCGGAAAATTTGATGAGATGCCAGCCAACCCGTCCGACAGAAAGATCCTTGATGGTGACAGCATCCGCGGCATTGGCGTCAATGAGGAAAATCATTTTGATAACAGCGCCGGATGACATGGCATCGCCACGGATAATCACGTCGTTTCGATTGCCAGTTGAACCTCGCACCGTAATATTCGGCTGATCAATGGCAAGTGCCGTCGAGTTCAGGGTGTAGGGACTTCCATCGGGATATATAACGATGGTGTCACTTGCTTGTTCAGAGGAGAAAGCGTTGTAGAGTTCGGAAAGGTTGTGGACACTTATGGTGCGACCGGTTCCGCCCGAGACGGTAACCGTTGCCGTTTGGTTGGTCGTGCCGCCAGCGCCGGTGCAGGAGAGCGTGTAGATGGTAGTACTGGTTGGAGAGACACTCTGTGTGCCGCCGCTCGTGGATTTGCTCCCCGTGAAAGTGCCGCCGCTTGTGGTACAGCTCGTGGCATTGGTAACGGCGCTCCAGGTGAGGGTGGAGGAAGCGCCGGACGTGATACTGGTTGGATTGGCGGAGAGAGTGAACGTGGGAGCGGGGGTGACAGCTTGCGTTCGCGCACTTACCGTATTGGTCCAGCCGGACGTATTCCCAGCCGCGTCACTTGCGCGGACACGATAGCTGTAGTCGGTATTCGGAGAGAGGCCAGTATTGTTCACAAAGGGTGAAGCCGTGGGAGTGCCGACGGTAGCAAACGAAGCGTCGGGACAGGCGGCGGGGAGGCCGGTACAACGTTGGACTGTGTAGTTCGTCACGCCGATATTGTCGGTCGCGGCGCTCCAGGTGACGGTGATGCTGGAGGAAGAAGTGGCGGAAGCGGAGAAGGTCGTGCCGGTCGGCCAGGTGGGGAATTCGGTGTCGAGGACGGGAGTGCCGATTTGATAGGCATGGACGGTTGGGGTCCGAGCGCTTGTTGTATGGGCTACCACAACATATGCCGTTCGAGTTGCCGCATCCCAAGAAACACTGACACGCTGTCCTCCCGGGTCGTCCCCGTTCACCTTGAACGCCCATCCAGTATAAGGAAGCACATCCCATGGATTTTTGGTGCCGTTCTTCGCGGCGAGCAGATCGTTCGCGTCATATGCCCAAACAAATTCGGTGTAGGGGAAGGCGTGACCCCCTTTGTACGTGTAATCCGGATCGTAGCAATCTCCTCCAGATGCCCCACCTGTTCCGTAGCAATAGGCACCCATCCCCTTTTTGCCGAAAAAGAGCACGCTACGAGAGCCGTCAGGAAAAAGCACCCCGTCTATCACTGCACTACTATCGTTATAGGCAAAGGTAAAATTCCCTCGTCCGCGTGGATCGGTCACGGTGATGCTGGGCACCAGTTTTCCATTTATCACTTGACCTGGCAAATTAGAGTTCCACTCCCCGAGAGAAGGATGGTTGTAATCATAGTATACCAGTGGTATCGAATTGATATTTGTACTGCTTGGCGGCTGAGCAACAAGCGCATCCGCATCAATGACATGCAGTGACGGCCCAGAGTTTGAGCATGTAATAATAGACCACGGACCATCTCCACTCACTACCTTTCCACCAAGAAGCGACTGCCATTCTGAAGGAATGAGCGTCAAATATCCGCCGGCGACCAATCGGGGCATGACGGGCGAATTAAAAGCGTAGGGACCGGTCGCCTGTGACTTTTGACCAAAATTAATCGAGGTGACCCATGCGGATTTTGATTGAGCGCACCCCGCATCGTAATCGGATGATGCAGTGCCAATAAGCTTCCCGTTGTATACGAGAACATTGCCGTGTCCCGTTCCGACCCCGCTCAGTATCTGACTTTGTTTGCCATTACTCGGATCGTCGAAACCCTGTACAATGCTTGCTGCCGGCAGATTGTCAGCACCAACAACATCCGAGTCGGCGAGCGTCGATGGAATTTTTATCTGCGCGATGCTCGCAACATCGGAAATATAGCCGCCCTCCAAGTATCCCGCCATGAAGAGTGTTTTGCCGTGTACTGGATCATTGTAGACATTACCGCTCGTCAGAGGCCCGGCATATTCGAAAGTGCCATTTTCCATGCCAAAATTTCCTCCGGGGAGCTGGAAGGAACCCTGATACACCATATCCGACTGATGAAGAAGTGGTTGAGTTGTCGCATCGGCAGAAACTTTCCCGCTAAAAAGTAGAGAAACCGACAATGCAAGTATAGGAACGAGAATTCCTGCCAGAGACTTCCATAATTTCATACGCGAGCGTGGTTACTTTTTATATTTGCGAGATAAAGAAGCGAGAAAGCTTCTTGATGCGTGAAGCATACCACGAACGTTTTTTTGCATTTTTCGACTTTGGAAATCATTTTCCCATATTATATAGGTTCGACACCTCCATTGGCGAGAGCACACGGTTGTAGATACGGACATCGTCGATTTTCCCGTTCAGATAATCTCCAGTCGCGTTCCCGTCATCATTTTGCATAGCAGCTCCGGCTGTAGAATAATACGTTTCTGAGGAAAAACTATCAGTCATATTTGCCGCGAGGTTGCCATTAAGATACACTGTTTGACTTCCATTCGTAGCAGTCATAACGATATGATTCCACTGGTTCTTACTAATGGAAATTGCTGCGCTAGTACCACAGCTAAAATCGGTTTTTGCTATTTCCAGTTTATCCAAATCATTTATCGAGATGAGAGGACTATAAGCGCAGGAACCAGCATATCCTCGATGGAACAATGCGTAATTTCCTGATGACGGTGTTTGGTTATAGAAAAACCAGAGTGATACTGAAATCTGCGCAAGAGTTGACTGCCCAAGTTTTACATAATCACTCGTCCCATTAAACTGCAACCCCTGGCCCAGTTTGCCGCGAACGGGGGTGGTGCCGGTCGCGTCGCCATGGTTTCCGTTTGTACTCAAGTCTTTTATTTCCGTCCCCGTATCGCTCCACTTCACATCATCCCCGTCCATGGTCCAATGCCCCACCAAGCCATCGGTCATGGTGCCTTCCATTCCGAAGCTGACGGTTTGCTTGGCGCCACTACTCTTGTAGAGATCGGCAACTTGGGTCGCGGTAAATTCAGTTGAGTAAAATCGAATATCATCGAGTGTGCCACCAAAGTAACTACTCGCAATCTTTCCCAGATACGCCGCGCTCGCGTTAATGCCCGTCGCGGTCGTGATCGCGATATGATGCCAAGCGGTATCGGGGAAAGTAGTGGTCGCCGCGCCGTCTACATAGACGGTCGGTGTCGAGAAGTTGTTGCCCCGCACCGTGCCGGCGTTAATATCCACCGTAGCGGTCGCGTTCAAGTCAATAATCGACTGTGTCGTACTGTTGGGCTTCACCCAAAAAGCAACAGTTTTGACGCCGTTATAGACACTCCCCAATGAGACAGAATCGCTCGTCCCGTTAAAAACAATTCCCTGACCGATTCTTCCCGCCGTGGCACTCCCCGCGGCGAGGTTTGAAGAATTGCCGTGCTTCGCGTATCCCGAGACGTCTTTGATCTCGGTACTCGTATCGCCCCAGACGACATCATTCCCGTCGAGCGTCCAGTGTCCCACAAGAATGGAAGACGTGGGTCCCGGAACCGTCACATTCACCGTCTCCGCCGCCTTCCCCTCGTTTTTCCCTTGAGATCGCCACCACAAAACCGCTCCCACGGTAAGGGAGAGAAGAATGAATATCCACGTAAAAAAGCGCGCAGGCATGAGGATAGTATAGCATGATTTGTACGGACGATCCCGCCGCGGCGGGACGCCCGTACCCGAATGCATACCGTATGGGCGGTCCCGCTGAGGCGGGATCTCCGCCCTGTACCCGGATCCTGAAATCGTACGAGCCCCGATGCATCGGGGCCCCGAACCCGTTTGGAGTAAGGGCGTCCCGCCCAGGCGGGATCGCCCTGTACCCATATTCGTATTCAAATGCGTAATGCAGGAATCGGGAATCGGGTTCAGAGCGAAAGATATTTCGCCCCTACATCCCCGCTCCTTGCACCATCCAATAGAAATTCCCGCACGTCGTATCCCGACACCCACACTTCCATCCACCACCTTGGACGCTGCACGTCATCCCGACGAAGTACGTCGGTGCGCTCGCGCTTGCCGTTGAAATATTGGGATTGGTGATCGTGGCGGAGACACTCCCCTGG
>JBPOHW010000011.1:0-39141 GCA_052035095.1 Candidatus Moraniibacteriota bacterium
AACGTGCTATTGTATAGAGTCTTAATTTTAAGACGAGTATCTTACCAATTGAAGAGAAAAAGGAGAGAATCATGCATGAAACAGCAAAAATATTGATCGCGCAGATTATCGCGAACAAGAAAGAAGAGGTCGAAAGAACCGAGCAAGCCAGACAGACATCGCTCAAAGATGCGCAAGAGGCGGAAGGGGCGATGATTTCTCGCTACGATACATTCCTCGAGGAAGCTCAATATCTCGCGGGCGGACAGAATAAGCGATTGCTCGAAGCAAGAGCTGTCCTCGCTTTACTTGAGAACCTCCTTCAGAGGGATACCGATGTTTCACACTGGGTCTCTCTCGGTTCTGTAGTGACTATCGAGAATATCGAGACTACAGAGAGAAAGAAATTCCTTCTCGTTTTTGAAGGAGCTGGCGGCGAAGTTTTTTCGTGCCCTTTTGATGAGGATGAGAAAATTTCAGCCGTAAGCCCGTCTTCTCCGATTGGCAAGGCGCTTTTCGGAAAAGGAAGCGGCGAAGAAATTGAATGTCCCATGCTCAAAGGAGCATGGGAAATCAGTGAAATTCAATGATAGCGGAGAATGCTCATGCAAAACGCCAGTCCGGTGATTTTGGTTATAGAAGGCGTGGATTGTGTTGGTAAAACAACCCTCGCTAAATCCATTGCTTCAAAACTCGGCTTCCGGTATCTCTACACACCACAGTCGCCTCTTTCGATGATTCGTAAAGAGGTAGAGTCCCTGGATGATTCAAATACTCGGTTTTTCTACTATCTTGCTTCGGTTATTGCTGTTCAGAGAAAAATTCGATCGGATATCGACTTGGGAAGGAGCGTTGTTATTGATCGCTATATTCACTCGACTCTCGTCATGCATCGCGTGCTTGGTGTTGATGTGTCCTGTGTAAATATCGAAAAGTTGCCTCTTCTCTGGCCGACAATTTCTGTACTCCTCACAGCTACATCGGAAACGAGAGCCGCAAGGAGAGACAAGCGAGATGGGTTGCAGGACTACGACCAGCGTATTGAGCAATCTGTCGGATTGCTTGATCGAGCGCAGAAGGCTTTCGCGGATTCTCACCAATGGTCGCTTGTGCTTGAAACCGATAGCCTCTCGGCAAAACAAGTCGAGGCACAAGTGTCACTGATTTTACAGGAGCAATAGCCATGTATGATGTCTTTGAAGAATTGCTCGCGCAAGGAAAAATGGAGACGACCCGTCTCAACAGCCTTCGCGTGAAGCTTCATGTGCCGTGCCAATGGACATGCAACTTTTGTCACATGGAAGGCAATCCCTCATCGCAACCGATTCGGAATGACTTGCAGTTTTCCGGTGCGCTCGTTCGTTTCCGGGATTGTTTCGGATTTACCGAAGTACATTTCACTGGAGGCGAACCGTCAATTCATCCCGAGATTACGCAGTTCATCGCGAAAGCAAAGAGCTTGGGATTCACAGTGAAGATGACGACGAACGGGCAGGCAAAGCACTCGCGGTATTTCGAGTGTATATGGTCGGGACTTGATGAGCTCAATATGAGCGTTCATACTCTCGATCCGGCGGAATTGGGGAAGATTATGTCACCGCCCAAAGATGCGGCGTGGGGCAAAAAGGCGCTCGAAAAACAAATCAGTCTCATCGAGGCTCTCAACGGAAAGATTCGTCTCAAGATCAATACGTGCATTGGCGAAACGGAACAGCCGGCAATCGCGCTTGCTGATTTTGTGAGACACAGGGATATTTCGTGGCGTCTCATGAACGTGCTGGAGATTCCGGAAATTTCGTATGCCTCTCTCGTAAGAGCGTGCCACACACTCGGAGCAACTCCGGTGCGTGCGTCTGTCATCCAGGGAAGCTCGAGTTGTTCCATTGATATGCGCTGTGAAGATGGGTTCGCTTTCAAGCTGAAACTCATCCAGCCGCATTTCTTGGAAGGCATGTGCGCCAATTGCGAATTGAGAGCGTATGGCGGATGTTATGAATTCGCATACGGACCAAGACTTGAAATGGAACGCGGCATGCTCATGGTGCGAAACTGTGTGCACCGCGACGGTCCGCCATTCTCCCTTCCCATTCACGCCTACTTCTCTCACCCCATTGCTCAACAATTGGGCGAAGAACTGTAGAGAAGAAGCTCGCAACAAAAACCTAAAGGCTAACGCAACGCGTTAGCCTTTTCTTTTTGAGAAAAATGCGCTAACATTCCCTCAAGTAAAGCCATATTATGGAAATAGAACTTCGAGCAAGCGTTGATGATCCCGACGCGATAAGGAGTGCTTTGGCGATACAGGCAGAGCATAAGGGAACGTCAAACGAACATGATTTTTATCTTCGTCATGAAAGCGACAAAGAACGATCGCTCATTTTGCGTATTCGGCGAAAAGAAAGCGGGTCACTACTCACATTCAAGGGCAAGGCTCTGGGTGATGATACTGCATGGCCGGATGTTGATATTCCACTCACCGATTCGGACAGCCTCCAACAGCTTCTTCTTGGGAGCGGCTATGTAAAGGTAGTTGAAATCAAGAAACGCCGATCAAGTTACCGTCTCGAAGACTTTGAAATCAATGTTGATGAAATAGAAAACCTCGGAGTCTTTGTTGAGATCGAAGGACGAGACGATGAGGAGGGTCGAGAAAAAATAGAGGAAAAAATAGCGAGCCTTCTTTCGAATCTTGGGATTCAAAACGAAAATATTATCCGAAAAGGATATGTCACTCTTATGCTTGAACAGCCTTTGGTATGAAAGACACCTCATTTCTTTTTCTTCGAAAAGATTATCTGGCGCTTGAGAAAAATATTGATGCGCTGAAAAACAACTTGAAAACGGTTGGTTTTGAAGTTGGGGAAATGTCACATCAGAGTTCGGAAACGTGGCATGACAACTACGGATTTGAAGAGGCTGATCGAGAAAGAAAGCGACTCGCCGGCACACTCGAAGAATTGAAAAAAGTTTACGCGCAAGCTGAAGTAGTCGAGCCGTCATCTCATGCAGAGAAAGTCTCTCTCGGCTCAAGAGTCATGATACAAAACATAGATACCCACGAAGAAAAAATTGTCGTCGTTGGGAGTTACATGGTTCTCGAAAAGACAGACCCAAACGAATTTTCTTACGCCGCGCCTTTTGTAGCTCCGCTTATGGGCGCGGCTGTCGGCGAGATAAGAGAAGTAAAAATCGGAGAGGTATTGTCATGGATCAAGGTTATTGGTATTCGCGAGTGAGAGTGTTGCAAAGAGTCTCAATAGTTTTTTCTAAAAAGAAACGACCTGAGTTAATTTTGATGGTTTGGGATGTATTGGGAAAGCAAAGACTATTCCTGAATTTTTGTAAGTAGTAACGTTATAAGCTCAATAAGGCTTCTTCTTCGGTCTTCAAAGCGCTCTGACTCCTTACATAAATCCATTATTTCCGTACTGCTCAATTTTTTCAGTGTCTCTTGTAATTTCGATTTTCTAACCCGATCTACAATCGGCTTTTGTTGTTCCATGGAGTATCCATCCCAACTCGAAAACTCTTCTTTTGTAAGATCATCTTTGTGTGGTTTGAGTAATTCCCAATCTCTACTAAAATAATCAAAAATAATATTTATTGTTTCCTCCTTTTGTGACTGCTCGTTTTGATGAAACATTTGATCAATTTCCTCATCGCTTTTTTCGTCTGACCACGAAATAAGGGTGTTCGTAAAAAAGAAGTTGAGCTCTTTTTGAATTGCATATTTAATCTCTCTGGAGAAAAAAAGTATCAAAAAAGAGGGGAACAAATTGTGATGCACATTAGGGAAAATGCCATTCACTACTTCGGTCAAGTCCTTATCATAATTTTCTTTATTTTCTTTAAAAATACGTTGCTGCGCCCATCGTAAAAATTCTTGCAAAACAATTCTCGGTATTCTCTTTTTTGAATTCGCAGCAGTCACTTTCCACTCCTTAGGAAAAGAATGCTCCCAAATATCAAATTTATTGGGCGCACTACCTATTTTTTCAAAAAGCAGGGGGCAGAAACTCCCAAATAGTCCCGTGATGTATTTCCACCAGCTCTGTTTTTTGTCTTCACCCTCAACTTTTTCCAGTTTTGCCTCAATATCATCAATATACCTTTTGAAGCAACTAAAAAGCTGGTATTCATCATGTAGTAATAATATTTTTTCTATTGTAGGGAAAAATTTTTGTTGAAAGTAATGCCAGTTCCAAAATAGATCGTCTCTCTCGTAAACTTTTTTAAGCAAATAAAAAGCCCACTTTTTGAAGGTTGGAAAATATTTTGATGAGAATACTCTTTGTATTTTTTCTTCGTATTTTCTCCCCTCTGACAACTTTTTTAGCCACTCTTTCTGTGCTTCCCAAAGTTTTTCATGCCATTCAAAAAGCTTTGGCAATATTTCATAGCCCATTGAAAAAACTTCTCTCTTGTCGAGATTTTCTTGATATGCCCGAGCAAGTAGAACTGCTAACCCATACCTTTTCTCCTTTATGGCATGATCAATATGCTCAACAAATACCTCTGTAAACTCTCTCTCATTGTATGTTGATTTTTCTAACCAAAATGAATTCCATGCTCTCACCATTCTTTCTATTTTCAACTTATTTCCCAAGCGAAAAACTTTTGATAGATTTAGTCTTTTCAGAAAATTGATCTCAAACTCCGCTTTGTGTCCTTCTGAAAATCGCAAAGTTTTCTCGAAGAATCTTCCAAGGTAAAGAATTACAAGTAAGATGATAAGTACTGCGATTAGTTTTTCGTCTATGGAGAGGTTCTTTCCGTTAAAGAAAGCAAGTGTACCTATGCCAAAAACTGACAACCAAAATATTTTTTTCACTCCCAAAACCTCCTCGCCTAAAACCATTTTTTCAAACTCACTTCTCTCCTTTTTGGAATCTAGAACATCAGCAAGGAAAACAATCGCAAATGGAATGAAGATCGCCAAAATTCCAAGAATAATATTTTGGAATAGTGACGGATCTAGATTTTTCAGTAACGGTTGCAAGAACATTTCAACATAAGTCCCTGCATCCGCACCCCTTTCTTGCAAGATAATAAGCATAACAAAATTTCAGCGATAACTCTCCAATCATAAAGCTCCGATCAACCGTTTCGTATCATCTTTTCATATCTTCCCAAACGCCTTTCGTATTATTTCAACCATCATCTTTCGTCGCTTCTGAAGAAACTCCCCGTATTCAAGCTCGTGAAAATTGTCCGGTATCGCATGCTGATGAAGCATCTCAGTAAGCTCTTCATGGCTAAAGCGTTGTTTTGCCATCGCAAAATATTCCCACGGTTCGTCGTCACTGATTTCGATATTGTCCTCAAACTCCAAAAAGGTAAGATTGGCGATCTGATTGATTTTCACTTTGTCTTTATTGCTATCAAAGCCGTATTTTTTGATGAGATAATTCCTCGGAAAAATATGGTGTTTCTCGAGTCTTTTTTTCTTTATCTTTAATGACGGATCATATAAATCCCCGACAAGCTTTCGCGAAAACAAAACCGGCGATCCCAATTTATTGAGTGCGGCATAAAACGCATTTGCTTCTGGACTCCTCGCAGATGAAGTTTCCATTTGCCCGACCAACGTAATCTCCCAAAAATCATTCGTGAGATTGTCAGTGATAATTTTCTCTAATCCTGAAACAAAAGAATCTGTGTTGAATTCCTTCACTCTGTTTAGATCTTTTTCAAAGACAGTTTCCGGGGAGGAAGAGTACCTTCCAGTCAACGAAGTCATGACAAACCAATGACCAATCACTCTTTGCAGTTCGTGATGATTGACATTGAAATTCTCTTTGCCGATAAGGTACAGAATGTAGCTGTACAGAACAGCGTTCTTGGATGAGATCAGTTGTTCATCCTTGTATCCGCAACCAATGAGAATTTTCAGAAATCCTTGCCAATTCGTATTATCGAGAACTATGGAAAGGCTTCCTTTTAGTTTCTCGAATTGTTGTACTCGTAGACTTTCGGAAAATTCGCCGGTCTCTATATTCCGCCCGCGAATAGTGGAGTAAACATCTTTCATTTTTGCGCGATGAAACGAGCATCCAACAAGAACACGTAACATATCATCCGGATCGGGCTTGATCAGATAGTTGAAAGGCGAGTGACGAGTGTCTTTGTCTGGTACCCGTCGCGAGTCTATACAAAACTGCTCGATCTCTTTTCGTCCCTCCTCCCAATAAACAGACAGTAATGTAAGAATAAAATCGGCTTGTGTAAGACTAACCCCTTGACTGTTAATTCTCACGAAAATATCTGAAACCACCTCCTCTTGAAGATCAGCTGAAATTTCTAACGCCGTAAGAGGATACTTGATGATATTTATCAAATTCTGGATATTCGCAGAGATAGTTTTTTCTTCTTCCTTGGTAAGTTCTCTCTTTTCTTTTAGGTTGGACAGAAAGGCGTTGATAATAAAAAAATCGCCTTCCCCTGACCAGAGGGAAGATATATTGGCGATATATTCAGGGTCTCGATCGGTAGCGGCATCACCGACTTCAAACGTCGCATCCATTGGTCGGAAGGAAACTTTTATCTTGCTCTTCTCATACTCTGGCGTCAGAACTTCTCGATCTTTGATAACCGCAAACAGTGCCGTTAATCGTTGCTGTCCGTCAATAATGAGAAAGCGCGGTATTTTTCTCTTCTTTTCATCAAAGCCGATGTTTTTGTAATCGCTTCTGTTTGCATTTTCCCAAAACAGCAAATAGCCAATCGGGTATCCCTTGTAGATAGAATCGAATAAGTCCCGAACTTTCGAAATCTTCCTGTACCAAACAAATGGCCGCTGAATATCCGGGAGCGCAATATCTCCAATCTCAATATCATTCACAAGCCGTCCGATATCGTAGTCTGTCGTTTTGAATACTTGTGCCATAATTTTTCACTTTATCAAATCATCCACCCCCACCCCCAACGCTTTGGCGATATTCCCCAGCGTCTCAATCGTTGGATTTTTGTTTACGCCCGACTCAATCTTGATGATGGTGTGATAGGTCACGTCCGCCAACTTGGAAAGCTTGTCCTGCGAAATACCGCTCTTCGAACGGTATTTTTTCATATTCGCGCCAATCCTTGATTTTTTTTCGGTTTCTGTTTTCATAGTAGTATACTGATATACCTTTTAAGGTATCACCTTTTGCAAAATTAGACAAAAAGCATCTCCTTGCTATGAGCGAGAAAAAACAACAATTTTTCTATCAGGACGAGGGTATTTTGTTCCTCATTTTGAAATTGCTGGACTATCCAAGCGGCAGACAACGCACTCATAATTTTAGCGCGCTACAATCGCTAAGTTTTAAGAAGCTTGTCTTGGGGGAGGTTTTTCATACTCTGTCCGGGATAAACAGACTTTACAAAATACAGCTGGATCAATTCGAATTCGATAAATACGGTACGTACTTTTTGAGCAAAGAAACACAGCCTCTGAAAAATCACTTTTCCAGTCTCATATATTGTGATGAAGCAGGAAGATACGCATCTCTAAAAAAAGTACTTAAAAATGATTTTGATTTTTCGGATTTAGAATCCCTCCATGAAAAATACGCGAAGTTTTTATTTGCGCTAATCAGTGGTATAGACTTTAGAATCACCCTAACGGAAGAAGCGGGGAAAGAAATCTTAAAACGTATTAGGGGATATATTACCCTCTTTAAAAGAAGCGTCCTTACCAAAACGGATACCAATTATCTTGATTTTGAAAACCACAAAAAGTTGTTCGAGAGAAGAATATCCGAAGATTTCGAAAAAAATGGCGCTACCGTAATACTCTCCGACAATGAATTTCCAAATAACTTCCTTTTACTTCACTGCATGCTCGCGCTTGAAGAAGAGGGCGATATTGAAATCAAGGATATTTCAAACAAAAGAATACATGAATGTGCTTACCATTTCATAAGCATGGAAATCAAAAACCGTCTCGTGAAGAGAATTGGAAAAAGTGTCGTTCGGAAATCGCTGGAACCACGATGCATTGTGAGAGGGAAAATCTTGTTTTTTCTGCCAGATGGAAAGGAAAGATCGGGGTTAGAAATCGGCAGAAAAGATTCACAAAAAGCGAGATTACTTCAGTGTCTTGTTGAAACCTTCGGGATAGAAAGAAAGATTGACGCCGTCTATGAGAGTATCCGTCCAAAAGACATTGAAGTAAGCACTCGGAAATACGGTGGCAAAAAGAATCCGAGAGAAATCATAAAGCGCACATTCAAAGAACTGCAAAGAGGAGAAAAGATGAAGGGGTTCGAAATGAAAATCAACAAGAAAAACAACACGATGTATTTGACTCGCGATGACTAGCGAGTGGTGGTTTTTTGTATCTCTAAAAAATTCCGAGTGGGACTTTCTCTGAAAGTCCCTTTTTGTTAAGCCAAAATATATTTTTGAAATCCCACTCGTTCCCACTCGTTAAAAATTCAGCTGGTGTGATTGGCACAATATCGATAGAAACTTTTTTCTCCTTGTGCCATGCAACGAAAATACTCCGACAAACTCATCGCGGAATGCAAGCGCGTCATCTCCAAACGCTCCGGCGTTGAAATAACCGACGATCAGGCAGAAATATACCTTGAAACTCTAGCGCGAGTCGGCCTCTTGGCTCTGCGCGTCTTCGAAGAACAACAGAAATCCGATAAAAACAAAGGTCTATGAGATCCGTCAAACGACGATTCAGCAACATCAGACGAAGAAATCCCGCATGGAGCACGCTGGTCTGTTTTGCAGAAGCCATCAAGGATCAGCGTTTTAGCAAACGAACCGTCTATCTCTGGTTCAATCGGCTCGTGGACAAAGAAGAATTTCCCAAAGAGGAACGCGTGAAACTTTTGCGGTATCTCGCAAACTTGAAACCACCGTGAGGAAGGTATGTTTCCCGAATGAATTTCCACGAGATAAGGTTTTTGAAAACTTTTGGAACTATCCATCATTCGGAGAAACCGCCTGCCCGAGAAAGTACGTTTAATTCACGAAAGATACCTTTATGAAAACAAACAATGAAGAAGTAACAAATACCGTGCGCCTGCCCTACCAACCGGTGGGAGCAACCGATAAAATTTGTCCTTTCCAATCCACGCCGGATCAGTCGGTAGTCTGCTCCAGCCGGTGCAAAATCTATCGCGCCGACAAGACGGATTACGAGTGTCCAATCCAAGAACTGAACGCCATATCGTTTAACACGCGGGGGTTGCGACCCCGTTAATAAAAATAATGATAACAAGTCCCCTATGATAAACGTCAATAAACGACTCGAAGAACTTAGAAAAGTTGTAAGCGAAAACAAAAAAGCGGCGGGAGAAACCGCTCGCACGCCGCCGCTACAAAAACAGTCTCTGACAAAGGGGGCGCAGATGTACCCCGGCAGACTCTGCCCCTTCATGAGCCGACCGGAAAAACAGGTGATATGCAATTCCCACTGCAAACTCTTCAAAGACGGAATTCCTCGACAAAGATATTCTTGTCCGCTTCAAGAACTCCCTCCCATTTCATTCGCTTCTTTCATACTGGGCAAAAAATCGAAGGTGTAGCGACCTGTGGATAACTTTTCCGAGCAAGAAAAGAAAAGGAAGCGAAAAGAAAAGAAACGACGATCCCGACTCTCGAGATTTCTATTCTATCGATAGTCTAGACTTTCGATAGAGAACGTTCTCCCTATAGTATAGATCGAATCGTTTCGAAACAGCAAACAAAAAATCAAGAATGGCTTATATTAGCGAAAATGCGGAACATAAGAAAAAAATCGGGAACACCGAATCGATCGTTTCGAAAGGGTACGGGTACTTCTTTGAAGAGGAACATGGCAGAGATGAGAGAAATGGTAGGCGTCTTCCCGTGCAAGGAGGCACGAGCTTCCCACAAGGAGGGAGCGGGAACGACGCGCAGACGAACGAATCATTTGAGAACGATGTTCCCGTTCCCGCGCCCAGTGAATGAAAGTCCTCTTCTATACTTCAATCTTTCCGTCCAAAACGCGGGCGAGCGCGCGAGCCACAGCGAGGCGCGCGAGAAAGAATGACCTGGAGACCCAAAGAGTTCCTAAAAGCGCCCCGAGTATGCCCTCGGGGCTCCTCTTGAAACCTCTGACGGCACGGCATCTCCCGCTCCCGCTTGTTCGGGCGAGGCAATGAAGCGTCCCGAGTACTCTCGGGATTCCTCTTTGAACCCGTACCCCGCCGCGTCCCGTAGCGATTCGTGTATTCACGAATTGCGATTGGGGGGCAAACAACAAGAGGTTGGGTGAATTGTCGTTTGAGTACCCCGATGGAGCGCCCGCCTCCCCCAAGAGTAAAATAGTTCTCCTGTCCATATGGGGGTACGCCGGGGTGGAGGGGGGTTGGGGGCGGCGGGGCGGCTCGGGGGGCGACCCGCACGGGGGCGATGGCGACACCCCGCGGACGGCGAGGGGTGACGGCCGCGTAGCGGCGAATCCTAATTGGTGCGGTACTCCGCTCGATTTCCCCGTACCCGTATGAAAGGCGCCAATCCGAAGTGGCTCTATCAACTACGAACCCGTACCCTTCGCCCGAGGTAAATAGAGTGGCGGTACTCCGACACACCATTTCTCTGTGATGATGTAATATTTCGCTAAATAGTTTTGGCTTGAAACGAGGGAAAATATCTGGTACATTAAATGCGGACCCAAATTCGTTTTTCGGACAGTAGGAAGCGACTTCCTGTTTTTGGACGTCGTTTCCGTGAAAGGGCGACCTTCGCTCCACTGTCCGAAAGGATTTGGGTCCAAGCGAGGTCGTCCTTTTGTTTTTCCTCCATGTACTCTTCTCGAAATTCTCGCCGTACATTTTTGAGATATAAAGGCAGTCGTCCGCTTTGGGAATGGAGCGTTGCTGACATTGTTCTCTACCTCGTTTTTCTTGGTGTTGTTTTCTTGGCTCATCTTTTTGAAACTTGGTTATGAAATACGTCATCTACGCGAGAAAATCCACGGAAAGCGAAGACCGGCAAACACTGTCGATTCAGTCGCAGACTATTGAGATGCAGGAAATCGCGAAACGCGAAAATCTCAACGTCGTGAAAATATTTCAAGAATCGAAATCGGCAAAAGCGCCGGGTCGACCAGTATTCGCCGAGATGATCGAGTTTATCAGGAAAGGCAAAGCGGAAGGAATACTCTGTTGGAAGATTGATCGGTTGGCGCGCAATCCTATGGATGAAGGACTGATAAAGTGGCTCCTCCAAAAAGAAACGGTCAAACAAATTAAAACCTTCGAGCGCGATTACAACCCCGAAGACAATGTCGTCATTGCGAGCATTGAGTTTTCCATGGCAAATCAGTACATATGCGACTTGAGTCGAAACGTGAAACGAGGATTGGCGGAAAAGGTACGCCTCGGTGAATATCCGGGCGCGCGACCGATCGGCTATGTCACAGATCCCAAATCAAAGATGATGGTCATTGATCCGGAACCAGCGTCTTTTATCCGGCGTGCGTTTCACCTATATGCCACGGAGAACTATGCGACGGAGCGCATCGCGGATACGCTCTACGATGAAGGCTTCCGATCTCGTTTAGGCAACAAAGTCGGCAAGAGCACGATCTATCGTATGCTCACCAATCCGATCTACGCGGGACTCTTTTTGTGGAAAGGACAAACGCACAAAGGCATTCACGAACCGATTGTGTCACTCGCCTTGTTTGACGCCGTGGAAAAACAGCTCATGCCCAAAAAGCATTTGAAGAGAGAGCAAACGACTCGAATCTTCACCTATCGAGGATTTCTTGTCTGCGGAGAATGCGGACTCAAGGTAACGGCGGAAGTGAAAAAGGGACACACCTACTATCGTTGTACCAAGTCGAGAGGCGTGAAGAAATGCTCGCAGTGCTATACACGCGAGGAGACGTTGGAGAAGGTACTCGGAGCAGAACTGGAAAAGATTCATTTCGATGAAGAAATACTTGACCTCATCGTAGACGCGTCGAAAGAAAAGCTTGCATCCAAGAAGCAATCGAAAGAAGAGACGGAAACGCGTTTGACTCGTTTGCTCGCGGAAGCAAAGAAACGAAAAAATTCTCTCATTGATAAGTTTATCGCAGATGAGATTCCCAAAGATATCTACGACGCCAAACTTTCCGAGTTCTCCAAAGAAGAAGCGCGTATCGAGGAACAATTGGAAAGCATGAAAGATTTCTGTGTCGGAATCGGAGAGAAAATCGAAACGGCGGTGCGATTTGTGAAAACGGCGCATGATCTTTTTAATCGGGGCGATCCCGAGACAAGACGCGAGATTGTGGAAATATTATCTTCGAACATCGGAATCAAAGATCGAAAAATCGCTTACTTTAACCTCAATGACCCGTTTGTGTGGCTCCGCGAAGACGCAGAAAGCATACAGGCGGAAATGCGAGCCTTCGAACCAAAAAGAGAGGCGGTTAATGGCGCGGATAAAACAAAAACAGAAGCAGAGGCTTCTGTACGTTCTACAATGCTGGGGAGGAAGGGATCGAACCTTCGCATGGGGGCTTCAAAGGCCCCTGCCTTACCGCTTGGCTACTCCCCAAGGTAATGTAATGAACAATGAACAATTAACAATGAACAGCGAATACGCTTGCTTTCCAAGCTTCATTTTTTCGTGATTGTTTCATAGGGGACTCACTGGACTATTTTCCCGCCCAGCATTTCGAGGGCGTTGTCGAGGAGGGGGTCTTTGGGAAGGGGTTCATCGGGGGCGACTTCGACTGTGAGACGAACCTTTCCTCCGAAAATGGTAGCAAGGGCGTCTTCGATGGTCAAGCGGTTTTCGGGTTTTTCGAGGCGTTCTTTGTGAAATGACTGACGGACGGAAATCACGATGCTTCCGCTTTCCGATTTTTTCGGGACACTGTTGAGAAGGGAGAGCACGAGCGAGGCGTTTTGACGCTTTACCGCTTCAAGGAAAACTGACCATTTTTCTTGGACGAGAGAGAAGGGAAGTGACGAGCTTTCCTTGACGTCCTCGCGTGTTTCTTTCGGTATTTCCGGCTCAGATGGCGTGACGGGTGCGCTGCCCTGCGTGTTCGGTTTTGTGTTGGGAGGAAGATGAGTCGACGGCTTCGAGATTGGTTTTGTTTCCGTTTGTTTTTCCTTAGTTGCCGCTATTGGGTGCGGAGTGTCGGTTTTTGGAGGAATGGGTGAAGCGTGAGGAGAGGAAGTCGGCGAAAGTGGCGTTTCTTTCGACGAAGCGGATGGAGCGAGTGAAGCGGTGCTCTCATCTTTTGGGAAGATGAAGGTGAGCGCGGCGATTTCGAGGGGGAGGTGTTGGATGGAAGCGAAGCGAATTTCTTTGCGAGCGTGATGGACGAGTTCTATCAGGCGGGCGAGCTCCGGGAAGGAGAAGAGGGCGGCGAGGCGACCAAGCGCGTCGCGCTCCTCGGGAAATATATGGGAAGCGATGGCGTTTTGCGCGTTTTTCCCGAGCTTGAGAAAGAGAATCTCGCGGAGGAAGTGCGTGAGCGCTCCCGCAAATGAGCGAAAGTCAACGCCCGTTTCGGCGAGCGATTCGAGCGTGAGGATGCTGGCGTCGAGGTCTCTTTTTCCGAGTGCGGAAACAAAATCGAAAACGGTTTTTCGCTCGCTGATGCCGAGTATCGCTGAGGCTTCCTCTCCGGTAATGTGTGAATCTTCGAGACTGATCGCCTGTGCCAAGAGGCTTTCGGCGTCTCGCATCCCGCCCTCGGCGGAAAGGGCGATCATTTCGAGCGCGTTGGGATCGATCGTGACTCCTTCTTCTTTCGCGATGCGAGAGAGTTTGGCGATGATGGTTTCGGTTGTAAAACGAGTGAAATCGAAGCGTTGGCAACGGGACAAAATGGTTTCCGGAATTTTGTGGAGTTCGGTGGTGGCGAGGATGAAAACGATGTGCGCGGGCGGTTCTTCGAGGGTTTTGAGGAGAGCGTTCCACGCGCCCGGAGAGAGCATATGCACTTCGTCGATGATGTAGATTTTTTTGGCGCCCAGGGTGGGGGGGAGTTTCACGGTTTCGCGGAGCTCGCGAATATCATCGACGCTGTTGTTGGACGCGCCGTCTATCTCGATCACGTCGAGCGCGCGATTTTCTTCGAAGGCTCGGCAATGGGCGCATATGCCGCAGGGCTCTTGGCTTTTTTCTCGATCGGCGCAATTTATCGACGTTGCGAGAAGTCGCGCGACGGTCGTTTTCCCGGTGCCGCGAGGACCCGTGAAGAGGTAGGCCTGCGCCAAAAGGTTATTTTTGAGGGCATTGGTGAGTGTCGTGACAATATGCGCTTGTCCCGCGACATCGCTCCAGCGCTTCGGTCGGTATTTTCGGTAGAGAGTCGGCATAGGGAAATTCAAAATGAAAAATGCAAAAAGAAAAATGAAAATGTAAAATACCAGCTTACTTTAATCTCTGCTACCTTGTGAGTTGCCTCGACTGCAAAAAATAATTTTTCTTACACACTCCTCGTTGGGCTCGGAGCGAAGTTTCGAAAAATTATTTTTTGCAGTCTCGGCGTGCATGGTAGAAGCTTTCAGAATATTGGTATGAGGAATGGAGAAACAAAAACCCGGCATAGCGAAGGGTATGCCGAGCCATTCTATCACGTATTTTTCGCTTCGGCTATCGCTTGAATACGAAAAATTTGTAGCCGAGAAAGTTCCAGACGAGGACGACAACGGAGGCGGATGCTTTCGAGATGATGGCCCAGGTCGTCTTTTCGATACCGAAGCCATTTCCCATTTCATTGAGTGTGTAGGTGACGATGGTGTTCAGTATGAGTCCGGCGATGGAAACGGCGATAAATTGAAAGAATTGTTTTCGCAAAACGGTTTCGTCGAGACTCTTTTCTTCGAATGACCAGAACTTGTTCCAGATATAGCTATTGATGATAGCAACGGAAACGGAGATGACATTGAAGAGGATAATCGAACTCCCCTCGACGATGCCGGTCGCCCAGATGAAGAGACTGAAGATGCCGAGATCGACAACGAAGTTTGTGACACCGATGAGCCCAAACTTTGCGAGTTGAAAAAAGAAACCGAGTTTGGGAGAAAATCGAGAGAGACCGTATCCGACTGTGATGCCGAGAACGCAGAGGAGGGTGAGTGCGATAGCAAAAATCGTTCGTGAAACCGGAAGGACGGCGCTGATATTGTGGAAAATGAACGGGGCGAGTATTCCGATAAAGAGGCCGTTTATGGCGGCAAAAAAAAGGTCCCGCGCTTCAAGGGTATGCGCCGGTCTTTGGATTTGCTCCGGAGTAACTTGTTCGGTCATAGTGGATATTTTTTTATTCGTCGGATTGTTCTTCTTGGGGCGTGTTTCCTCCTTGTTTGAGTTCCGCGAAATCTTTTTCCCATTCGCTCAAGATATCGTCTTTCGGTTCTTTCGGTGACGGCGAGGCAGGGAGTGAAGACTTTTGGGGAATGACCGATTCGCTTCTCTTTTCATCATACGGGACGCCTTTCTGGAGGACATTTTCTATGGATGCCCAGGTGGCGCCATCTTCTCGGGGAGCGACGATGGCAACCTCATCGCCCGGCTCGGCTTTGAAGTAGGTGATGGAGGCGAGGAGGACGCGATAGGGGCGACCGTCCGCGACGACCATATAATTGCCTCGTTCATCCTGCACGACGACACCAATCGCGTGACGGCGTTCCGCGGGACCGATTTGCTTATAGATAAACGACCCATCGGGTGTGATGGTGAGCTTCAACACATCGCCTTCGACGAGCTTGGATTTGGAGGCGTAGTTGGCGGGGACGGGATATTGTTTGCCGTCGGATCCCTGCATCACCTGCCCGTCAAATGTTCCCTGGACGACGGTGCCATCCTCTATTTCTTCCACTTTTCGCGGTCGGCCGACGCGCTTCTTGCCTTCGAGTTGGAGGAGCATCGCCTTGGCGCTCTGCATGGTGCGCTCGGCATTGGCGATCATTTCACGGAGCGACTGAATCTTTTGATTGCGATCTTCGCTTGTCGCGTCAACTTCGGGTTGAGTATTGGTATCGTGTGTCATGAATGTGCGCGTTCTTCTTTGGTTTTCCTCAAGCAAACCGAAAGAAAAATCGCTTTTTTGTTTTTCTTTTGTATTTTTGAAAACGTTTCCGTTTCTATGGAGTAATTCTATACTATTTTTTTTCATCAAGCAAATAGTTGGCAAGTTTGTGAAAATCGTCTATACTCCACAAACGCGTTGGCGTTGACGGATAACTATTTTAAATAGTGAGTATGGAAAATAAAACGGAAACATTGCCGATAAGCAGCGAAGAAAAATTGGAGGAGAGAATAGAATCTTCATCTTCCGAAATGGCTCCCGAAAAAAAGAGGCGTCGGAAAAAAAGTGTCGCGCGCGATATCATGGCGATCGCCTTGGTGGTGCTCGCGATGATTGGGGGGTACGCGTATTTTTCGTGGCAGGATATGTCAAAGAAAAGCGCGACAACCGTGAAGGAGAAAGTAACGGAGTTTGTGAAAACGAATATGGTACGACCCGGAACCGAAGTAAAACTTTCGGATTTCGTTCGGGAAAACGGTTTGTATCGAGCGACGTTTTCGGTGGATGGGCAGGAGTTTGTGACCTACGCGACGGTAGACGGTCAGACGTTTTTTCCGCAGGCGGTCAATATGGATGAGCAGGCAAAGGCGGCCGCCAATACGCCTCCGCCGGTTGTAGAGGCCGAGGTGAAGAAGGATGTTCCTGTCGTAGATCTTTTTGTGATGAGCTACTGTCC
The DNA here is from genome assembly GCA_052035095.1 of Candidatus Moraniibacteriota bacterium. GTDB lineage: Bacteria > Patescibacteriota > Minisyncoccia > Moranbacterales > UBA1568. The sequence continues at coordinate 16,668 of JBPOHW010000011.1, forward strand.
CTATGGTCTCCAGATGCAGAAAGGGATACTGCCGGTTATCGAGGCGCTTGGGTCAAGCATTGACTTTGCTATGCGCTGGGTCGGCTATACGATGCACGGCAAGAAGGAATTCAATGAAAATATTCGCCAGTATTGTATCAACAAGGAAGAACCGACGAAGTACGCGCCGTACCTCTCATGCTTTACCGCCTCTGAAAAAGGCGATGCTCCGGGGTGCGGGAAGGCGGCGAAAGTGAATGAGGCGAAAATTGCCGCTTGCGTCGCGGCAACCGACAAGGAGTTTCAGTTGACCGAAAAATATGATGAGCAGAACGAAGGAAGTTCTCCTTTCGGTATCGATAAGGCGCTCAATGAAAAGTATGGTGTTCAGGGGTCGCCCACTCTGGTGGTGAATGGGACGACGCTTTCGGCGAATCGCGATCCCGCGAGCGTATTGAAGGCAATTTGCTCGGGATTCACCACACCTCCGGAAGCGTGTTCGACCAAACTCGCCTCCGCCGCGCCCGCTCCCGGTTTTGGTACCGGCACCGATGCTTCGAGTGGAAGTGCCGCTTCGTGCAATTAGTGTTGATGAGTACTTTCGAGAGTTTACCAAAAAAATCTCCCCGTGTGATGCGGGGAGATTTTTTGTTTTTTAATAGACCGTTTATTTTTAGAGCGTGCGGCGATGAGTGAGGGCGGAGGAGAGGGTGAGTTCGTCGGCGTATTCGATGTCGCCGCCGGTTGAGAGGCCGCGACCGAGGCGGGTGATGGTGATACCGAGTTTCTCGAGTTTTCTCGCGAGGTAGAGAGCGGTGAGATCGCCTTCGGTCGTCGGGTTGGTCGCAAGGATGATTTCGGTTATCGTTTCATTTTCGATTCGCGCGAGAAGCTCGGAAATGTGGAGCGAGTGTTCGGAGTGTTTCTTGGGGGAAACTTCCAATGTGCCGCCCAAGACATGGTAGCGCCCGCGGTAGCGACCGGTTCGCTCGATGGCGATCACGTCCATCGGTTCTTCGACGATGCAAAGCGTCGCGGAGTCGCGATGAGGATCGCTACAAATGCCGCAGAGATCGTTTTCGGCGATATGGAAACAGTGTGAACATAGATGGAGTCCGGTGATCGCGCGGAGACTCTCAGCGAAGTCGTACAATTCTTCCTTTGACTGTTTGAAGAGGTGAAGCGTGAGGCGCTCTGCCATTTTTGGTCCCACCGACGGGAGCGACGAGAAATGCTCAATGAGTTTTTTGAAGGGTTTGGGGTACACAGTAGAAATTCAAAATTCAAAATGAAAAATTCAAAATGAAATTCGTTTTTATTTGTCCGCGTGGAAGCGTTCGAGGGATTTGAAGGTGGCGGCGTTTTCGTGGAAGTAGAGTTGGACGCGACCGACGGGACCGTTTCGATGTTTGGCGACGATGACGTCCACGATGTTCTTGTTGGGGGTGTCGGGCTTGGCGCGGTCTTCGCGGTAGAGGAACATCACGACGTCGGCGTCCTGCTCGATTGAGCCGGATTCGCGTAGGTCCGAGAGTTTGGGCACTTGGTCTGGGCGCGATTCGACGGCGCGTGAGAGCTGGGAGAGCGCAAGGACGGGGATATTGAGTTCTCGAGCGAGCTGTTTCAGTCCGCGGGAGATTTCGGAGATTTCTTGGACGCGATTGTCGCTTCCGCGGCTCGAGCGCCCTTCCATAAGCTGGAGGTAGTCGATGATGATGAGGCCGAGTTTGTGTTCCGCCTGGAGGCGGCGCGCCATAGTGCGCATCTCCATAATATTGACCGATCCGGTATCGTCGATAAAGATGGGTGTTTCGCTCAAAATTCCGATCGCTTCGCCGATATGGCGGAAATCGTTGTCTTGGAGCTTGCCCGTGCGCAGTCGCCAGAGGTCGACATTGGAGTGTGAGGCGATCATACGATCAACCAACTGGTCGGATCCCATTTCGAGAGAGAAGATGCCAACCGGGATTTTGGAATAGACGCCCACCTGGCGTGCGATGTCGAGCGCGAACGTTGTTTTGCCGATTGAGGGACGCGCCGCGAGGATGATGAGATCGGATTTTTGGAGTCCCGAAAGAAGGGCGTCGAGGTCGGGGAATCCGGTCGGGACGCCGCGGAAGGCGTGATCGCTCTTGTGGAGCTGATCGATACGCTCAAACGCGTGTTCGAGGATGGGTCGTATGGGGACGAAGTCTTGCTTGATGAATTTTTGCGAGACCTTAAAGAGTCTTTGCTCGGCTTCGTCGAGTTGTCTTTCGACATCTTCGCTCTCGTCATAGCCCATCTCGGCGATATCGGCGCCGGCGCCGATGAGGCGACGGAGCGTCGCTTTTCGCTGGACGAGTTTGGCGTAGTGGGTGACATTGGAGGCGCTCGGGACGCTATTGACGAGCGTGGCGAGCGCGGCGGGACCGCCCACCGTGTCTATGTGGCCTCTTTCTTCGAGGCGATTGGAAACGGAGAGGACGTCGATCGGTTCGCGCGCTTCGTAGAGTTCAAGCATCGCAGAGTAGATCATACCGTGAGTGTCGCGGTAAAAGTCTTCTATTTTTATGATATCTGCCACTCTAGTGATCGCGTCCTTGTCGAGCATGAGGGAGCCGAGCACCGACTGTTCCGCCTCTTCGGAATGAGGCGGCATACGGAGCGTGTCGATGGTAGCTTTGTGTTTGGGCATAATGAGAAAAATGCGCGGAGATTTCCAGTATACCGCGAAAGCCGATGACGTGTCAGTCTTGACGAGAGTGTTCTTTTCTGATTGACTGGTATGGCGCCTCTTGAGGAGGTGCCTTTCTTATGGTGACAGGGATGTTCATTGACAAACTCTGAAAATTATCGGAATCAAGAGGATACCCACTATGAATCAAGAAACGAGGAAAGATTTTGATGAGCTTCTTCGCGAACTCGCGTATTGCCTTTTTAAAGCGGCATCGTTTCATCAGGGAGCAATGTCTCCAGGGGAGCTAGGAATCCAACAAGAGGAATTCGCTAAGAAACGGGATTTCGAATTTTATGCGGCGGACGCCATTTTGAATCAGATGAGTGAAGAAGAGGTTGGAAGGGTGTACATTCTCTTTGCCGAAAATGCGAATACGTCGGAGATGATCCTTCGTTTTTTGTTGCAACGGAAGCGCTCTGAAAGCAAGGGACAGTTGCTCGGGAAGTGCGTCGGTTTTGAATTGACAGGAGAAGAGGTGCGTAGGGCGATTTCTCGAAATGTATTCACTTCCGATCGGTTGAAGGAAATGATAAGACGAATTGAAAAAAGAATGGTCGGTAGAATGGCAGATGCTGATTTGTCCAAGATACGAGATGTAGCTCAAATGAGTCTTCAAGGCTGGTATTTTTCGGCGTAGTCGTATGATCGGGCCTACGATTTTTTCAGCGTAAACCCGCGCGGGGTGTCTTCGACAAGATATCCCGCGCTTTCTATTTCTCCCCGGAGTCGGTCGGCTTCGGGGAAATTTTTTTCTTCGCGGGCTTTGTGTCGCGCGGAGGCGAGGTGTCGTATTGCTTCCGGGATAGCATCTTTTTCTTTGAAGACGAGTCCGAGGAGATTGGTGCATTCGAGGAACATTTTTTTGATTTCTTCCGGATTTTCAAGTATTCCGGCATCTATTGCTTTATTACCTTCACGAACGAAGGCGAGAAGGATAGTGATTGCTTCGGGAGTATTGAGGTCGTCTTCAAGGGCGGCGAGGAACTCTTTTTGATACAGACTTGCTTTTGCAGAAAACGCTTCTGCATCATCTCGGTTAGCACCTATAGCTGGCTGAGTGGAACCTGGTTCCCCGCCTCCGCGGGGATGATGGTGCTCTTTCGGGAGGTTGATGAGGCGGTCGCGGAATGATTCGAGGGTTTTGCGATTGGCGCGGGCTTGTTCGATTCCGTCCCAGGTAAAGTTCATTTGGGAGCGATAGTGGGATGAGAGGATCGTGAGGCGCAAATCCATCGCCGTGAATCCTTTGATCTCGATATCTTCGAGAGTGTAGAAGTTTCCTTTGGACTTCGACATTTTTTCACCATCAACCAAGAGGTGACGCGAGTGAATCCAATAGCGCGCGAAGGGGGTATGGCCGGTCGCACATTCGGATTGAGCGATTTCCGCCTCGTGATGGGGGAAAATATTGTCTTCGCCTCCGGTATGGATATCGAATTGTTCGCCGAGGTATTCCATACTCATCGCGGAACACTCGATGTGCCAGCCGGGATAGCCTTTGCTCCAGGGGGATGTCCAGCGCATCAAGTGCGTCGCGGGCGCTTTGAGCCAAAGAGCGAAGTCCCAAGGGTGGCGTTTGTCCGGATGCTCCTCGAGACGCGCGCCGATTTTTAATTTGTCGAGTGTATTTCCGGAGAGTCGACCGTAATTTTTGAACGAGGTGACATCGAGGAAAACGTTGCCGTTTTTTTCGTAGGCGTGGTTTTTTTTGATCAATGTTTCGATGAGTGCGATCATTTGCGGCACGTGCAGGGTGGCGCGGGGAAAAAAGTGCGCGGGGAGAATATTCATTTTTTGTTCCGTCTCTCGGAAGTATGCCTCATAGTATCTTGCAATTTCTTCGGGGGTCTTTTTTTCGGCGCGCGCTTTTTTTTCGATTTTGTCTTCACCGGAGTCGCCTTGCGCGACATCGTCTTCGGTCAGGTGCCCGACATCGGTGATGTTTTTGATGTGGCGCACTTCGAACCCCTCGTGTTCCAAGATGCGTCGCGCCATATCCGCCGTGAGGTAGGCGCGGATATTTCCAATATGCACTTTCCCATACACCGTCGGTCCGCAGGTGTATATCCCCGCCCGCTTCGCCGAAGCTCCAGCAAGGCGAGCCTTTCCTCTGCGCATCGGTTCAAACGATTCTTTCTTCTTCGAAAGCGTATTGTAGAACGTGATCATAGGAGTACTTCAATGCTCAAGATGAAGATTCTTTGATAACCAATTTTCAGCATATACCATACATTTTGTCTCGTGAAGGGGCGGTATTTTTTTGTGACGATCCAAAATCGGTCTTGAAATTTTCTTTGAGAAATATTTTTTCGAGAGTATTTCTTGACACGATGAAAATAGTACGAATGAAAATTATTTTTTTCAAAAAAAATTTGCATTGAAAAAAAATATAGTGTATATTTTTTGTAGAGAAAGTTTTTTCTCGAAAAAAGAAAAATTAAAATAGAAGGAGGTGGTATACATGGCAGCGAAGAAAAAAGCAAAGAAGACCACGACAAAGAAGAAGACCGCGAAGCGAAAGAAGAAGTAGTTTCAACTTCTCTTTGCATTGAGACAACGTCCCGATTTTTTCGGGGCGTTGTTGTTTTTATTCGATGCGTACGCGAGCGAGTCGCCACTTTCCGGCGAGGTCGCGAAAGAAATCGACGCGCGCGTTTGGAAATATTTCCAAAGCGAGCGTGTTCAAGATATTTTTTTGCAAGGGGTCGATTTCGAGGAACAGTGTTGTCGGGATGGTGAGGGTCGGTGTTTGATTGATGGTGTCGACGAGCTCTTTGAGGAGTCTTCGATAGTGATCGATGCCATCTTTGCCGCTCTCGAGCGTCGATTGCGGCTCGTAGTTTCGGACGTCGGGCGGTGTGGCGGCGTACGCTTTTTGCGAAAGATAGGGAAGGTTTGCCGCGATGATTCTTTCTTGCGCCTCTTGAAAAAGTTTTTTCGGAATGTTTTCAAACAAATCCGATCGGATGAATCGAATCGCTTTTTCCGTACCGAGATTTTTCGCGTTCTTTCTCGCGGTACTCAACGCTTCCTTTGAAATGTCGGTCGCGACGAAAGAAAAACTTTTTGAAAAACTTTTTTTCTTTTCAATTTCTTTGGCGAGTGTCGTAATGATATTTCCCGATCCGGTTCCGATATCGAGAATGAGTCTGCTTTTTTCTTTTTGAAAATTTTCTTCTTTCGATTCGGTGATGTGTTCGAGTATTTTCTCGACGAGCAACTCGGTTTCCGGTCGAGGAATGAGCGTGTATTGATTGACGAAAAAATTTCGTCCGTAAAACTCTTTGCGTCCGATGATGAGCGCTACGGGTTCGTTATTTTTTCTTCGCTCGAGAAATCGATCGAATTGATCTTTTATTTTTTTCGTTATGTGAAACTCCGGGTGCGTCAAAATAAAAACGCGCGCTTTTTTGAGCGCGTGCGCAAGAAGGAGCTCGATTTCGAATCGATGGATGCGGGTGGTAGCATTTTTCTCGGAGAGAAGGGCGTCTATTGTTTGCACTCTCATGGGATGAGAGCGAAGTTCGCTGAGCGCTATTGTTTTGGGTAAAAAAACCATAACCAGACAAATACCTGAAAATACATGAGTCGTTGTATGATGCCTTGATATTCCGGAATAGCAAACATTATAAGTGGCAGTGTCAAACAGATGCTCGCCATATAAAAGTTGAGTGCTTGCATTCTTGCGGTACGTGCAAAAATTCCATTCCAAAAAAATCCGATAGTGAGCGCTATGCCGCTTAAGCTTGCCATGAGGGAATGGAGTTGGTCGGTGATAACGCTGTACGAGAGATTTGGATCAATGGGCTTGTGTGGCAGGAGTCCTGCGAGTGCTATGAATATTCCGAAAAATAAAAAGGGAATGCCCGCTCTTGATGGATATCGTATCCACTCAAGGATAATTCCTGAGCCAAAAGCGATAAAGCCGAGAATGGCTATGAAGTTATTTTTTGTTTCTTGCGCTCCGAGTTCACTTATGGTGTGGGAAAGGATGCTGTAGTTTTCTACGGTATAGAGTTGTCCCGTGATGATAGCCAGGCTGAAAAGCATGATACCGAATTTGGTATACATAAGAGAATGCATCGTGTTTATCTTGTTCGCGAAGAGGCTTTTTCGAGGAGGCGCGCGATGTTTTCCGCCTCAAGGCGAGAGAGGATGCGCGCGAGGTCGCCTTCCAAGATGCCTTCGATATTGCTCCATGATTCTTTGATGCGGTGATCGGTGATGCGATCTTGGGGGAAGTTGTAGGTGCGGATTTTTTCACTTCGATCCCCGGTACCGATTTGATTTCTCCGAGTGTCACCCTCTTCTTTGGCGCGTTTCTCTTCTTCCGCTTCGAGGAGGCGCGCGCGCAGGACGGTGAGCGCTTTGTCTTTGTTCTTGTGTTGGGATTTTTCGTCTTGGCAGGTGACAATGAGGCCGGTTGGAAGATAGGTGATGCGCACGGCGCTTTTGGTCGTGTTGACGGATTGTCCGCCCGGACCCGAAGAGCAGTAGGTGTCGATGCGGAGATCATTGGGGCTTATGGAAATATCCGACTCTTCGGCTTCGGGGAGAACGGCGACGGTTGCGGTCGAGGTGTGGATGCGGCCGGATTTCTCGGTTTCGGGAATGCGCTGGACGCGGTGGACGCCGGACTCGTACTTGAGCGTTCGGTAGACGTCCGGACCGTTTCCTCGCGTCACCTCGAACACGATTTCTTTGAAGCCGCCAAGTCCCGTTTCATTGGTATGGAGGAGCGATGTTTTCCAACCGACTCGCTCGGCGAAACGAGCATACATTCGAAAGAGACTGCCCGCGAAGAGCGCGGATTCCTCGCCGCCGGCGCCCGCGCGAATTTCCACGATCGCGTCACGACTATCTCGCGGATCTTTCGGAAGGAGGAGTCGCTTGAGCGCCGCCTCTTGTTCGGGTTTTTGGGTGGCAAGCCGGGCATTCTCTTCCATGGCAAGCGCTTGAAGCTCGGGGTCGGTCTCGGTATTGATGATGTCGGCATTTTCCCGCATCGCGCGCTCGGTGTGTTCGAGCGCTTTCGCCGAGGCGAGAATTTCCAAGAGTTCCGCGCGTCGCTTCCCAAGCTCGGTGAGCATTTCGACATTGGTAGCCGTCTCCGGATCGGAGAGTTTCCGTTCCAGAGTATGGAATTCTTCGTGAATGGCGGCAATAAGTTCGCGCATAGAGGGAGGGTTCGTATTTAGTATACAGTATCCAGCAGTGAGCGTGAAAAATCGGGAAACAAAAAACGATGCTTGAAAAAGGGCATCGTTTTTCGGAAGATCGTGGTACGCTACTTCTTCTCCGATCGTGATGGCGTTGCCGCTTTTTCGGCTTTTCGCTTGGACTTTTCGGCGAGTTTTTCGCGCTTTGAGCGCGTCGCGGGACGAAGCGTCTCGGATTTTTTGGAAATTTTTTCGAAACGGTCGACGCGACCGGTTGAGTCGATACGCTTCTTTTTGCCGGTATAGAAGGGATGGCAATTGGCGCAGACGTCAATGTTCATCTCGCCTCGGGTCGAGCCGGTTTGGATGATGGCGCCGCAACCGCAGGTGATGGTCGCCTCTTTTACGTAGGAAGGGTGGATGCCGGTTTTCATAGAATTATGGGGTTCTTCTTAAGAATTCGAGTTCTTGGCGAGTGTATCATAGCGTTTTCAAATTGACAAGGGGCGCGGTATCCGCTAGAATCCCTGTGACCTGCTCTTCTTGTGGTGAAGAACGTGAGGGGAGCTGGAATATTCATGTCGTTTCCCGACCCTTTCCTGGCTCGGCTTTGAGCTTTTGGGGTTTTTGCTCTCGTTTTACCAAAACTGAGCGGAGAACGACAGAAGAAGGAAGGATAATCATTAGTACGTATTTTTGTATGACTGATATTAAGGTTGGTGCGGAGGCGGCGCAACAGAATGACGGGGTACGCAAAGCGGAGGATGCAACCGGTATCCTCTCGGTGGATTATTTCTCAGGTTTTGATTTTGCTTCGGCGGAAGCGACGCTCGAGTCGCTCCTCAAGTCGGGAGTTCATTTCGGGCATATGAAGTCGCGTCGGCACCCGAAGATGGAACCTTTTGTCTATACGACGAGAAACAATCTGAGTATCCTCGACCTCAAAAAGACACTTGCGGCGCTTGAATCGGCTGCGAACTTTCTCGTGTCGGTGAAGAGGAGTGGGAAGCCGATTCTCTGTGTCGGCACCAAAAAGCAGACACATGATCTCGTGCGGTCATTCGCGAAGCGACTTGGGCTTTTCTTTGTGGTGGATCGCTGGATTGGTGGAACGTTTACCAACTTCTCCGTGATTCGCGGTCGAACGAAATATTTGCGCGAGACGGGGGAGAAACTCGCCCGCGGGGACTTCAAAGGGTATACCAAGTTTGAACGTATGAAAATCGCCGAAGAGCTTGAAAAACTTGAGAAGCGTATGGGCGGTATTAAGCATATGAATGATCTTCCCGGCGCGGTGCTTCTTGCCGATGCCAAAGAGAGCGCTATCGTTATCCGCGAGGCGAAACGAGCCGGCGTACCGCTTGTCGGCGTGGTGGATAGCAATACTGACCCTTCCTCGATCGATTATCCCATTCCGGGAAATGACGATGCTATTTCCTCGCTCCGCCTGCTTTTTGGGGCACTCGGAAAGGCGCTTGAATCGGTCAGGTCGGAATCGCCCGAACCGGTGAAAGCGGAAGTAAAGAGCTGACGCGAGAGTGCCGTTTTTTAAAATTAAAAAATAACCGTGTTCTATGAGTACGATTTCTCTTGAAATGGTGCGGCGGCTCCGGGAGATAACGGGGGCCGGCGTTGTCGATGTAAAAAAAGCGCTCGAGGAAGTGAATGGCGATGAGACGAAAGCGCTCGATGTTCTGAAGAAACGCGGACAGGCGAAAGCGCTCAAAAAATCCGAACGGGAAGCGAAAGAAGGTATCATCGCGTCCTATGTTCATTCGAATGCCCGTATCGGCGTTCTCGTGAAGCTTCTGTGTGAAACGGATTTTGTGGCGAGAAACGAGTCGTTTCTCGCGCTTGGAAGGGACATCGCCATGCATATCGCAGCGATGAATCCGAGCGTTGTCGCGCCAGAGGATGTTTCACTCGAGGTGGTGGAACGGGAGCGCGCCATATGGCAGGAACAACTTCTCGCGGAGAAGAAACCGGAAGCGATTCGGAGGACAATCCTTTTGGGAAAAGAGAAGAAGTTTCGAGAAGAGATATCGTTGTTGGCGCAACCTTTCGTCAAGGATTCGTCGAAGACGGTCGGTGAGCTTTTAACCGAAGCCGTAGCGAAAATGGGGGAGAATATTCGGGTTGGTGGATTTGTTCGGTTTGATCTGTAGGTTTTCTTTCCGCTGCCCGATTGAAGTGTAGCCCCTGCCTCGAGGCGCTTTTTTCTGCTATGATTGACGTGTTGGCTGGTATCGAACCGTCGTCTCTATGCTTCCCCTCATCCTTCCTCCGATTTTGATTGTTGTCGCCGCGGCTCTCTTGGCGTATCTTTTTATTCGGAAACTTCCGGAGGTGGAGCGAATGGCCATTGAGCGATCGGGGGAGTCGCCCGTTTCTTTTCTTTCTGTCGGAGATCGCTTGAAACGGTTTTTCTTGGGGAGAATCGAGTGGTTTGCTCGTTTTTCCAAAACCTTTTCCCTCAAGGTTCATAATCAACTGAACACGCTCGCGACGCGCGCGCGTTCGGCGCGACTCAAAGCGGCCGATCGTATCGCCGAGAGAAAGAAAATTCGATTATCTCGACGATCGGATTCTTCCATCCCTGACGATTCGATATCTGAATCTGAGAATCTAAAACGAAAACAAGAAGAATTGGGATCCGAGTCGTCCGAAAACACTTCCACCGCATCTCCATTGTCACCTCCGACACTAGATCATGAACGAGTGTCTCAATTGCGACAATGGTTTGGAAAGAGAGATGCGGTCAAGTCTCCTCGCGAAGAAGTTTCCCAGCCAGATCGAGGTTTCGATGTGCCGGAGGAGCACGATGAGCACCCGTTGGTTTCCGAACCGCTCCAGCCGAGTTCGGAAATATGGACGGAGGAAAATATTCGAAGGCGCGCGGCCGATATCAGTCGGAAGTTCGGCGGTGTTGTCCGGCGTTTCCGTCCCGAAAAGACTCCTCCGGTTTTCCCGGCGGTCAAGTCGGAACCGGCTCCTCCTCGGAAAAAGGAGCAACTCGAAGATATTCTCGTGGAGCGTATCTCGATAAATCCTCGCGATATCGAGGCATATGAACGTCTTGGTGACTACTATCTCGAGCAGGAGAATATGGTGGATGCGAAGGAGTGTTATCGGCAGGTCTTGAAATTGAGTCCGGCATATCGCTTGGTCAAGATAAAGATCCGAAGGCTCGAACGCCTGCTTGAAAAAGAACGAATGCCGTGATAGAGTGCGTGGGAGCTTCCGGTGAGCTTTTTTCTCGTTAATACGCCACCCTAGCTCAGTCGGTAGAGCAACAGTTTTGTAAACTGTGGGTCGTCGGTTCGATTCCGACGGGTGGCTCCGAAAGTGAAAAAGGGTAGGTGGCGGAGTGGTCAATCGCACCTGACTGTAAATCAGGCGACTTCGGTCTACGGGGGTTCGAATCCCTCCCTGCCCACAGAGAGATGAAAATGGAAATGAATATTGGTTGTTTGCCACTCTGGAATGGACAGGGTTTACTGATTTTGTTATCATGGAAAAATGATAAAAAAGGAAAAACTCGAATCCCTTTATCTCTCAGAGGGAATGTCTATGAAAGAGATTTCCGAAAGGCTTCATTGCTCTCTGAACAAAGTGTGTTATTGGTTGCAAAAACATGGAATTCAGAGGCGATCTATTTCTGAGGCGGTATATTTGAAGAACAATCCTGATGGCGATCCTTTTCGTTTTCAGGATCCAAGAACAATAAAAGGAGCGATTTTGTTTGGAATGGGTATAGGCTTGTATTGGGGGGAAGGAACAAAAGCGAATAAAAGCTCCGTTCGATTGGGTAATACCGATCCTGATCTTGTAGAAGTTTTTATTCGATTTTTGGAAGAGACATTCACGGTGAAGCGAAGCGACTTGCATTTCAGTTTGCAGATATTCTCTGATATGTCAGAGGAAGAAGAATTGGAGTTTTGGACAAATCGACTAAAGGTCGAAAAACTCCAGTTCTATAAAACTACTATTACGCCTTACCGTTCAATAGGAACGTATCGGAAAAAAACAAAGCATGGAGTGATTATTGTTTATTATCACAATAGGAAATTAAGAGATTATTTGGTGAATTTGTTGAAGTTTGAAGGGATGAATAGTTTAAATGGAAAGAATAAGCCGTTGTAGCTCAGTTGGTAGAGCATCTCCATGGTGGGTCACAAAAAGACTCCTGCCCGAATGCTGGAAAACCAGTATTTGTTACCTGAATAACGGTTAATAGCTCGACAGAGCCAAGACCGTGGCACGGCGCTTCTACGCCGGGCCCGAACGACTGACAAAGGAGGCTACACCGTTTTTTGCGGCATGCCTAAGATACAGTCTAACCCTCTTGTATAATGTTTCTTCTCAAGAAGAAGAGGTAGAAGTGAAGGAGAAGGTCACCGGTCCGATTCCGGTCAACGGCTCTCGGGATTTGAAAATTTTTTAAGGATAAGTACTATGGGTGTCATCAAGGAAATGTTGGTGAAATTGCGGTGCAGTGAGTGCAAGAAGATCGCTGGCAACACAAAGCGCAATAAGAAAAAGGTGAAGGAGAAACTCTCGCTCAAGAAGTATTGCAAGGTGTGCCGAAAGCATACTCTGCAGACGGAGTCCAAGTAGTATAGAGAGTAAGGCGGAATCCCACGCCTTTTTTGGGAGCGTAGTTTAGTGGTAGAATGCTGGTCTCCAAAACCAGCGGTGAAGGTTCGATTCCTTCCGCTCCTGCCAAACGGTTGCCGGCAATAAGCTACCGGCGATTGGTTTTTGGCCTCATCGTCTATCGGTTAGGACATCAGGTTCTCATCCTGAAAAGAGGGGTTCGATTCCCCTTGAGGCTACACACTATATATCAAAAAACCGGATTATTCCGGTTTTTTGATGTTTTTGTCGAGTTCTTCGCGGATGCGGGCGTCGAGTTCCGTTGGATGGTCGCGGAAGCGGTCTTCGATGATGGTTGCGCCGTGGTGGGCTTCGGGGTATTTCTTTCCGAGACCCATCAGGAAACGCTCGTGGAGTTCGTGGAGAAGGATGAAGAGCCGTTCTTTTTCGGGGAGCGCTTCTTCGATCCAGATTTCATCTTTCGGAATCCACGGGTAGACGCGATCGTGACCACCGGCATCGTATTCGAGGAAGACGAGGTCGCGGACGAGTTTGCCGTCGACGATCCAGATTTTGAGGTGTTCCGAGCTGTAGGGCGTGAATTGTTTTTTGTGAATTTTTTCAACAAGCGCCTTCTGTTTGTCTTTGAGTTTGAGTATTTCTCCCGAAAGCGCTTCTTCACGACTGTGCTGTTCGAGCGCGGCGGCGATTTCCTCGGTTTTTTCGGGCGGCGTTCCGGCCTTGAGAAGCGTTTGTTCCGCGAAGAAGCGATCCAGGAAGAAGCGGTGCTCGCGAAAGTCGGTATCCGCGTCGATCCAGAATTCATCTGCCGGAACAAACGCGAACCGGTTGTGCGCGCCGCTTTGCACGAAGTTTTCATTGAGTTCCTTCCGAACGAGACCGCCATCTACCAGCCAGGCCGTTATGCCGTCTACTCTGCCTATTTTTTTGAGGTGAAAATGATTTTTGTTTTTTGTTTCCATACTTGTTTTTCATACATATACACAGGAGACAGTATACGGTTTTTTGGGAGAATCTCCAATTTTTGCGGCGAAAAAATTTGCCAGTTTCTTTTCTTTCGGGCACTCTATTGAATAGTTCTTTACCGTTTTTCTCATACGTGCGTATTAATAAAGGGGGTGAAGCATGAAGATTGTCGCTTTCTTCGATCGAGGACCGGTATCTCTCGTCTTGTCAGTTTCAGTGCGGACGGTAGTATTGGAAAATCGGTATATTCAGCTTGCTTTTTCTTTCAAGAAAACAAGACAAGTGCCAAGTATATTCGGATGGCCTCTTTGCGGACTGTGGACGCCAAAATCTTTTTACAAGACGCTCACCAAGAAGATGAAGAGGGCAAATCTTTCGCCGACTGCGGCGAGTGTCGCTTATAGCCTCTCGGAATCGGGGAGTGATATTCTTGTTTCGGTGGTCCCCTGTGAACCCGGTCACCCCTCTACGAGGGACTGTAGGTTCGGGATATTGGTTGACCCGAAAAATATATTTTTTCCCTTCAGTCGCCGGAATGTTGGAGGGGCGTGTTAGGTCGATGGGGTTATCCTACCATCGACTTTTTTTATCGCGCGACGACGACGCCTGAGACTTCTCGAGCGCCTCGTTCCTTCAAAATTTTTGCGCAGGCGGCGATGGTGGCGCCGGAGGCGGCGACATCGTCAACGAGCCAGAGCCTTTTCCCGATAATGTCGAAGGATGTATCTTTACCGGTACTTTTTGTTGATACTTGAAACGCGTTTTCCATATTTCCTTTTCGAAGTTCCTTGTCGCGGAGGGACATTTGCGGGGCGGTGAAACGCGTTCGAACGAGAACATCTCGCACGAGGGGTGGCGCGATATCTTCCGGAAGGCTTTTTTGGAGCGCTTCCGCGAGGATGTCGGATTGATTCCACCCGCGCCATCGTTCCCGTCTCGGGTGAAGTGGAACGGGAAGAAGGGCGTCGGGGAGGGAGAGTTCGGATTGAAGGATAGCCTTCCCGAGGAGCGCGCCGAGGGGTGCGCCGAGATCGCGGATGAAGCGGTACTTGAAGAGGTGAATGACGCGAGCGACTCGCGGGTCGTCGTATCGGAGGGCGGCAAAAATTCCGTCATGCGCGACCGTTCCCGCGCAAGAAAAACAGAGGGCGCCGAGGGGCGTCTCTCGTACGCCGCAGTATCCGCAGACCTGCGAATGTCGCCGCGTATCAGACAATGTTTGAAAGCACGAAGGGCAGAGCGGCGAGTTTTTTGCGCGGCATATGCCGCATATGTGAGGAAAAACCGCCTCTCCAAACGACGAGAAGATTCGTTTTGCAAAATGTAAAAGCATACGCCGTTACGCTTTTACCGTTAGGGTCACCGCTTCCTTTGAAGGAGCAAGTGAGAGGGAGATTTTTTTGTGGGTCGAATTTCCCGTGAGAAGCGTTTCCGCAATCGGTTCTTCGATGTGGGCGGCCATCACTCTTCGAACGGCGCGGGCGCCACTTGATTCCGCAAAGCTTTTCTCTCCGAGAAAGGGGGCGAGTTCCGGCGAGTAACGCAGGAGAATTGCTTGCTTCTTGAGCGTGGCGGCGAGGCGCTCGAGTTCGCGGCGCGCGATTGTCGTAAGCGCTTCTTTTTCAAGCGGACGGAAAACAATTGTTTGATCGAGGCGAGCGAGAAGTTCCGGACGGATCGATTGCTCGAGCTCTCGAAGCGCCTCTTCTCGAAGAGATTCAAATGTTGGTACAGTGTTTCCGCCGAAGCCGAAACGGGTTTTCTTTTGGAATGATTCCGTGCCGATATTCGAAGTGAGTATGATGACGCTTTCGTGGAAGCGGGCTTTTCTTCCTTCGGCGTCGGTGAGGATACCTTCCTCGAGAATTTGGAGGAGGAGGTTGAGAACATCCGGATGCGCTTTTTCGATTTCATCGAAGAGAATGACGGAAGCGGGGTGGTGACGGATATGTTCCGTGAGTTTTCCTCCTTCGCCGTACCCGACATACCCGGCGGGCGAACCGATCATTTGCGCCATATGATGGCGTTCTCGGAATTCGCTCATATCGAATCGGAGGAACGAGTCGCGCGATCCGAAGAGAAATTCGGCGAGTGATTTTGCCGTGAATGTTTTGCCGACACCGGATGGTCCCAAGAAGAGGATCGACCGAGTCGGTCTCGAATGGCCTCCTTCCATGCCGAGTTGTGAGCGAATAATGCCGCGAGTTAGGGCGGTAATCGCCTCGTCTTGACCGAGAATCGTGTGGGAGAGATGGGTGAAGAGGGTCGTGAGAGTATCGCTTTTTTTACCGAGTATCTTTTCGATTGGAGTTTCCGTCATAAGGGAGAGCGCTTCGGCGATCCCTTCCGCGCTCAGTATCGGGCGCTCGACTTTTTCTCGCTTGCTCTCCCTTTTGATGAGCGCGTGAAGTTTTTTCTTGATGAGGGTTTCTTCTCGGTGCGCCGCTTCCGCTTCTTTGAATTTTTGCTCCGTAACGAGCCGATTTTTGAGAGTGGAAATTTCTTCATAGGCGAGCGAGAGAGATCTCCGCTTGCGAGAAATATCTTTTTTCCCCGCGCGTCGTTTGAGGAGCGATGCCGCTTCATCGAGGAGATCAAAGGCTTTGTCGGGGAGGAATCGAGCGGGGATATGTCGGACACTCATGGTAACAGCGGCCCGAAGCGCCTCTTGATTGATTGTGATCCCGTGATGCGCTTCGTATTCCTTGTGACTTTCTTCCAGTATTTGAAGGGCGGCTTCCGTGGTTGGTTCGGTGATTCGAATTGGCTGAAAGCGCCTCTCGAGTGCTGGATCCTTTTCGATATGACGCTTGTATTCGGCAAATGTAGTGGCGCCGATACAGCGGATATCTCCTCGAGAAAGCGCCGGTTTCAAAATGTTCGCGGCGTCAAGCGCGCCGCTTGCGTTGCCGGCGCCGACCAAAGTATGGATCTCATCGAGAAAGAGGATGATATGCGGATGTTCTCGTACCTCCCGGACGATTTCTTTGAGGCGCGCTTCGAATTCGCCTCGAAAACTCGTACCCGCGACGAGCGCGGAAAGATCAAGGAGAACAATCTCCGTTCCATGGAAAGCGTAACCGGCTTCACCCTTGAGGCATCGTTCGGCCACCGCCTCGACAATGGTTGTTTTTCCAACGCCGGGCTCGCCGAGAAGGAGGGGATTGCTCTTGGTTTTTCGCCCAAGCGTGCGGAAGACGCTCTCTATTTCTTTCGAGCGAGCAAGGAAACTTTTGGGAGAAGATTGTTTTCCCAATCGAATACCGTATTCGTCGAGCGTGGGGGTGGAGGAAGTCTTGCCGGTCTTACCTCGAAAAAATCCGTTTTCGGGAAATTCCAGTATGTGGGCGAGATCCGGGAAATTGGGAAGGTGAAATGGGGTTCCGGAAAGCGGCGATGAGGATGCTCTCTCTCGCGATCCGGATATTTTCTGAACGTGGAATAGGGAGAAGATGTCATTGTCGCCGGCTTCGATGAGGGCGTGGACGAGATGCTCGCTTCCGACATAGGGGTATGAGAAGCGGTGAGCGAGCAGGAACGCGCCGGCTATGATATCGCGGGTTTTTTCCGAGAAGGGGATTTCTCGCGCGGAGTTGTGGCGCTGAAGAATCGGGCGGTTGGGCGTTTTTAGCGAAACGATATCTTCGATTCGGATGCCGAGTTGTTCGAGTATTATGGCGCCGAGAGCATTCTTTTCGAGGAGAATGGCAGTAAGAAGGTGGCGCGGGTCAACGGTGTTTGATCCGCTTTTCTGCGCCACATCAAAAGAGGCGCGGAGGATATTTCTCGCGTTTCGGCTCAATTTTTTGAAAAAATCCGGTTCAATCATAGGAAATATCATGTCGCCCCATTCTATTTTTTCTCGAGGTTTCTGTCAATTTTACAAATGTTTTTCCTTGCTTTTCTTTTTTGTGATATACTCTCCGTTGAAGAGTCTCCTCATATAAAAGCGAGTACTATGTTTGGTATCGGCAAACCGTATTTTTTGGGTGTTGACTTTGGAACTTCGTACATTAAGGCGGTCGAGTTGACGCTCCATAAAGGGCAACCGGAACTTGTAAATTACGGCTTTATCGAGATGAGTTTTACCGAGGGAAAGAACGCGGTTTTCCCAGCCCAGTCTCCCGAGAACGCCATTCGTGACCACTTGAAAGCGCTGCTCAAAAGCTTGAAGCCAGTTGCTAAAACAGTGAACTTGGCGCTTCCGGGATACAGCGGCCTTATTACGCTGATCGAGTTCCCGTATATGGAGGAGAAGGAGCTTGAGCAGGCCATTCAGTTTGAAGCGCACAAATATATCCCATCTTCTCTTGAGGATGTGGCGTTTAGTTGGGAAGTGGTTGCGCCAACAAAAAAAGGGGGGGATGTTCTTCAAAAGAAAACCATGGAAGTGCTGCTTGTTGCGGCACTCAAGAAAGAAATCAAAAAGTACGAGCAATATGTTGCTCACATAGCGTTGCCGATCGATCTTCTCGAGCTTGAAGTGTTCCCGTTGGTGCGGGCGGTTGCGAGTGAGCGCGATGGAATCGTTTTAATCGTCGATATTGGCTCTCGCGCGACGAATTTGATACTTGTTCGGGACGGCGAAGTTCGACTCAATCGAAGTCTCAACGCTGGCGGCAACGAAATCACATCGACACTATCTGAAGGGTTGGGTATTTCCTGGGAGCGTGCCGAGGAATTGAAATGCGGAACCAAAGATTTTCTCAACAAGCCCGAGTCGGCACTCGTCTTTTCATCGCTTGATCTCATAACGACCGAAATGACACGTATCCTCCAAATGTATTCCGCCAAAGAAGCATCGAGTGCCGTTTCGGAAATTATCCTCTCCGGAGGAACAGCGAAAATGCAGGGACTTTCGGCATACCTCACGAACTTGTTTCACGTTCCGGTTTCCATCGCGGATCCGTGGGGGAGAATTCTACATGATGAAATGCTTCGTCCTGCCATCAATAAGCTCGGATCTTCTTTCTCAATCGCGGTCGGACTCGCTCTGGGAGGTATCGATCGGTATCTCAAAAAATAGCGCGGATTTTTGTCGGTTCTTTTTTGTGGTATACTGTTTGCAGCGAAATAAAAATAAATCAGTAATATACAACTTTGTTTTATGTCTCAAATAAATCTTATGTCGGGAGGGGAGGGGGCGAGTCTTCCAAAGCCGTCCTTTTTTAGTGGATCGGTTTTCTTTTCTTTCGCTCTATTGGTTATTTCTTTCGGCGCCTATTTCGGCGTGCTTTTCTATAAAGAAGCGCTTCAGAAAACAGTTACTTCCCTTATGGCGGACAATGAAGCGGAGCGGAATTTAATTGCTGGTGAAAAAGCCGACCGCGTTGCCGACTTTGCCGATCGATTAACAGTTATCGGGGGAAATCTCAAAGAGACCGCTTTTGTGCCGAATGACCCTCTTTCTAGAATCGAACGATCGCTTATTCCGGAAGTCAACTTAACCTCATACGTGTACAACGTTGAATCAGAAACGGTTAAGGTTGGTGTCGCCGCCGATTCGTTCCGCGCTATCGCTCAGAATATCATTACTCTGAAAGGCGAGGGAGGTGGTTTCTCTTCCGTAGTGGTCGACGGAGAGGCAATGCTCGGAGAAAGCGGAAAAGTCGAAACAACTTTTATTCTCTCTCTTTAGTTCCTTTAGAACAAAAATCGTATGAAAGTCAAAATTCTTTTGTTTCCACTTTCAATTGTCGTTGCCCTCGCTCTTTCAGTGCTTTGGATTAAACCGGAAGTTTCTTCTGTTTTTTCGCTCCGAAATCAGAAACTTGAACTAGAGAATCAGTTGAATGAGACGCGGAGGGTGGTATCGAATATTTCCGCGCTTGATCGAAGTCTCAATGAAAATGTCGGGAATGAACAGTTTGTGAAGACGTACCTTCCGGAAACGGGGAGCGATGATCGTATTTTTGACGAAATAAATTTTCTCGCCGGCGAGTCAGGGCTTCTTCTTTTATCGGCGAAGCTCGACCGTCTCTCAAGTGAGGTAACGCAGTCGATCATTGCGGCAGAACAGGCGAAGGTCGACCAGAAGGAGCTCGAATCGGTTTCTCCGGGGAGTCTTATTCGTTCCGATGCATCTACGGCACCAAAAAATGTCTTCGTGGCATCTTCTCCGAAAGCTCGCGTTCGATCGACCGATGTTTCCGTTTCGGTAGCGGGGAGATATGAACAGATCAAGGCATTTACCGAGCGAGTGTATCGCGCCAACCATTTTCATAGTTTTGTTTCCGTGAGTATTTCGCGGGAGACTGAAAAAAAATCGGATGGTCAATCGACACCTGATGGAGTGGCAGCACTCGAAGTTCTGAATGCCGATATGACGATCCGATTCAGTCTTCTTCCGAAGATATCTGTTTCTCGAGGAGTTTTTCTGGAAACGTTTAAGGATGCAGTCTTTGATTTTTCAACGGTTGAAGAGCTTCGAACTCGTGTGACGAGCGAATTGCCGATTCTTGATGCGACGGCATCCGAGCGGTCCAATCCGTTCCTTCGATAAGTCCTCGGAACTTCTTACCGCTTCCTTATGCCAGAGCACTCACTTCAAGGAGAACACTCATCGGTTTCCTCCCGCGGTGGAAGCGCGAAGACTGTCGTCGACGCCGGTGCGGATGACGCGACCCCCTTAAGTGTCGCCGCTGGGAAGATAGAAAAGAGAACACTCAATTTTATCTCGGAGGATGCGGCGAGGCGGTATCGAATGATCCCGTTTGATCGGGATGGTTCGGTGTACAAAGTTGCAATGGAAAATCCTCAAGATTTTGAAGGGCTGAATGTCCTCCGTTTTCTTGCTGAGAAAGAGGGTGTCGAAGTGCGCACGTATCAAATCTCGAAATCAGAGCTTGAAGCGGCACTTGCTCAATATTCCGGAACCGAGAAAGCGCTTTCCGAGGCAATCAAATCCTTGGGCGAGGATGATATTGTCGAGGAACCCGATTCCGTCAAGGAGGATAAGGGCTCGTTTCAGGATGCGCCGATTGCGAAATTGGTACAGGTGATGATTGGACATGCGATTGATGGGCGTGCGAGTGATATTCATATCGAACCGATTGAAGGGAATTATCGAGTTCGATTTCGAGTGGATGGTGTTTTGTATGCTTCAATCATTCTTCCGATTTCAGTTGGAAAAGCGGTAGTGTCCCGAATCAAGATTCTCGCCAATCTAAAAATCGATGAAAAGCGAAAGCCTCAAGATGGTCGATTTCGAGTAAGTGAGCGGGGCGCGGTTGTGGATCTTCGTATTTCGACACTCCCGGTTGTCGAGGGTGAGAAGGTAGTAATGCGGGTCCTTGATAAATCAGCGGGGCTTGCCGATCTTGAAAAGCTTGGACTTTCCGGAAGGAATTATGAGGTTTTGACTCGGAAAATTTTGGAGCCCTACGGTATTGTGCTTCTGACCGGACCGACGGGATCAGGAAAATCGACGACACTATATGGTTTTTTGAGCATCCTGAATAAGGAAGAACGAAACATCGTTACTTTGGAAGATCCAGTGGAATACTTTCTCGATGGTATCAATCAGAGTCAAGTGAAGCCGGAAATCGGGTATACATTCGCAAGCGGTCTCCGGTCGATTTTGCGGCAAGATCCGAACGTTATTATGGTAGGCGAGATACGAGATAATGAGACGGCTGAGCTTGCGATTCACGCGGCGCTTACGGGACATCTTGTTTTTTCAACACTTCATACCAATAGCGCGATTGGTGCTATACCACGCCTCATTGATATGAATATCGAGCCGTTCCTCCTCGCTTCTTCGCTGCAGGCGGTTGCTGCGCAGCGCTTAGTTCGACGAATTTGCGGACATTGCAAGGAGGAAGTGAAAATTCCCGAAAAGGTGCTTCAGAAAGTTCGGGGACTGCTTCAAAATCTTCCACGAGAGGAAGTAGAACGGTATCATGTCGAGCTCGGCGAGACACTCCGATTTTTTGCCGGTCGAGGGTGCTCGGAATGCAATGAGAGCGGGTATAAGGGGCGGATTGCACTCCATGAAGTGCTTGAAATCACCGAGGAACTTCGTGTTATTGTGGCGGAGAAGCGCGGGAGTGAGGCGGAAGTCAAGATGATCGCCGAGAAACAAGGTATGACAACAATGAAACAAGACGGTATCTTGAAGGCGCTTCGTGGTGATACGACAATTGCCGAGGTGGAACGGGTAACTGAAGGTTCCATCCTGGTGGATGAGGAATAGATCAATGATTGACTTATTTTATTAAAATAAACTATGAATCGGGAAAATATGAAGGGGAAGAAGGTGTTGATTGTCGAGGATGATTTTTTTGTGAATGATATTTACGAGACGAAGTTTCGCAATGGCGGATGCGAGGTGGTTTCCGCTGGAGATGGCGCCGAAGCGTTGAAAAAATTCGAGGAAGGCTTTTTGCCGGATATTATTCTTCTTGATCTTATTATGCCGAATATGGACGGGCGGGAGTTTTTACAAGAAATAAAAAAAATTCCGCGCATCGCGGATGTACCGGTCTTGGTGCTCTCGAATCTTTCTCAGGATGAAGATGTGCGTGAAAGTCTCGCCTTGGGAGCGAAAGATTATATTGTAAAGTCGAATCTTACGCCGACGGAAGTATTTGATCGCGCCTGTGAATTTTTGCAAGCGAAAGAAGTGTGATAGAATATCAGTAGTCAGTAGTCAGTAGTCAGTAGTCAGTTGGCTGTTGATACATCTTATGGACCTTCGATACGAACAACGAATGAAAAATATCCTACTCCTTGTTGGTCAGGAGGGGGCGTCCGATCTGCATTTGGCGGTCGGTCGATACCCGATGCTTCGTATCGACGGGCGACTGGTGCCGATTACGCGCGAGGGTGTTTTGACACCGGATGATACCAAGGCGCTTTCGGAGGTTATCTTGCGAGAAGCGAATCAGAAAGAATTGCTTGAAGAGGGACAAACGGATTTCTCGTATAACTTTGAAGGTAAGGCGCGCTTGCGGACCAATGTATTTTTTAAAAATGGGTATGTGTGTGTCACGATGGGATTTGTCGGGGCGCGTATTCGGACTCTCGAAGAGCG
>JBPOHW010000003.1:0-79418 GCA_052035095.1 Candidatus Moraniibacteriota bacterium
ATGCGTCGGCAATCTCATTGAAGCCCTCGCCCTCCTGGGCAAAAGACGCTATCATTGCCTCATCGTTGGAGATGGACCTGATCGAAATCGACTTGAAAAACTCGCGCGAGAAAAAAATGTGTTTGGACAAATTTCATTTCTGGGTCATCGTCCTTTTTCCGAAGCGATCGGCATTCTCAAAGCATCCGATATCTTTGTCAATCCGAGTCGTACCGAAGGCATTCCAACCGCTGTCATCGAAGCGGCGCTCTGCAGAAAGGCTCTCATAGCGACCAGTGTCGGTGGCACATCGGAAATCATCACCGGAAAGGATGATGGTTTCCTCATTCCGCCCGGAGATATCGAAACACTGCGAGAAAAACTGAAATTCCTCATCGATCATCCCGAGAGTCGCACACAATTCGGCGAACACGCCTTCCTCGCCATCAAAAATAAATTCGATTGGGAATCATCCGCAAAAAAATACCTCGAAATTTTTCAAGAAGCTTTGAAAGGAAATTGATCCTTACATTCCCCACTCTCCATTCCTCATTCTTTATTATTCTTCATTCTGTTCGTATGTGTGGTATCGTCGGAAAAATCTCACTCGGAAACAAGGGAGTGTCGGCATCCGAGATTGATCGGATGAACGACGCCATCAAGCACCGCGGTCCCGACGACGGCGGTGTCTATATCTCTCTCGACGGACGGGTCGGACTCGGCCATCGAAGACTCTCCATTATCGACCTCTCACCCTTGGGGCACCAGCCGATGCGATTTCTCAATCGGTACGAGATCGTCTTTAACGGTGAAATATACAACTTTCAAAAAGAACGGGACGCGCTCGAACGGGACGGCTACACATTCGAATCACATTCCGATACCGAAGTCATTCTTGCGCTCTACGACAAATATCGCGAGGCGTGTCTCGAACATCTCCGAGGCATGTTTGCTTTCGTCATTTATGATGAACGAGAGAAAACCATCTTCTGCGCACGTGACCGTGTCGGCAAGAAGCCGTTCAAATATTTCTTCAACGGCAGTACTTTCATGTTCGCCTCGGAACTCAAAGCGATACTCACCCAACCGGAATATATCCGAGAGCCGGATTATGAAGCGATTCATCACTATCTCACCCTCCAGTATGTTCCGGCACCCCTCACTGGTTTCAAAAATATCAAGAAGCTCGAACCGGCGCACTTCCTCGTGCTCAATTTGAAAACCAAGGAGCTCAAAAAAGAACGCTATTGGAAACTCGACTATTCAAGAAAGCTTACTCTCCCGGAGAGCGAATGGAAGAAACGAATCATCGAGACACTCAATGAGGCGACTCGCCTCCGCATGATTTCCGATGTACCGATCGGCGCCTTCCTCTCGGGCGGCATTGATTCCAGTGCCGTCGTCGCCATGATGACGCGACACTCTGACAAGCCCATCAAAACTTTCTCCATCGGTTTCAAAGAAGAGAAGTACAATGAACTCCCCTATGCGCGAATGATTGCCAAACAATTCAAAACCGATCACACCGAATTCGTCGTCGAACCGAACGCAATCGAAACACTCCCCCTCTTGGTAAGGCACTACGAAGAGCCCTATGCCGACTCGAGCGCGCTCCCAACCTACTTCGTCTCCAAACTCACGCGCGAACACGTGACCGTAGCACTAAACGGCGATGGCGGCGACGAAAACTTCGCCGGATACACGCGCTATGCGGCATTTCAGATTTCAAATATGCTCGATCGCTTTGATTTTTTGAATCGCGTTGCCGGAAAGCCACTTTCCAAACTCCTCGCTCGGACCGTACGAAATACTTTTTTTGACCGGCTCCACCGATTTTCCAAAAGCCTTTCCGATGATTATCGCCGCCGCTATCTTTCGTACACCGCCTATTTCACCAATGAACAGAAGGCACTCCTCTATACCGACGAATTCAAGGCAAAAGTCTGGAACTATGATACGTATGACCGTATCGCCTCACGCTTCCTCGAGTCCGGATCCGCGAATCGCACCGAACAGGCGGTCTATGCCGACTTCGTCACCTACCTCCCCGAAGCGTTAATGACCAAAGTTGACATCGCCACCATGGCGGTTGCCCTCGAAGGCCGTTCCCCGTTCCTTGACCACAAGTTTCTTGAGCTCACGGCAAAAATTCCTTTTCACTTCAAGTTGAAGGGATTCAATAATAAGAAATATATCTTAAAGGAAGCGCTCCGCGGCATTATTCCGGACGAAGTGATGTTTCGTCCCAAAATGGGCTTCGGCGTCCCGATCGACGCGTGGTTTCGCGGCGAACTTCGCGAGTACGCTTCCAATAAACTTCTCAACGGAAACATGGTGAGGCGAAATCTTTTCAAAAAGTCAGCCCTCGAAAAAATTCTCCATATCCACACCTCCACAACCATAAACTTCTCCCCTCACATCTGGGCACTCCTCACCCTCGAACTCTGGTTTGAGGAGTATTTTTCGTAACGAGTATTCGCGCGAAATTTTCTCTCAACTCTATGTTTTTTCTTTTCGCGACATATCAAAAATTCCTCAAAAAAGGTAAAGATTATCTTTCGCTTATGCGGATTCATCATCTCATAAAAAATATACTCGTATTCGCTCCGCTTGTTTTTTCATTACAAATCACCCCTGAAAATATCTTGAGGTCTTTGATTGCTTTTTTTGCTTTTTCGTTTGTTGCAAGCTCAGTATATGTTCTTAATGACATTTTCGATGCGGATTCCGACAGGAAACATACCCGAAAAAAAACTCGACCCCTCGCTGCCGGCACAATTCGTATACAGAATGCGCAAATATTTTGCACCATCCTCTTCTTACTCGGCATTTCAGTGGCACTCATTTTGCCATTATCTGTTTTCTCCATAATCGTCGGGTATTTCATCATAAATATCCTTTATTCCAGTTGGTTGAAAAAGATTTCCATCATTGATGTTATGATTGTTGCAACCGGGTTTGTATTGAGAATTCTCGTCGGAGCATTGGCAATAGCCGTTTCTGTTTCACCCTGGATACTTTTGTGCACATTTTTCGGAGCGCTTTTTGTCGCATTCGGAAAACGCAAAGGAGAAATAGACATCCTCAAAAATGACTCTCACTCGATAAGAAACGTCCTTTCATCTTATCATCCCGATTTTCTCAACCAGCTTATCGGCACGACAGCCGCTATCACCATTATAAGCTACGCTCTCTATACCATAGATACTCATACCATAGACCGCCTCGGGACAAGAGACCTCGTGTATACCGTCCCATTTGTTGTTTTTGGAATATTCAGATATTTTCAAATTATATACACACAGTCGAGAGGCGACGATCCAACCAAAATATTTTCAACTGATCGCCCACTGCTTATTACCGTGATACTCTGGGCGGTAACATTTGCCGTCATAGTTCATATTCATTAAAAAAACGTATGTCATCTTTTTTTGAATTCCACTGCCACACGACTCCCTATTCGAAGGACGCCGGAGCAAAACTTGACGACATCATCAAAAGGTGTGAAAGGCGAAATATACGAAGCATAGCGATTACCGATCACGACGAAATAGAAGGAGCGCTTCGATTAAAAAGTATAGCTCCTCCTTGGTTAAATGTCGTTCTTGGAGAA
This sequence comes from Candidatus Moraniibacteriota bacterium, assembly GCA_052035095.1. GTDB lineage: Bacteria > Patescibacteriota > Minisyncoccia > Moranbacterales > UBA1568. Next base: position 3,593 of record JBPOHW010000003.1, read on the forward strand.
GAAATCAATACGTCTGCCGGAGAAATTATAGGCATATTCCTCAAAAAAAAGATTCCCCCCGGCCTTTCCCCGGAAGAAACACTTGCGGAGATAAAGAAGCAAGGAGGTATTTCCGTCGTCCCTCATCCATTCGACAGGTTTCGCTCAAAGGTTTTGAAAGCGTCCGAAATCAAAAAGAATGTTCATGCTATTGATATTATCGAAACTTTCAATGCGCGAAATCTATTGGAGGCAGATAATAAAAAGGCGGAGGAATTTGCGGAAATATACGAAAAACCCTGTATATGCGGGGGTGATGCTCACTTTATTGGAGAGTACGGGAGGACCGTCATCGCCAATATTGACTGTAGCGGACCGGAAACATTTCTCCGATCATTACATCGAGAAAATTTCAAACTTCGAAAATCTTCTCTTACTTTCCATCTCCTGACAAAATACATGAAAATAGTCAGTTCTTTTCAAAAATAGATATGCGAACAAAAATTTTTGCCACTACTCTCTTCTTTCTCATTTGTCTCTTTCCCGGAAGCAAGGCCGGATTTTTCGACGGTCTTCCGCCTTCAGCTCTGGAACTCATTATTACAGCCACAATACTCATAGGCATATTTGGAACGCCCTGGAACAAAAATGCCTTGATGCGAAAAGTAATCATCACCTCGCTTATTTTATTTCTCGCCGGTCAAACGATTTCAAAAACTTTTCTTCCTGTCGGATGGAATGTCTGTATTCGTACATCTGCCGGCGCGCCACAAGGAAATTCAGCTTGTGAGCGATCAATCGAATTTCCACGAGGAAAAAAGAGTTTCATATATGAGACCATCGATTTCTCCAGAGAAAACTTTCCATTGTACTTTCTCAACGACACCTCTCGTTTCAATTTCTTGCGAGCAAACAATGAGCCCGATAGAGGTAAGCTTCCCTTTTCGATAGCCGCATCCACTTTTTTTCATGCCCAAGCAGATGACTCGCTTCTCATACAATCAGACAAAAATGTTCGCCTCGCAATAAACGATACCACCATTCCTCTTGTCACCGACAAAGAAAATTTATTTCAAAAAATAGCACTCACACCGAATACGACCCATCATATTGAAATCATCTATGAGACAAATCGTAACAAGAAAAACATCCTCGTAGCCAAACTGCCTCGACCGTCATTTTTTACAATAGGAGATACCAAATCCATCCCACATACCGCATGGGCAACAATCTACAAATTTGTAAACATATCCATTCTCATTCTTCTTGTTTTGACATTCGCTTGGGCGAAAAAACCGGATATACTCCTTCTCGGAAAATCACAAAAAATAACTCTCCTCATAGGGACACTTATTCTTATTTCTTTCTGGACACTTGTCACGCAAGATGTCATTGGATTCAAGGAAGCCCTTTTTCCGTTTTCAATATTCCTTATTGGTTCTTCTCTTTTATTCGCTTCCTTGAAAAAATCATTAAAAAGAACACTTCTTCCGATCCTATTTCTCGCACTGTTTTTCAATTCATGCATATTTACAACCACTCGAACATTTTCGGAAGAAGCGATTATTTTCGGCGGAGGGAATGATCCGATCGGACATGAATGGTATGCTCGCAGAGTATTTCTTTCGACAAGCCTTGAGGAATTCAGGGATTCCATTGGCTCTAGCGTCGACTACTATCAGCCGCTTCACCGCTATTTTCTCACTGTTTTCCACGTACTGGCCGGAGAGCCAATGTGGGGACCATACGCACTTCAGACATTTCTTTTCAGCCTCGCCATTCTTTCACTCATTCTCGTTTTGTGGCAAACCAGCACTGTATCAGCGATTGTTTTTTCACTTGCCATGGCAGTCTTACTCACTTATGAGCCAACTTCTGCCTTGGAGGCCATCCTTTCTCCACTTCAACAAGCGATAGCGCTTCCTTTCATTATGTTTGCTTTCGCAATTCTTCTTTCTCTTCTGACACAAGAACAAGAAACGCGACAAGAAAAAAATATCCGGATGTTTTTTCTTTTGGGACTTTCCTTTGGGACGGGTTCCATGATGCGAACCGATTGGCTTCCCGCCTTCTCGGGAATTCTTCTGGGAATATTCTTCATCCTTTTTCTTAATGGGAAATATCAGAAAAACATATCGAACCAACCAACAGTAAAGCAAATCTTCTTCTCCAATATTATTTTCTACAAAAAAAGTCTTTTTCTTTTCTTCATCGGACTTTCTATTTTTCCATTCCTTATTGGTATGAAGAATTACATCTTCGCCGGACAGTTTTCATTCCTCCCTACAAGCGGTTTTGTCAATCTTCTCCCGGAAATCAAAGAAGCGGTCGACGATAATATATCGTACTACGAAAATTCAACCGGAGTATTTCTTCAAGAAATTATACGCGGATTCTCCGGTCGATATGACGAACTCGCGGAAATTCTTCTCAAAAATGCGTATAAGGATATCATACGTCCGACCATTGTACGAATCGCTTTTTGGACTCTCTCGGTAATCGTCGTTCTTCTCTCCATTTTTCTTTTTTCGCATATGCGCAAAACGCATTCGTTAGCATATATGAAACTCGGTAGCATCCTCTGTTCATTTCTCATACTAATTGGCATCGGATCATTTTTCGGACAACATAACGGTATTGCCATGATCGCCATATATGATATCCTTGTCGCGATCATTCTCGCTCTCAGCGCGCATATTATAGTGGATCGATTTGAAATCATGAAAAAACTCAAGCAAACCTATCGAAACAAATCAGACAGCCTTCAACAATATCTTCGCATAAACAGAGAGCTTTCCAAATTTCTCCTCTCGAGAATTCCACCTCATTCCGGATTCTTGGATAGGATGAAAATAGCTTATCGCCCTTACATTTGTCCATTCTCCGATCTTCTCAATCTCCTTCCCAATCAATCTTCGATTTTCGACATCGGCTGTGGCAACGGCATGTTTCTCGCTCTCGTTTCAAAATTCAAGCTTCCAAAAGCAATAGGCGGTGTAGAGATATCAAAAAAACTCATCGATAACGCAATAACTATTCTCGAGAATTCCAGCGTCGGAAAGAACGATCAGATCTCGATTCATACTTTTGACGGACAAACTATTCCTCATGAAATACGATCATATGAGTACATTTTCATGATTGATGTTCTCCATCACATCCCAAAGACAGCTCAAGTTGAATTTCTTAGAAAAGTTACTCATACTATGTCCGTCGGATCAAAGCTCATTCTAAAAGATATCGATGGAAGCCGTCCGTTTCTTTCAAAGTTCAACAAATTGCATGATCTCTTATTCTCGGGAGAGATCGGACACGAATTAAATCCGAAGTATGTCTTGCGAGAACTTATCCGTATGAATCTGAAGATTCACTTGATGCATAAAAAAAGAATATTTCTCTATCCTCACTACACCATCGTTTGCGAAAAAGTTTAATCCACGCCTTGTACGTACAAAGGAACCCAGAAAGAAACTCATATGCGAAAAAATCACATTTCTTTTCTCGTTGATCCCGAAACATTCGAGCCTCTTTCACCTTCACACTCCTTCGAAGAAAATCTTAATCATATCACTTCTGGAATTCTCTCAAGTGAAAAAAATTGGTACCCGATCATAAACAGTATTCCGCGGCTCCTTGTGGGAAAACTCAAAATAAATCTCTTGCAAACACATCAGGGCTTCTTCAAACGATTTCACGCGGCACTTCCAAAAAATATCTCGGAAGAATGGCAAAAAGCGATAGACGCCATACCCGATCTCAACCGCTTTTGGAAACACCAGAAAAAAACCGCCGAGAGTTTCGCCTATGAATGGAAATATATCTACAAAGAAAACGATTACGAGAAACAAAACTTCTTTCATTTCCTCTCACCCTTTGTTACGGAAAAGGATTTGAAAGGAAAAAAAACGCTCGATATCGGGTGCGGATCGGGGCGCTTCACCAAATGGTCGGCACTCTCCGGTGCGGAGATCGCCTTCGGGAGCGACTTGGGCGAAACCGTCGAGGTCGCCTACGAAATGACCAAGGGTCTGCCGAATGCCTGTATCGTACAGGCGGATATCTATCATATGCCCTTCAAGGATACGTTCGACCTCGCCTACTCGATCGGTGTGCTCCATCATCTTCCCAAACCCCAAGAAGGATTCTCACGTCTTCCGAAAGTTTTAAAATCTAGCGGGCAAATGCTCATCTGGGTCTACAACCGCCGCCACAACGCCCGCGCCATCTATGTATACGAACCACTCCGATCGATTCTCAAGAAACTTCCGAAGCCACTCCTCTTCAAGCTCTGCTATCTCCCCGGCGGCATTGTTCACAGCATCAACCTCTTCGGAACGTTTCTGAAAAAAGTCGGGCTCGAGAAATTATCAGGAAAACTCCCCTTCTCGTACTATGCAAATTTCCCTTTTAATATGAAATTGAATGATGCTTTCGACGTTCTTGCGACGCCAAAGAGCAACTACTACTATCGGGAAGCAGTCGAACAATGGTTCCGAAGCGCCAAGCTGAAAGATATCCGGGCATACGAACACCCGGAAGCGGGAATTACCTGTATCGGAACGCGATAACGTGCTCTATGTCAAAGAAGAGAATACTCCACATCATTCAGTCACTCGGAAACGGCGGATGCGAAAATATGCTGCTCCGCACCCTCCCCCTCCTTGCGGACGAATTCGAACACCACATCATCACCCTCCGCGAATTTGGCGAGCTCGCGCCACGATTTATTGAGAAAGGAATCTCCGTTACGACGATTCATCAAATCGGCTTTTTCGACATTTCGGGCTACCGGAGGCTCCTTCTGGAAACAAACCGGTTCAATCCCGACACCGTCATCACGTACCTCTTCCATGCCGACATGATCGGACGATTTTTCTTGCAAAAGAAAATTTCTATCCCCATCATTCCCTTCCTTCGCACCACCTACAATCACCCGAGATATTTCATTGCGAGACTCTTCGAAAAAATTACTAAGCACCGTGTCAAACAGTACCTCGCCAATTCCGAAGCGGTCAAAGATTTCTACGTCAAAAAAATCGGCGTCCAACCCGAGAAAATCACCGTCATCCCGAACGGCATCGACACCGAGTATTTCGACAGCATCCTCCCCAACCCAAATCTCCGCGCATCACCTGGTATCGCTCCTCACGACTTCGTCATTATCTGTGTCGCCAATTTTCATATCAACAAAGGTCACCGATACCTCCTCGAAGCCTTCGAGTCGCTCTTCCCGAAATTCCGGCACGCAAAACTCCTCCTCATCGGCGATGGTTCCAAGCGAAAAAATCTTGAGCGACAAATCAACGCTTACCAAGCGAAACATTCCATTCTCTTCCTCGGACGCCGTACCGATGTCCCGCAACTCCTCAAGATTTCCGATTGTTTTGTTCTTCCCACACTCTTCGAAGGCATGAGTAATGCCCTGATTGAAGCGATGGCCACCGGTCTCCCTGTTATCACAACCGATATTCCGGAAAATCGCGAGCTTATCGAACACGAAAAGACTGGCATTTTTGTCCAACCAAAAGATTCACATGCGCTCACCAAGGCAATCGAACAACTCCTTGATAGTCCGGAAAAATGTGAAACCCTTGGAAAGAACGCTAAGTACGACATTCGAAGACGGTTTGACATAAATACTTCCATTTCAAAATTCAACAATTTTCTCAACTCTTTTATCGTACATAGAATGAAAAATGAGAAACCTTACAAAAAAAATTAAAATCAGTTTCTTTTTCCATATGAAAGACAAACCATCAATAAAGATAGTTCTCGAAAAAAGATCTGACGCAGTAGGTATCTACAATAATAAAATCTTATCTTACTTAAGAAAAAAACCAAACGTAGAATTTATTCTCCTTAATAATAAGCGTTTCAAAAAAAATATTCTCAATCGTATTTTTGAATTCTTCAACACACTAAAGATTATTTTTACGATTGACCATAATGACATCGTTTTATTTACCGATCCCCTGCCATTCAATTTTTTGGCAAACTTATTTATAAAAAACAAAAAATTCGTCATTTTTTTTCACTACGAACAAGATCCATCTTATTATAGATTTCTTCCTGCTATTTCTCTAAGCTCTGTCTTAAAAAAATCTGATGGAATCATATGCAGCTCTGCTTATTCACTCTCCCAACTCCAACTCCTCAACATTGATCAAAGAAAATGCACCATCATCCATTGCGGAGTGGATCATAAAATATTTACTCCACCACTAACTAGAGAAACTCTTTATCCTTTCGAGTATATTCTCAGCATAGGATCCGAAGAAAAGAGAAAAAACATGGAGAATATTCTTAAAACTCTCAAGATACTAAAAAGATATTTTCCTCACTTAAAACTCTTAAAAGTTGGGAAAGCAAGCTCAAGTAACCGAAAAAACACACTCTTTTGGGTAAAGAAGCTCAATCTAGACAATGATGTCGTTTTCACTGATTTCTTAGAAGAAAAGTCTCTACCAAAAATATATTCCAATTCAAGACTTCTTTTGTTTCCGTCCCTCCTCGAGGGCTTCGGTCTCCCGATTATAGAAGCCATGGCATGTGGATGTCCGGTTGTAACATCCAATAGAAATCCCATGAAAGAGCTTGTTGGACCGGAACAACAGACCGTAGATCCACTCAATCCGAGTGACATCGCGGATACGTGTAAAAAAATTCTTTCGGATAAAAACTATCGAGATACCCTTATTCAAATCGGTATCAAGAGATCTGAAAAATTTGACTGGAAAAAAACAGCAAACGAAGTGTACTCATATTTAATAAAAAAGGATAAAAAGACAAAAGAACAATAAACGCCTTTTCACTTCTTGGCTACAGCCAAAAGACTTGAAGTGTATATATCTTGCTTATCGTACCCGAGAATTTGAATAAAAATTTTGAAGAAAAAAAGCGTAATTTTTCTCAATATATTCAACCAAAAATTCCCAACTCCATAAAAGTTCTTCATCTCCACCCTTTTGAATCCCGCAACAACAAGTACTTGTCGCAAACTCAAGTTCGTAAAACCGATCTCATGAGTTATGTCTCCGTATCTGCCCGCGGTAGAATTAAAATAAGCAGCGCAATTTGGAACAACAATAATAATCGTGCCACCATCAACCAATCTATTTCTTACCTCTTCAAGAAATCCAAAAAGATTTTCTTTTTTAATATGTTCCAATACATGTGACAAATATATGACATCAAACTTTTCTTTTTCGGAAAGAAGGTATTTATAAATATCAGCCTGAACAAACTTGTAAGATCTGAATAATTTTTTACACACGACTATTTCTTCTGTTGATATATCAACACCAGTAACATTCTTGTATCCGTGTGCTTGTAGAAAAAAAAGAAAACTTCCATAGCCACATCCCAGATCCAAAATAGCCCTTTCTTTGCTGATTTTTGTTTTAAACAGACGTCCCAGGTTATATTCCAACGGAATTTTATTTTTCTTAAGCAGTGTCACTACCTGATTTTCATCGGAAAAATCCGTTTTTTCACAATTCGAGTAATGATTTGTAAGGTAGTTGTCGAATATTTTTCTATTGTCCATCAGCGTTTGTTATCGGCTTATTTCCTTTCACATAGATTTTATTCAGACCAAAAAATAAATATACCAAGTAGAGAAATTGCTCGAGAACACGCCTGTACCCTCGAGCATTAAACCGAATGTGATATTTTATAAGAGCAATGAGATTTATTTTGAACATCAAATATACCTGTCGTTTTAGCATAAAAACACTCACAGATCCGGCATGGAGTCTTTTTTTGTACAATACTTCCGGCATATTTTCAAAGCGAACGCCCTGTGAAAACCACCGGAACCAGAGCTCGACATCTTCAGCGTGGTCATAGTTCGAGTCGTAATATCCATAATCGGCAAAGAGACTTCGTTTCATCATGCACGTGGGATTGTGTACTGGCGGCTTGCCATCATGAATGTCACTTGAATCCGCAGAAACCACGGCTTTACATTGTTCAGGCGAAGCATTGAGGAATAGACAATAAGAAGATCCCAGAATGTCCGTATCGGGGTTTTTGCGAAAATACCTCACTTGCTTTTCAAATCTGTCAGGTGGGCAAATATCATCAGAGTCGACTATTACTATAAAATTGCCTTTAGCCACTTTAATAGCCTTATTTCTCGCTTCAGATTGTCCCAAATTTACAGCATTTTTTATGTATATAATCCTTTTGTCTTTTTTAGCGAATTCTTGAATGATACTTTCACTATTATCATAAGAACCATCATTGATAATGATAAACTCAAATCGAGCATATGTTTGCGACAAAACACTCTCGATTGATTCATAAAGGTATTTCCCATTATTATAAGTGGCCATCACGACGGAAAGTAACGGATCCGATGTCGCTTTTTCTTTATTATTCTCGGAATTCATAACTTGTTTTATTTTTCCGAAATCCTTTTCATGTCCGCATCAACCATCATGGAAACCAATTCATCGAATTTAACTCTCGGTTTCCATCCAAGTATTTTTTTTGCTTTATTGTTCGCTCCATGTAGCGAAAACAACTCAGCCGGCCTCTTAAATCGCGGATCCAATTTCACGTATCGCTTCCAATCGCGAATACCAACATGCTTAAAAGCAAGCTCGAGGAAATCTCGAATCGAGTGGGTTTCTCCGGTTGACACTATATAGTTATCCGGCTTACTTTGCTGGAGCATGAGCCACATAGCCTCAACATAATCACCTGCAAATCCCCAATCGCGCTTACTCTCAAGATTCCCCAATCGTATTTCTTTTGCCAATCCCAACTTTATTCTTGCCACCCCATCGGTTATTTTCCGCGTCACAAACTCCATTCCCCGAATGGGAGATTCGTGATTGAATAATATACCGTTTGTGCAATACATACCATAACTCTCTTTGAAGTTAACCGTCATCCAATAGGCATACAATTTGGAAATAGCATAGGGGCTTCTCGGATGAAATGGCGTTTCCTCCGTTTGTAAACCATCGCTATGGCTATTGCCAAACATCTCGCTAGTTGACGCTTGGTAAAATTTCGTGGTCGGCGAAAAATATTTGATGGCATTTAACAAATGAAGGACGCCCAAGGCGTTAATTTCGGTGGTAATTTTTGATTGATCCCATGATACTCCAACGAAAGATTGTGCTGCCAAATTGTAGACCTCATCCGGATGAAACGTTTTAATAAGATTCATGATCGACGCTTCATCCGTCATATCTCCGGATATAAAAGCAATCTTTTCCGTTACACCCAGATAATCGGTATTGCAAAAATTCGGGTTAGCATAACGCCGTATGAGCCCGAAAACCTCATAATCCTTCTCCAAAAGCAACTTGGCGAGATATGGACCATCCTGACCCAAAATACCAGTTATAAGCGCTGTTTTTTTCATATTCCTGAAAAAATTATAAATTCTTTTTTTGCAATCCACTTCTTATAGACCACTTTCTATATATACCCGGAAAACACACTCTTCGAGAGCAAACACCGTATGGGGAATATTCGCGGCGACCCATGCCGACTGACCATCATTCAGGTGAAACGTTTCCTTTTCCGATATCAACATGAGCGAACCCTTACTAATATATATATGCTTCATTGGCAGTTTTTTGATTCGAGCGACATCAGGGCAGTACTGATACTTACTGCTGTGACCTTTGGCAAGAATGTACTCCTTTCCTTCAGTCGATTTCGGAGCAGCGCTTCGTCCGACACGGAAATATTTTGGATACAAACCCCGTTTTATCAAAGAAGAATTGCTCAATCTATTATCATCGTCCCAGTTTGCAAACAGCTCTTCTTTAAGTCCACCCACAACGAAAGGGAGCAATTCCGAATCACAGTCAAAAAGTGACTTCTCCAAATTAAACGGGGTTGCGGGAGAATAGATAACAAATCGAATGCCTAAACTTGAAACTATTTTATTTAGAAAAAACCAAAAAGCTCTGTTTCTCGGATACATGAAAAAACAATTTTCCATAAACACTTGCAAAAGAAACGGCACTTTTACGAGAATTTTCCTTTCAATCTCCAAAAGTTTCTGAAAATACCGTTTCGTGCAAATGCCTGCCAATGAATACGGATAGAAGTGATTACTATTTTTCTTCAAAAAACTGGAATTTTTCCCGTCAAACTGAAAAAAGAAGAAGTGTTTCGAATAATCAGGGTACAGTCCCTCGGCGCTCCCAACGCTTAAACCGACATTGAAAAAAGAATACGTAAAACAATCGATTTTCGAATCCATCATATCTTGAATGACGTCCCTGAAATGATCGAGAGATTTCAAAAGAAAATGATCCTCAAGAAAAACATAAACATACTCATATTTTGAATTCTCAAACATCTTTCTTGTGCTTTTCGCCCAATCATTCTCATTAAGACCAGAGAAAAAAATGCAGTTTCTTTCAACATTGTCAAAAGTCTCTTGAATATATTTCAGGACATCTCCGCGGTATTTTCCCCGAATATTGATGAGCCAGTTATCGGAAATGCCATACACCCGAGAGAAGGTTTCTTTGAACAACTCGAGCTTCGATTTCGAATGTATGAAAACATTACAGAGGGCGGTTATCATACGGGAAACTATTTAATTAGCTATTCGAAAACAACTATCTTCGAATTGATTTTCTTGAGCTGTTTAAATATCTCATCTCGGTAAATGCCAACCTTGAGGACAACGCCGACCACACCCTTCCCCTCCAACACTTCCGGACTTTGAACCATAAAGGGCGTCCCGTAGAGGCGCTTCCCTTGTTTGAGCGAAGAATTGTCCAACAGGGAAACTATTTTTTGTTTATTCAAACCAAATTCGAAAAGATACTGGGCAAAAATGTGAGCGCCAAAAACATATACCTCGCCATCAAAACCGGCAATTTTCTCATTCAAATCCTTCACCATATTCTGATGGTACCGAATAAAATCATCGAATATTTTTTTGTACTCATGATATTGATTCTCAAAGATCGCAGCTCCCGATTGTTTAGCTTTCTCCGCGACATAGAAAATACTGTGATCCTTGTAAAAATACTTATCCTTTATGACAAACCCATACTTAACAAAGAGATAATCAACAAAATAGTCCGTCAAGAACATCGTGTGCTCGAAATTTATGGCGTTCGTATACTTTCTCTCGAGCCACAGTTTCAAGTTTGGATAGGCGCACACAATCTTTCCTCCGACAGGAAGAAATTTCGCTATCGAAGAAACAAACGCGTTCGGATCATAGGCGTGTTCCATCACCTGCGAGAAAACTACCGTATCTATATTTCCCTCATACTCGAAATTTTCGTCAAAAAAAGCGCGGGCAATCTTAATCCGATCACTTCCCAAGTGAAGTGGATTTGGTTCAACAAGTGTCCACGATGTCCCTTCAGTACTGCCAATAAAAATATCAGCGAGTTTCCCGGCGCCACCCCCAATTTCAAGAATATCTTTCGATGGTTGCCTTTGTACATACTCGGCAAAATCATGATAGTACTCTTCCCATGTTGGACCCGTGCCATCTACATGCTGTTCTTGATAAAGAATATCGAGTGGAATAAGTTTTTCGAGCTGAATGACGCCGGATTCCGGACATATTGCCCAGCTCATATCGGCTTTGACATCTTTTTCAGAGCTATGTTCCACGCACCCGAAAAACACCGGAAAGTCTTTAAAAGTGTGGAGATGCTTGAGATTTTCTTTTCCGGTGATAACACTTTTTTTTCTAAAAACATATTCCATACGCTTTTTTGGCTTGATCATCGTTTTATAAAACTCTTCACAAAAGCTTCAATAATTCCTTCGAACATTGAAATTAAGCGAATTTTTACAATATCTTTCGAATGCACATTATTTTTTCTGATATGCCTCTGTCCAAAAACGACGAGTCGACTCCCTGCTTGACGATCAAAATGACTCAAATATTCGTCACTTGAAACAATTTTCACATCAGTTTTTCCACATGAACGCAAACGCCTTACAAATTCCCGAGTCGTCCATCCTCCATATGGCGCTGAATGAGACTCGAAATTGGTAATAAAGTATCCATACTTTGACGGAACTATCACCGAATTAAAATAAGCATCAAGCAAAGAACCTCTCATTTCCGAAAATGCCCCGTTTGAAATCACAAGACCACCACTCCCCTGTCTAGGCGCCAAGGAGTTAACACTTTCAAAGCGAGCCGAGTACCCAAAATGCAATAAAAAGCGTTTGATTATTCCATGAGAAGAGGGGAGGTCGTAAATATGCCATTTCTTGCCAAGATCTGAATTAAAAAGAGTTACCGCTATATCATTGAAAATTTTACACTCACCACCGTACCCCGCGCCAATATCATGTATTTCTGTCTCACCGTTCAATATATTCTTTCCAAAAAGAGATAAGCAGTTGAAAGCATTGTTTGCATATCGAATAGTGGTCGGGGAAAGACTGTACCCTGCTTCATAAGGAGAATGGGCGTTAAAGTCAATCATATGTAAAGGCAACCCTACGGTATCGGAAGCTTGAATCAAAGGTAACGCCTTAAGAAAATCGGCTTCTTTTAATAAGCGTTTCAAATTCCATAACCCGCACGATCGCGGAGATCCCTCGATAACTCGTCGAAACGGCTTCGAAGAACGAAAGATGCGATAAAACTCATCATTATTTGCTGCATCAGCACATGCCCGAACCCAATCGGATTCTTTTGCAGATACAGCATCATTCATATCAATTCGACAAATACTCGACCTCAAGTTATTCGTTTCCATACGGTTAAAACAAAGTGGAACAGAAAATGCAAATATGCGATTTATCTCATTTTTTCTTCCATGCTCCCGAGCCTTCTTTCAAGACAAGTGAGTAGATATCGAACGGTTCGTTGAAAAACTTTTCCAGTATATGCAAACACGCCTCAGCAACCGCCCCATCCCCACCTCGCAGGTTCGTGATAAAATCCGCCTTCTCTTTCGTTGCATAAAAAGCATTGGCTGGAGCAATACTATAAGCAACGTGCTTAAAAACAAGTGGATCGAATATGCCGTCACCCATATAAATCGTTTCCGCCGGATCGAACCGATCGCGAATCCACTCTATCCGCTCAAAAGTACTCACGAGGTCCAGTGGAAGCTTCATATCGTCGGCTATTCGTCGCTTCGTAATGGCAAAGCCGTTTTTATCACCGGTAACCGCATGAATCATGAGTTTTCCCCGAAGAAGAGAAAGGGCGTCGTTATCTTCCGGACCGAACTTCTTCATGACTTTTCCATCGACGGTATAATAAAACGTACCGTCCGTGAAAACACCATCGACATCAAGAATGAAATTTTTTATTGTTTTCTTTTTCATATCAACTGTTTTATTTTTCATTGAGCGCACGCCACAAGTTCAGCTTCCCGAAATAAAAGAGAAACAGATCGAACGGATGATGATGAAGTGGAGACATATTGAGCCAAATGATAGCCGTCAGAAGTTTCACCTTCCTTACATCATAGCCATTTTTCTCCAAAAATCCAAAGAGCACTTTTTGACATTGAACCAAATTTTCCTTGCGTAAAATATCACAAACAATCCTCTCCTTCCCAACATCAATGACAAATAGATCATTGTTTACGATCTCATGATTCACTGTCAAATTGTGATTTAACTTCGAAAGATCGTAATACAAATCCCCCGATTTTAGAAGTCCGCCGAAATTTTGTCGCCAGTCCAAAAGCACATATCCAGATTTATTTTTCAAAAGATTATCAAGAATGAAATCGCCATGAAACCCGCTCTGCTTCGTATCACATAGCCAATCAAAGTCAATCACTTCAAGCATTTTTTTAAAAGAAGGTATTTTTTCATCATTAATAACATTCTCCGCATCCTTCACTTTGCGCGAATTGAGAAACTTTTCAACTCGCTCCACTGTTTTTGTACGATAAAAATCAAAACAAATTTTCTTGAATTCCCGATCCGAAATTTCCCGATTCGGCTTCCAGAGATTTTTCTGTGACCAATTCAGAAATCTCCCAAAGTCTATCGGGGTGGCGACTTTTGAATACAGTTTTCCGGTCGCATATTTATAACGATAAAAATTTTTGGTCGACCCTTGTATTTCCGGCACAAGACCGCGCAAAATTTTGGCCCTCGATACTCGTTGCGCCACCATCTTTTCATCATTGAAAAATTTAACCACAAAACTGTCAAAAATAAATATTGATTCATCTGATTTATCAAGAATTCGAAATGAGTCCTCAATTTCTTCCCGAGCCCTGTTTAAACTTTCGACATTACCAATATCGTACCACTTTTCAAATTCAACCACTCCAAACTCGCTTCCGTCTCCTATCATTTTGCTGATTACCTCGACATCATTAAGTCCGCCATTATTCGGATCTTGTTCATACAACTCCCTCAAGTTTTTCCAAAAGAGTTTATATTCTTGCACTCCTATCAAACCGATATGCAAAAAATCCGGATCCATCATTCCTTTGTCATACATTTGTTGCACTTTTCCGTCGACGACATCAAATGAAGCGTAGTGAGAAGATCCCTCACCCTGAAATCCTCCTATCCAATTTGACTTCGGCAAAGGAATTTTTCTCCCAGCAACAATCGTGTCACAAGCATGATAAATAAATGGGCATTGTAATTGGGAAGATGCTTGCAACATGGAATATCCAAGACTTGTTCCCGGGCCCTCATATTTGTCCACTTCGACAAATTTGAAATTTCTTTCCGGATAAACCAGTTTCAAAAAATCACACACTTGATCACCAAAATAACCCACAGTTATAACAAACTCCGTATTCTTCGGATACTGCTCAATGATATAAGAAATAGCCGGCTTCTTTCCGACTTTCACAAGAGACTTGTTCGTATACTTGGTTATTTCTCCCAATCGTGATCCTGTTCCGGACGTGGTAAGAAGGACCTTACAGGCAGCCATAATTTAGACAGCTCTCATTTTTTGAATAACCGAAACTGACCGATCAATGTTTCCTCGAAACTCTCTGATTTTTTCATCAAGCGGTTTTTCTTTTTTGTAGATAACCGACGTGCCGCATACCAACACAGTTGCCCCGGCAGCTATCATGAGCGGACCGCTTTCCGGAGTCACCCCGCCGTCAATTTCGATTTCGATATCACTCTTTCCCAATGCATCCAGCTTCTTTCGGAGATCCATAATCTTCTGCACGGAAAAAGGAACTAGCTTGTGTCCGACAATTCCCGGATTGATAGCCATGAGCATTACAACGTCGATGTCATCCAATATGTAGTCAAGCACAGAGAGTGGAGTCGCCAGGTTAAGCGCCACCCCTGGTTTTACTCCCTCGTTTTTTATAAGAGAAACCGCGCGATGGAGATGATTGGTAGCCTCCGCATGTACAACAACATACGTTGCCCCAGCCTTTGCAAACTCCGTGACATACTTCTCTGGAGAACGCGTCATCATGTGCACATCAATAGGAAGACTTGTCACTGATCGAATATCCCGGAGCAGTTCAGGGTAAAGACCGTATCGAGGAACAAAGTCCCCATCCATGACATCAAAATGAATCGAATCAATACCACCCTTTTCAAGAAGACGAATTTCCTCCGCAAAAGTCATAGCATTCCCACAGATGAATGACGCTGATAACTTGTAGCTTCTTGTCATGGCTTCCATAGTTTTTTATTCAAGGTTGGAGTGTCGAGCCCACATTGTCTCATGAGTTTCCTCGAGAAGATCCATGAGCACCAATACAAGCGCGTCATAAAAAATAAAAAGACACTGTTCGTTCAGCGTCGTCATTGGTTGAACGGAAGAAAATCCTTCCACTGGCTTGGTCTTTGAGGGAGCCTTGATTTCAACTATCGTATCAGCAAGTTTTCCCATCCTCGATTCCGGATTTCCGGTCACAAGCGCGACTCTTGCCCCATTTTTCTTGGCAATTTCAACAAGATCATAAATGGTTTGGGTCTCACCGGATCCGGAACTCACCAAGAAGAGATCTCCAGAACCGATAGACGGAACCACCGAATCGCCAAGCGTAAACGCATCCCGCCCAAGATGTTTCAATCGCATGCCAAATGATCGCGTCGCCATCCCTACTCTCCCCGCTCCGCACACCACAATCTTTTTCGCTCGTATAATGTCCGCAATGAGACCAATTACTTGTTCCTCCTGCAGTGACTCAAGCACTACTTTCATTTCACTCATTATCACCTGTATTCTTCTCTTTATCATAGTAATTACGGCATTACAACAAGAAAAATTCATCCAGAAAACATCCTCTACTAGATTATACTAACACTTTTCTTTCACTGTCAAAAATAGACATCCTTGCAAGAAGCCATCGTTCGACAAATATCGAGACAGCCGTATTGGCAATAAACATATACACAATAGCAAGAATACTCACATTTCCGAAAAAAATAAGCAGTCCATATCCGGCTATGTGTGTAAAATTAATGATATTGGAGATGAGAACATATTTTTTGTAGAGTTTCTTTGAAAGCGCCATAATCGTCGACCAATAAACCGTGAGAATAATCTGAGCCGTCGCCAACAATCCAAAACTCGCAATGTATCTCATATCGTATCCGTATCGACTGCCAAAGAGTAACATCACTATATATATGATAGAACTCAATACAAAAAAGACGGGAACAGCTCCAAAAAGAAACAATCGGTCGAGCTTCCGAACGAAATCTTTGTCAGAAACCTTTGATATAAAGGGAAAATAGACATTCACAAAGATCTGTGTCGCTTGCGCGACAAGATTGGTCGAAGCGGTGAAATACGCCATATAAACTCCCAGTTCCTGTATGCTCAAATATTTTACAATAATAAATTTATCAAGAGAGCTAAACACTATCCCAAGAGCGGAGCTAAGAATAATAATCCAAGCGTATGAAAGTCCTTTTTTCAAAATATTGAAACGAAACTTTGAAAAATATCGTCGGAAAAACCACACCCCACAGAGAATAAAACCGATATACCCTCCGCAAAGAACAAAAAAATAAGACACGTAAGAAACTTTTTTCAAAAAAAAGAAGGCTACAAAAAACAAACAAATGATCAAAAAAACCTCCGCCATTCTCGAAAAAAATTGCTCTCGGAAAAAAGAGAGGCCTCGAAAAAATACGTCCGAAACCGATCGCGCTATCACGATAACGGAATACGTGGCAGCTACCAAAAAGAATATCAAATCAACATGGGAACGATTACTGATAAATGGAGCAATCATCAAAAAAAATACAATGACGGCAGTAGTTGAAAAACCAACGAAAACAGCTATCGTTGTCATACTTTCCGATCGAGCTTCTCCTGTCTCATCTTTTGAGAGAAGTTGAAGCCCCGCAGTATCCATGCCAAAAAGCGCAAGGAGTATAAGTATTTGACTTACCGCAAGCACCAATCCGTAAAGACCATACTGTTCTGGCCCCATAAAGCGCCCTCCAACCACATTTACAAAAAGCATAACGAGAGACGCTATAATACCTCCAAAAAACGACCATGATAAATAGCCGAGAAACTTTCGCATCTCTCCACTCATCGGGTGTCCAAAAAACCGGAGATGGACAACCTCGATCATTCGAAAGAATTTCTTCTCCGCCACCCCGAAAGACATAAGGCGATCAATCAAAAATTTTTTTCAACTTTCCAGTGAAACCACAAAATAGGCTTTCGTAATAATTCGAGCCCCAAGCTTACCATGAGTAAGATAAAATTGTCAGCAGTGGTGCTTTTGAGGAAAAGTGCCTTTTTGAAGCATTTGTAGTATACTCTCTCTATGCGATTTTCTCAAAAGATACTCCATCACCACGCCTTCCTCATTTCTCTGCTCCTTGCCACCTTCTTCCTCAAAGGCGTCTTTCTGGCAACGCTCTTCCCGATGTTTACCGGGCAAGACGAGGCGCGACACTATAATTCCGCCCAATTCATCAATGAACCAACAGACAAAATATGGGAAAAAAGCCCAAAGAAAGCAGAAGTAAATCGCGATACTTTTGCCGACTATAATTTCTCCGAAGAAATTCTCTTTGCCGGCACGGCGGCGGGTATCGACGATATTCGGAGTGGACTCTACAATACGACTGATTTTTCCAATACCTCTCTCGGAAAAAACGAGGGTGAAATCCTCGAACAAAAATGGCGTCCCTACAATCTCTTCGAATATCCCGACGCGGTTCGCGGGAGCCTGTACCACACGATTACCGGAAAAATCGAGGGGGCGCTTGCGGATCAAAACATTCTTGTTCGGTTCTATTCTATTCGAATTTTTTCCGTACTTCTTGGTACCTTCGCCGTTCTTCTCGCTTTTCTCATCGCGCGAACAATCGGATTTTCTCCCTACATCAGCACGCTTTTCGCGGCGCTCGTCGCCTTTCAGCCGAAGTTTTCGATGTATCTGACCAATATCAACTACGACGCCTTTCTCATCCCCCTCTTTTTCCTCTTTACATGGGGCGGAGTTTTAAGCCTTCGTGACGGGATCAACTGGAAGAATGTTTCCATTATGATAACCGCGATCGCGCTCGGCATTCTCACCAAGGGAACCGCAGTTATTCTCTTTGTCGCCTTCTTGGGACTCATCGGGTTTCATCTTTTTAGGAAAGCGAAAAATCCCAAAAAACTTTTCATTGCCGCTATGATATTCGTCGGCATCTTTCTCATTGCCAATGCCTTCCTCGAAACAAAATATTCTCTCCGAGGACTCTTCCCTCTCAAGGGATCCGCGACCGAAACACTGCTCTCGCTCGGAGAATATCTCGATACAAGCCTCACGCCGGGACGCTTCGCGCTCTCCTCGCGTACCTATTGGGGCGCCTTGGGGTGGAATGACAGCGTCATCATAAATCATCTCACCAACATACTCTGGCCGATACAGGCTATTGCCACTCTCGGTATCATCCTCTTTCTCTTTACTCGAAACAAACCGGATTTCTTGCCGGACAAAACTCAAATCGCCTTTCTCATCAGCATGATTGTCGCCCTTCAACTCGGCATTCGTCTCGCGGACTGGAACGTCTTCGCGTCAACCGGATCGCTTGATCTCGGCACGCCGGGGCGTTACTTCCTCCCCAATCTCGCAACGCACCTCATCCTCGTCTTTGTTGGCTTCGGTATGCTCCTTGGCAAACGAGAGTACTTCAAAAATATCCTCAAGGGCGGCGTTATCCTGATGTTTTTCTTTTCACTGTACCTCACCTTCAATGTCATCCTCCCGCGCTTCTATCTATGAAAAAACCTTCATCCAAAATATTTTTCCTCACAAGCACCGCCGTATTCACCGTGCTTGTTGCATGGAATCTCTCTCGAGAGTGGGGATTTCCGGATACCTCGTTTCCCATTGAGAAAAGCGAGAAGATAAAGCTGGACGAATCGGGCGCCACACAGACATTTCGCGCCTCAAGAAATAACCTCTCGGGCGTGAGCGTCCTCTTCGGCGGCTCGAGTATCAAAAACGGCGGGACGCTCTCGCTCGCACTCCTCGATGAAACCTGCAGAGAAACACTCCGCGAAGAAAAACGATTCATCACGGAGCTCAATGCCGATAACTCGATTGAGTTTCACTTTTCCCGCATTCCCGATTCCGCAGGGAAAATTTTCTGCTTCAAAACAAGCTTCGCTCCCGAAAAAGGCTCGAAAAAATCGTCTCTCTTTGCCATCCCCAACGCCCTGCCAAATGAAAAGCTTTCTCTCACCATAAACGGCGAGAATCGCCCTGGAGAATCACTCGCTCTCCGTCCGGTATACCGAAATGAAAGCTTTTTTGCCGATCTCGCCGAACTCAACCGGCGAATTTCCCAGTACAAGCCGTGGTTCCTGAAAGACGCGTTTCTCGCCACGATCACGATTCTTTCCATCGGGCTCTCCTATGCCTTTCTTTTCTTCATCACCCATCCAGAAGAGACTGATTCAAAAGAATAGCGAAAAAACCCGACTCGATAAATCGGGGTATTTCACCTGAATCCAACAATGAACAATGATCGAAACGTCTATTTTTTCTCCTTTCGGACGAGAATAAAAACTTTTTGTTGTATCTCGGGAATTATATGTTCGCCGGTCGGATAGTCTCGCGCCGCCCGGAAAAACACGTCTTCTTGATATCGGTAACCGGTGCCATTGCGCGTCCCGGGATCATTGGTGATGAATTCTTTGGTCTTCGCGTCGTAGCCGATCACGACCAACATATGGTGTATCGGTCCGGGAAAAGTATAGTTTGGATTGCCGAGCGCCCTCCCGTCCATCGGGATCACCACGACACCTTCTTGAAGCGCCAACTGCAGAGACTCCTTGGTAAAATCAATCACGAGATCGGTATCCGGCATATTCAAGTATTCGTGAAAAAGAAGCGCGTTCGTATCAACCGCCGAGGTGTCAACCGCGTGACCGAATTGTTTTCCGAGAAACTGCGACATCGCGAGGATCTCCCGTTTCGCCTCTTCGCGAGAGAGGCCTGTTCCCCTCCTCCACGCCGCCGCCATGAGAACCGACGCCTCTTCGCATCCATCCTGAAATTCAGGAATATCCCATTCTCCAAACGGCGCCTGTGAAACAAAAGGAACGGTATGGAGAACCGAGGAAGCTTTTCGCGAAGAAGCGACGTTCTCCGAAACGGTAGCGGGAGAATGCTCCGACAACTCCGGTTCCGGGGATGTATTTTCTTCTTGCAAAGAAGCGGAAGCGACGTGGAGAGATGGCTCGATATTTTTCGAAGCGCCCGAAATTCCCTGTTCTGAAGAAACGGGAACGGAAAACATCGCGCTCATCCCGCGCGTTGATTCCCTCGCCAAAAAGAAAAAAGCAAGCGCGCCAAAAGACGCGACGACACCAAGCGTCCACATCGCGTACAATCCCACTCCTTCTCGCCTCAAAGCAATTGCCTGTTTCATAAAACAAGAGCACAAACCAATCCTACAACAAAGAGTATCACACATTCAAAAAAATCGGAACATTATTTCAGCGCTCGTTTCAAATATTTCCCCGTGTATGACTTCGGGTTGTTGGCAACCTGTTCGGGCGTGCCCTTCCCGACGAGTCTCCCGCCGCCCGCGCCACCTTCGGGACCGATGTCGAGGACATAATCGGCGCTTTTCAAGATATCCATATTGTGTTCGATCGTCACGACCGTGTTTCCCTTCTCGACGAGCACATTGAGAATCTCGATCAACTTCTTCACGTCCTCGTAGTGAAGCCCGACAGTCGGCTCATCCAAGAGGTAGAGCGTTCGGTGGAGATCGGGACGATAGAGCTCACTCGCGATTTTGACGCGCTGGGCTTCACCGCCGGAGAGCGTCGTCGCAGACTGTCCGAGTTCGAGATAGCCCAAGCCCACATCAAGAAGCGTCTTCAGCCGATCAGCGATCGCGGGAATATCCTTGAAAAAAGCGAATGCTTCTTCGACCGTCATCTTTAGCACCTCGTGAATGTTTTTGTGTTTGCATTCGACTTCGAGCGTTTCTTTGGTGAAACGTTTTCCATTGCACACATCGCAGAGTACGTAGACCGTCGGAAGGAAATGCATCTCGACCGCGACCTGTCCGTGTCCCTCGCAGGCTTCGCACCGGCCACCTTTCACATTGAAAGAAAACCGCCCCGATCGCCACCCGCGCAGTCGCGCTTCGGCGGTCATCGCAAACATATCGCGAATATGCGTCCACATACCGGTATAGGTCGCCGGATTGGAGCGCGGCGTCCGACCGATCGGCGACTGGTCGATCAATACCGCGCGGGAGAGATATTCCGTTCCCGAAAACGAAACGCAGTTCAGCGTCTTTGGACTTCGGTACCGCCGGTCGAGTCGCGCCTGCAAATTTTTGTAGAGAATTTCATAGAGAAACGACGATTTGCCCGAACCCGAGACACCCGTAATCGCAACGAGGCGTCCCAAGGGAATATCCGCATCCATATTCTCGATATTAAACGCCTTCCCGCCGCGAATCTTGATTGCGCCTTTTTCTTTCATTCGTCGACGTTCCGGAACGGGAATCGATGTCTCACCGCGGAGATACGAAAGCGTAAGCGACTGTGCCTTATTCACTTTCGCCGTGAGCAGTTCTTCGAGAAACCCCGAGACAACCACTTCGCCGCCATGGACGCCGGCCGCGGGACCGATGTCTACGATATAGTCCGACGCGAAGATCGTGTCTTCATCGTGCTCGACCACGATGATCGTGTTGCCGAGATCGCGAAGATTTTTCAGTGTCTCGATAAGCCGATCATTGTCCCGCGGGTGAAGTCCGATTGTCGGCTCGTCCAAAACGTAGAGCGCGCCCACCAAGCGGCTCCCGAGTTGGGAAGCAAGTCGAATGCGTTGGGACTCGCCGCCCGAGAGCGTGTTGGCGCGCCGATCGAGCGAGAGGTAGTCGAGCCCGACATCAAGAAGAAATGAGAGGCGATTGCCGATTTCTTTGAGGACGACGGCGACGATTTCACGTTCCCGATCGGTGAGCGTCGCCGTATCGAGAAACCGTTTTGCCTCGCCGATCACCATACTCGAAAACTCCACGATATTTTTCCCGGCAACCTTTACGTGGAGCGCCTCTTCACGCAATCGACTTCCCTTGCATACCGGACACGGATCATTCCCGAAAAAATGCTTCGTGCCGAGACCGTTACACTCGGGACACGCGCCGTAGGGAGAATTGAACGAGAAGAGTCGCGGTTCAATTTCCGGATACGAAAAACCGTCATAGGGACACGCGTACTTCGACGAGAGGAGTTTTTCTTCGTCGCCAATCACGACTTTTACCAATCCTTCCGATTCTTCGAGCGACCGCTCGATCGCCTCACGCAGTCGCATCGCCGCGTCATCGCTCCACATCGAACTCTTCAATTCCGAAATTGAAATCGTATCGACGAGCATATCGATATCGTGCGCCTTGTACTTGGAAAGCACGACGCGCTCGCGCAAGCTTTTCATCTCGCCGTCGATCCGCGCTTCCGAAAATCCCTTTCCAAGATAATCATAAAGCAACTGATAGTACTCGCCCTTGCGCCCGCGCACAATGGGAGCGAAAATTTGGAGCGCATTATTCCCCGCGTGACTCGTCACATCGCTCGCGAGCGACGTGATAAATCCGATCATCTCGTCCGTCGAGAGCTTGGAAATTTCCCGTCCGCATGTGAGGCAATGCGGTCGCCCGATCCGCGCGTAAAGGACGCGGAGGTAATCGTAAATCTCGGTAATGGTTGCCACGGTTGAACGCGGATTGGACGATCGCGATTTCTGATCGATCGAGATCGCCGGCGAAAGCCCCTCAATCTCGTCCACGTCCGGCTTCTGCATTTGATTGAGGAACTGCCGCGCGTACGCCGAGAGCGACTCGACATAGCGCCGCTGCCCTTCGGCGAATATCGTATCGAACGCCAAAGAGGACTTCCCGCTTCCAGAGAGCCCCGTAAACACCGTCATTTTCCCCCGCGGAATCGAGACGGTTATATTTTTCAAATTGTGCGTCCGCGCCCCCTTCACCGTAATCCACTCCTGCGGCAAGCGCGACATTTCTTTCTTCTTTGACATACAAAAACGCCATAAAAAACGCGCCACAACCGAATGAACAGTGTAGCGCGAAAATATAAAAGCATCAACAGTCAACCCCTTCTATTTTCAATATTTCCCGTTTTCTCTCCGAGCCGCGATTGTAGCCGCCGGTTGTGCCGTCCTTTCGGACAACACGGTGGCACGGGATATTCGGATCGTAATTTTTGTTGAGAATATTCCCGACCGCGCGAAACGCGCGCGGACTGCCGGCACGCTCCGCCACTTCTTTGTACGTCATCGTTTCCCCTTTCGGGATCCGCGCAACAACCAGACGCACACGATCAGCAAAGGTTTGCGTCATACGCGTAAAAAATTTGTAATAATTTCTTCCGCCTCCTTCGCGTCCTTACACATCATCAAACGCGCGCGAAGATCGGAGGCATTCGGGAAGCCGTTCGCGTATGCTTTGTAGTGCTTCTTCATCAGATCAAAGCTTTTTGTCGCGCCCCAGGTCGCCTCATAGAGATGCGTGTGTTCGACCAGCGCCAAGAGCTTTTCCTCCACTGTTGGAATTTTTCCGGCTTCGTCGAAGAGCCATGGATTCCCGAATATCGCGCGTCCCAACATCACGCCATCCGCGCCGGTTTCTTTGACCTTCTCTTTCGCATCCGCGAGGTCGCGCACATCGCCGTTCCCGATGATGACCGTCCCGGTTCCCCGCGCCATGTTGACGACGCGCGACACATCCTCCCAACGCGCCGGCACATCGGAGAGTTCCTTTTTCGTCCGCGCGTGAATGGTAAGCGCGTCGAGTTTCGTATCAAGCAGTATCGGAATCCACGTGTCGATTTCGTCCGTATGATATCCCGTTCGCGTCTTCACTGAAACGGGAAGTGACGACCCCGCCGACGCAATTCCCTCTTTCGTCGCTACGATAATTTCTCGCGCGAGCTCGGTTCGTCGGATGAGCGCCGCGCCCGCGCCCTGCGCGATGACCGCCTTGTCGGGACAACCCATATTGATATCGATCCCGTCAAAGCCGAGCGAGACAATGAGTCGCGCCGTCTCATAAAAATGTTTCGGTGTCGCGCCAAACACCTGCGCCACAATCGGCCGCTCGATATCGGAAAATTGCAAATCACGAAGCAGTGCCTCTCGCCCGCGACTCTGAAGACCATCACACGAAACAAATTCCGTCCAAAAAACATCAGGCTTCGCCCGCCGCGCAATCACCTGTCGAAACACCATATCCGTCACCCCCGCCATCGGCGCAAGCGCAAAGAACGGTCTCGGAAGTTGTTGCCAAAAGTTCTTTTTCATAGTTCACACAGTGTAGAAAGTTTTCCCGTAAAAGGCAAAAAAATTGACCCCTCGACAGCATATCGTCGCGGGGTCGTAATAGTTTTTTCAACTCAGAACTTCAAACATCCCATTTTTCTTGGCCCATACCTCCAGGGTAAGAGAGGCGTCATGTTCCTGGTACAGTCCGAAGTTCGGAATATACCCGAGAGGAGCAACTCTTGTCCCATTCTCGACCTCTCCAGTCTCAAAAGTAGCACGAGCCAAACTCATCAACTCCGCACTGGTTCTCCTTGCACCTGGCTTGGAATACGCAAGCAAAACTCGAGCCCAGTCATCCAAGGATTGGATCTTTCCCCACGCCTGGTTTCCCTCAAAATGAAAAGGTACAAACTTCTTTTTTTCTTCCACGATACACTCCTCAGTCAAAGAGTTGGAGAAATTTCCAACAGCTCGGAAGATATCATAAGAAACAGAAAAAGTCAACTTCGATTCGCTCCATTTTTTGAAAAAACCGCATCATCCCAATCGCATCGCGCGTTCGAAGAGGCGTTTGCCGATTTCGACGGCGAAGAGATACGCCGCGGTAATGCCGAGTATCGTGAAGAATATCGGGAGCGGAAGCGGTTCGAAACCGAAGAGACTCCCGAAGGGAGAGAGCGCGATTATCCAGCCGATCGCGAGGAGAAGCAGTGTATTCGCCACGAGAAATTCGCTCGGGCGACTTTTGAAAAACGGGATATGCCGCGTGCGAACGATGAAGATGACGAGGATTTGCGTCGCCAAGGACTCCAAGAACCACCCCGTCTGAAAGGCGCCTTCGCCGAGATCGAAAACAAGAAACAACGCGCCGAAGGTGAGGAAATCGAATACCGAACTGATCGTGCCGAAAATGAGCATAAACCGTCGAATGCCACGCAGATTCCATCGTGTGGGACGCGTAATCGAAGAACGGTCGACATGATCCGTCGGCAATCCCACTTGCGCCGCGTCGTAGAGGACATTGTTCAAAAGAATTTGCTGGGGACTCATCGGGAGAAACGGCAGGATCGCCGATGCGCCCATCATCGAAAACATATTGCCGAAATTCGACGAGAGCCACATACGAATATATTTGAGCGTGTTCTGAAACGTTTTTCGTCCTTCCTCAATGCCGTCCCTCAAGACGGAGAAATTTTTCTCGAGCAAAATGATATTCGCCGCGTCCTTGGCGACCGGCACCGCGTTCTCGACCGAGATGCCGACATCGGCGGCTTGAAGCGCCGTCACGTCATTGATGCCGTCCCCCATATAGCCGACGACCGTCTCGGGAAGCGTCCGAAGCGCCGCGATGATTCGCTCCTTTTCCGCCGGCGTCACCCGCGCGAAAATCGTCGTCTTCGCGGCGAGATTCGCCACTTCCGACGGAGACAAGCCGTCGATATCCCTACCAAGCGCCACTCCCGTCACCGGTAACTTGATATCTTCGCAAATTTTCCGCGTCAGAACATCACTATCTCCGGTCAAAATTTTTATCGACACGCCGAGATCGGCGAGCTCGGCAATCATCTTTGTCACATCCGCTTTCGGCGGATCGAGGAAGGCGGCGAATCCGACAAAGGTCATCGCCGATTCATCGGCTGAGTTGTACGTATAGTCATCCGCTTCGAGCGTCTTGGTCGCGATCGCCAAAACGCGAAATCCTTTTTCAAAAAAACTTCGAGCAAGCGCCTCCAACGAAGCCCGCCGCGTCGCGTCAATCGGATGAACCTTTCCGCCAAGATAAATGGAAGAGACGATCGGGAGCACGTATTCGGGCGCGCCTTTCGTTGTAAGAATCTTTTCGGTATCCCGCGACACTACCAGCGATTCGCGCCGACGGACAAAATCAAACGGCACTTCGTCCACTTTCCGATATCGGGAAATATCCGGCGTCCCATGCTCGACAATCGCTTGATCGAGCGGATTTTTGACGCCCGTTTGGAAAACACTGTTGAGATACGAAAAAAGAAATACGTCCTCCGCATCCTTTCCCTCGCCATCCACGTGCTTCACGAGCGTAATTTTGTCCTGCGTCAGCGTCCCGGTTTTGTCGGTGCAGAGAATATTCATACTCCCGAAATTTTCGATGGAGGAGAGGTTTTTGACGACGGCATGCTTCTTCGCCATACGGATCGAACCGCGTGACAACGACACTGAAAGCATCACCGGCAACAATTCGGGCGTGAGTCCGATCGCAATCGCGATCGAAAACGTAATCGACTCGATGAAATCGCGACCGAGGAGTGTATTCACGAGGAGCACCAATCCAACCAAAACAAAATTGAGACGCATCACGAACAGGCTAAATGAACGAATGTTTCGTTCAAAATCGGTTTCGTTATTTCCCTTTGAAACCTGCTCGGCTATCTTTCCATACTCTGTCTTTCTCCCTGTCGAAAAAACGCGCACCGTCGCGAATCCGGAGACCACGCTCGTTCCCAAAAAAACCACATCGTCCCGCTCAGTCACCCAATCCGACGGCTCGCGATCTCCGCGCGCGCGTTTCTCCGCCGGAAATGATTCACCCGTAAATGCCGACTGATTGACAAAAAAATCTCGAGCCTCGAGCACTTCCGCGTCCGCCGGCACGAGGCTTCCCGCCGAAAGAAGCACGATATCGCCCGGCACGAGACGTCGCGC
Organism: Candidatus Moraniibacteriota bacterium; assembly: GCA_052035095.1. Taxonomy (GTDB): domain Bacteria; phylum Patescibacteriota; class Minisyncoccia; order Moranbacterales; family UBA1568. The sequence goes on from JBPOHW010000003.1 coordinate 30,940, forward strand.
GTCGACCTCCCGCTCTTCTCCGTCGCGCCGAACCCTTGAAAGAGTCTTCACCCGCTCGGCAAGCCGCGCCGCCGCCCGTTCCGATCGGAACGTATTCGCGAAATCCAAAATCGCCGAAATGAGCACCATGGCAAAGATGATGGTCGCGTTGGTTTTTTGACCGAGCATGAAGAACGAAACGAACGCCACCGCAAGGAGAATTATGAGGAGCGGACTCGTAAACTCCTTGAGAAACGCGACTATGGGACTCATCCGACGCTTCGGCGCGAGTTCGTTCTCGCCATACTCCTTGAGCCGCGCCGCCACTTCTTTTGCCGACAGCCCGGGGAATTCTTTTGATGCGGAAGTATTTTTTTGGCTCATATTGAAAAAACATTCACTTTCCTGAAGCATCGCCGGATACTTTCTTCGGAAACCATGGAAAGAAAACGCTTGTTTCTTTTTTGTACATTTCAAATTCCGGATTGCCCGCTATACCCTTTTCGAGGAGGGGAACACCGGAGACAAAGAGAATAAGGATCGTGATGGTAAGGGGACCTACGATACCGATCCACCCCAGAGGAGTCGAGAGCCCGATGACAAAAACCCCCCACCACAGAAGCACTTCGCCGAAATAATTGGGATGCCGCGTATATTTCCACAATCCCGTCCGAAGAATTTTTCCGCGATTCTCGGGGTTCCGAATAAATCGAACGAGTTGAAGATCTCCGATCGTCTCAAAAGCGAACCCGACGATCCAAAGAGAAATCCCCAAAAAATCAAGCAGTGTCCACGCGCCGCCCCGCGACACATTGATCGCCACTATCGGGGTCGCGACCAAAAGAAGGAGCATGCCTTGCAACACAAATACCTGAAAAAAAGCGCGAAGCGGAAACCATGCGCCCCATTCTTCGCGCCACGTGGCGTATCGCCGATCCTCACTCTTCCCGCGATTGCGGAAGAATATATGGAGTGAAAGTCGAAACGCCCACGCGGCAACGAGCGCCGTCACGAGAAGTCCCCGATCAAACAAGACGCCGCCTCCGACGAATGTCACCAGCGCCACCACAAGAAACCCAAAGCCCCACGCGATATCCACCACATCGCTTCGTTTTTCCCAGAGAGAGAAGACAAACCACGTACTCATATACAAAAGTATGAGCACAGCGAGAAAAGAATAGGTTTGAAAAAAAAGTTCCATAATGCTTTATTCGGAAAACACTCTGGCACACAAAACGGCGACCACTGAAACAAAGCCAGTAAGAAGCGCGCCCCAAAGAAGATCAACGACCGTTACCAGAAGCGGCCAATCCTTGAGCGTCGCCTGATTGGTGAGATCATACGTACCGTAAGCGACCACCCCCAAAATCGCCCCCGAAACAAAAACTTTGAAGAGTCCCGCGCCATTTCCAAGCGCGGGAGAGACGACAAAAAACACAACGCCGAAAATATAGAGCGCGTAGAACGCAATCGCCGGACCGAACTTGGGAGATTCCGCGAGGAGGTGCCCGATATTCGGAGCGTAGAACCGCTTCGCCATCGTACTGAGCCACACGGCATCAATCGCCAGAAAAGAAACGGTCGACGCGATAATTGAAACAAGAAGAGCTTTCATAGAAAAAGTGAAAATTTTTAAACTTAGCGTGTTTGGATTATTAAGATACCTTTCTTCCTTTGAATCTATCACAATTTTTCCATTCCTCGAAATCGCGAGGGGCGCGATCTTCATACTTCAACATTGAAATACTTTCGCCCTCGAAGCCGATCGGGAAAATATTCCTGTCTTGCGTCTTCGGGATCCTTGAAATCGGGAGTGTACTTGTATTCTTTCCCGTAGTTCAAATCCTTCATAAGTTTGGTCGGCGCGTTCCGAAGATGAATCGGAACCGGCTCCCGAGGAAAATTCCGCGCGTCTTCTCGTGCCTTTTCATAGGCCTCATACAGGGCATTGCTTTTCTTGGAGAGTGCGAGGTAAACGACTACCTGCGCCAAATTCACGCCGCACTCCGGCATCCCAATCATCCGGCACGCTTCAAACGCCGCAACCGCCTGCGGGAGCGCGAATGAATTCGCGATGCCGACATCTTCGGACGCGAAACGAATCAACCGCCGCGCGACATACAGAGGATCCTCGCCCGCCTCGAGCATCCGCGAAAGCCAATAGAGTCCGGCGTTCGCGTCACCGCCGCGGAGTGATTTGTGAAGCGCGGAAATGATATTGTAGTGTTCCTCGCCGTTTTTGTCATAGGCGAAACGCGGTTGCAAGAGAAGCGTTCGAATTCGTTTGGCAGTAATGGCTCCCGACGAACTCGCCGCCGCTTCAAGCATATTGAGCGCCGCGCGCGCGTCTCCGCCGGACGCTTCCGCTATACTTCGAATCGCCTCATCCTCAATTGAAACCTGTCTTTTCCCGAGTCCTCGTTCATCATCGAGAAGCGCGCGACGAAGAATGTCCGTGATGTGTTCGAGTGAAAGCGCCGAAAGTACCACCACCTGAAGTCGCGAAAGAAGCGCCGCATTCACCTCAAAACTCGGATTCTCGGTCGTCGCGCCGATCAAGATAACCGTACCCCGCTCCACATACGGCAAAAGCGCGTCCTGCTGACTCTTGTTCCATCGGTGCACTTCGTCCACAAAAAGAATGGTCTTCTTTCCTTCTCTCTTTCGCTCTTCGGCGGACGCGAATATCGCGCGGAGTTCTTTGACCCCGCTCCCCACCGCCGAAAGCTGGACAAACTCCGCCTCGAATTCTTTGGCAAGAAGAAGCGCGAGCGTTGTCTTACCAACCCCGGGCGGTCCCCAGAGGATAAGCGAAGGAAGCGATCGACTCTTCCTCGCCATCCCCAAAAAAGAATGCTCATCGAGAATCTTCTCCTGCCCGACAAACTCCGAAAGCCCCCGCGGCCGCAGACGATCCGCGAGCGGCGCCCCAAAAGTTGTTTCCCTTTTTTTGTCCGTTCTTTCTCGCATACCGTTTTTTAAGAATTTAATATCTGAAAAACCTTGGTATTTGACAAAGAGAAAGAAATCAACGGAGGGGCGGGCAAGCTCACGAAAACCACTCACGAAAGCTTCTTTGGGAGGTTATTTCCATCCAAAACCAAAAGACTCGCCTACCAAGCCCCGGAGCATTTCTTGAACGTGTCAAATACCAAAGTTTTTCTCTACACGACAAGCCGTATTCCAACCGGGCAATGATCCGAGCCGGGAATATCAGACAGAATATGAGCATCCACGACCCGTTTCCGCAATTCTTTGCTCGCAAAAAAATAGTCAAGACGCCAGCCAACATTGCGCTCCCGGGCGCGCGTCTTCATATCCCACCACGTATAGTGGTCGTTCCCGTCGTGAAACATCCGGAACGTATCGAGAAAATCTTTTTCCAAAAGTTGATCGATCCACTCGCGCTCGATCGGGAGAAAACCGGACGTCCCTTCATTTTCCTTGGGACGCGCGAGGTCGAGCTCGGTATGCGCCGTATTCACATCGCCGCAAAAAACCACATGCTTTCCCCGTTCGCGAAGCGTGAGAATATACTTCAAAAATTCCCGGTAAAATTCGAGCTTATACCGGAGCCGTTCCTCGCTCGAACCACCATTGGGAAAATAAATATTGAGCAGCGTGAACGTCGGATACTCAAGCTCGATCATCCTTCCCTCTTTGGAGAGAATGTTTTTCCCAAACTCCGTCTTCACTTCGATAGGCGATTCTTTGGCATAGACCGCGACCCCGCTATAGCCCTTTTTCTCCGTTGCCGAATGCCAGTACGATTCGTACCCGTCGGGGCTCTTGAGTTTCTCGGACAGCTGATCCGGATGCGACACCTTGGTCTCTTGCACCGCGACAATATCGTATTCCCCCTTCTCCATCCACCCGACAAACCCCTTCCGCTCCGCCGCGCGGATTCCATTCACGTTCCATGAAATGAGAGAAATAGCTTGTTTCATAGGGCTGGAAATTTGTAGTGAGGAGCGAGTAGTTGGCTTCGCCCCCATCCTACCACGCCAAAAAGAAAAGAAAAACGCCCCGATTCAAATATTTTATATATAAACCTGGGCGTTAATAGTTGGAAAGAAGTTGAGACCTATTGATTTCTACTGACTCTAAAGTGGTAGGTTTCCATCTCGCAGCGATCAATTCCTCTCTTCATCCACCGGAGCAAGGAGATAAAGCCTATTACTCCAAGCAGAAACAAGAAAAATTTCGGATTTTCGAAGAAGAAACTCACCAAAAATCCAAGGGAGAAGACGAAAAAGAGCAAAGCTACGAGGGCGCCAATCGCGCAAGCGGCATCGGAAAAATAGCTCCGCTCTTCCGCTTGCGAGACCTCATCATCTACCTTGGAGCAATAATCATCAAGCCTCGTCACTCCTCTTAACTTCTTAAACTCTGTCAGGTCAATCTTACGCATAAATTCCTCCTAACTTTTTCATTGAAAATCGAGGGAAATACTCCCTCGAGAACTAGCTCTCTTTTACCATAAAAAATAAAATCAGTCAATATGGAAACCATTCAGCGTTTATTAACAAGCGCATCCAGCTCTTTCCAGCGGCGTTTCTTTTCTTCATAGGGGACGTCGTCCGGAAATTTTGACGCGGCGGTTCCCGGACGAGGGGAGTACCAGGCGATATAGGCTTTGTCGAATTTCGCCCGTCGCGCGAGATCGAGGGTTGTCTCGAAGTCTTCCAAGGTTTCCCCGGGAAAGCCTACGATGATATCCGTCGTAAAACGCACTGGCGGAATCGCCGCTCGTATTCTTCCGAGGAGCGCGAGATACTCTTCTCGCGAATACCAGCGATTCATACGTTTCAAAATATCGTCGCTTCCGGCTTGCACCGGGAGGTGAATCGTTCGATCAACATTTTCATTCCGGCGAATCACCTCGATAAGCTCATCCGAAAAATCCCACGGATTCGACGAGATGAACGATACTTTGGAAACGCCCGGCATCGTCGCGACCGCTTCGAGGAGGTGCGGGAATAGGGTCGGGATACGGTGACGATTCAAGTGCTTCACCAGAACCGGCTTCACTTCTTTTCCGTCCGGCAAGAGGAATACCTCGCGTTTCTCTCCAAGCGCGTTCATCAAAAAATCCGCGCCATACGAATTTACATTTTGCCCCAAGAGAAAAATTTCATCCCGTCCCGAGGCAATCGCGTCTCGCGCCTCGTCAAGAATATCCTGAAATGCTCGCGACCGTTCTTTCCCGCGCGAAAACGGCACGATGCAGTATGTGCAAAAATTATTGCACCCGTTTGAAATCGGAATGGAAGCGAGCTTCCCCGCGGCGCGCTTCGGCGCGTATTCAAATCCCACTTCCTCGAGCGGAAGAAACTGCGCCTCCGGCAATCGCTCGCGAAGCGATCGCAACATCTTCCCCGACGGCTCGCGGCTTGCCGCGCCTATGAGGCATCCGGTAATCACAAACGAAAGGTTGGGTTTTTTCTCCTTGAGATACGAAAGATTCCTGATCAACCCAAATACTTTCTCCGCCGCTCGCTCCCGAACGACACAGGTGTTGATCACAATCGTGTCCGCTTCTTCCTCGGACTGTGCCGCGACAAATCCGCGCGATTCATAGAACGAGGCGATCCGCTCGCTGTCCGCCACATTCTGCTGACACCCGAATGTTTTGAGAAAGTATTTCGGCATATTACTTTTTACTTTGCATTTGTAAGAGCTGTCCGCACGCGGCGGCAATGTCGTCTCCCATCGCCTTTCGAATGGTCGCGGTAATGCCGACTCGCTTGAGTTGGTCCAAAAACTTCTTCGCACTCTCCTCTCTACTTCCCTCGTGACCGCTCGATGTCTTGTTGTAGGGAATAAGATTCACTTTTACCTTTCCAACTCGCCGAGAAAACTCAATAAGTTTCTTGGCATCTTCCGAACTATCATTCACGCCGGAGAGCAAAATATATTCAAATGTCAGGTGTCGTCGCCGCTCATCATTCAGAGAAAAATATTCCTTTGTCCACTCCGCGAGATCATCGAGAAACGTATCAAATGACGACGGCATAAGACGCTTTCGTATGTCTGAGTCGGCGCTGTGGAGCGACACGGCGAGTCGAATGGATGGCCAGAGCGGATCGCGAAGCAATTTCCGAAGCGCCGGCAAAAGCCCGACCGTCGAAACGGTGATTCGCGTTGAACCGAGAGATGTATACGCAAGCATCGTCCGAATCGCTTCGCGCACCGATTCATAATTCGAGAGTGGCTCCCCCATACCCATAAAAACCACATTGGAAATGAGCGACGATGGCTCACTTTCACTTTTCGTTTTTGAGTGACGCGTTTTCTCCGCCAAGTGATAGTGCCAAAATCGAAACTGGTCGATAATTTCATCCATCGTGAGGTTTCGCGTAAACCCCATGCTCCCCGTCGCGCAAAAAGTACACCCCATCGCGCACCCCACCTGCGACGACACACAGACGCTCCAGTGCCCCCGCGCGTTTCGCATCAAGACCGTCTCGATCCTCGCTCCGTCAGCACACTCCAAGACCGCCTTCTTCGTATCGCCCTTCCGACTTTCCAAAACAATTCCCTCCCGAAGCGACATCCACGAAACATTGCTCTGAAGCTTCTCTCGCATATCCTTGGGAAGTGTTGTCACACCCTCCCATCCCGTACGATCGGAGTCAAACAGAGTGAGCATCACCTGTCGCCACCGAAAAGCGGGCGCTTCGGGAAAAAGCGCCTGAAAGAGCTGTTGTCGAGTCTGCATCTTCAGCTGTTCCATAGCTCCCCCAGCCTACCCTATTTCCCGCTTTCGTCAAAGAAGACACCTCAAAAACAACTCAAAAAATCTCTCAATTTCATTTGACAGATCGCGAATTTCGGAGTATACTCAAGCCCGTAAGGGAGGAAAGGTTCCCGATTGGTTTTTTGGCGCTCGTTCGTCAAAGCCACTCAAAAAAACTTCGATTCTTCCCAAGTTCATTTCAAATTCAAACCATCTCCAAACAACAAGCAAGAAGGAGATTTGTTATGCGCGCCATGACGAAAGAGACTTATGAAGGATCGTGCTTAAAAGGCAAGAATATGCCATCCTTCAAGAGAGAAGCGGAAATATGGAGTCAATTTTTTCAGGAGAAATATCCTGATATCCACAAAAGGGTTTGTTGGGAAGTGAATCAGCAATCACTGGAAGATCTCCTCGCTTTAGATTTGGGAGAAGAGAAGGGGTTCTGGAGACTTACTGTTGTCCCCAACCTACTCCAAGCATTCGGAGAAACTCAGGATCCGGTGTTTTTGGACCTTAGGTTTGCCGATATTTTCCTCTCTTACTTCTGCAAAATTTCCGGAATAAACTTTTCGAATTTTTGCCTGATGAAAAAGGAGATCCTTTTTAAGAGAGGGGATGGCTGGGACAATTTTTACCAAGTATGCCGAGAACAAGGAACTGGTCTTGTGGCGATCCTCGTCCAATATGGATATGTACGCCCCTGCAATGGTAATGACTTATGTTCCCTTCTTTCGTTTCCATCAGAGTTTCATGTCCCCTTCGGCTTGGAAGCTCTGATTGTATCCTCCAGCGGACCGCAAGTTGTTTGGGGCGGTATTCATGAAAGGAGAGTGATTGCAAGTGCCGGATCTAGAGCAAGCACCGGATTTGGAATTGATGGAAGATACCCTTATCCATGCCTAGATTATTGCGTACTCGCTAATGATCTAGCAGCGCTCTCTGTCTCCGAAGCGCTCGCACTGGAAACTGATGATAAAAGGCGACATGAAAAAGAGCAACGCATTGGCTTCATGACCGCCATAGCTTCGGCATAATACAAGGAAACGACATGGAGAAGAACACTCCCGAATACATACAGAGGCTACTTGTTTATCAACAACAAGTAGCCTCTTAAAAATTTCGAAAAAGAAAATTCCTACCTTTCCATTTCCTTTATAGCGTCCCCTGCGCGTTTTTCGATATGATATGCCGGTGCATTTTGCGCCATATCAATAATATCTTTTGCCGCTTTCACGGTAAGAAGCGCCACAAGCGTACTCAGGAGGAGTACCAAAAGAAGCGAGAGGGTGCTCGAAATTTTCTGGTTGAATTCGAGAGAAATAACAATGCGAGCCATGCAAACAGTATACCACACGTTTCTCTCGTCCGGATTTAATTGAGCTTCAATACATCAATCACTTTCCCATTCAAAACAAAGTTATCCTCCTCGGTCAAGAAAATCGCCTTGTGTTTAGGGTCGGTTGACTCCGGGAGGAGCACGATATTCTTGCCGTCAACCGTGCGAAACGTCTTGACCGTGGCGAGCCCGTCGATCACCACCAGCACCTTGTCGCCTGTTTTGTATTCTTTGACATCGCCGTTTACCAAAACAAAGTCGCCATCGTCGATAGTCTTCCCCTCGACGAGCGCCTGATTCATGCTCGTCCCGGCAATCTGCACGGCGAACACATTTTTACTGCTCTTTACGATTTTCCGCGACACCTTGAGATACCCTTCAACATACTCATCGGCAAAGGAAAGCGCCATCCCGGCATTGGCTGTGCCGAGAACCGGAATGTTGACAAACATATTGCTCGTCAATTCTTTGAGCTTGATCCCGCGATCCTCGCGCGTCCGTTCGATAAACCCCTTGTCCTCAAGCTCGTTCAAGTACACGAAAAAACTCCGCAGACTCTTGAGACGAAGACCGAGCCGTCCCGACTCCTCCTGAAGCTCGCGCACCGTCGGCATCTTCCCCTTCTCCGAAAAAAACTCCTTGATCGCCTGGAGGACGATCTTCTGCTTCGGTGTCAAAATATTCATACGCTTTTCGTTTACTTGTTATACATACACAAGTATACGAAAAAGAAAATCGCTGTCAAGTATAGCTTTTATAAAACAAAAAAGAGCCGATACCGGTCAAGCGCGAGACACGGAAACCGCCTCTTTGAGGGAAACATGAAATGTATACAAAATTATTCCGAAGACTTCTACCATGGGCGCCGAGACTGCAAAAAATAATTTTTTTCAAGTTTGCTCCGATTGTGAGGAGCTTTTGAAAAAAATTGTTTTTTGCAGTCGAGGCAACTCGCAAGGGAGCAGAAATTAAGATGCGTTGGTATTAGAACAAATTCCGGATTTTCTGAACGATATCGAACTTGGCAAAGTCATGCACGGTGACGGCGATCATAAGGAGGATGAGAAGAAGAAATCCCGCCTGATGGAAGTATCCTTCCACTCGTTCACTCACCGGTGATCCTTTCATTTTTTCAATAAGAATGAAGAAGATACGTCCGCCATCAAGCGCGGGAAATGGGAGAATATTCAAGACGGCAAGATTGATACTCAAAATCGCCGTGAAATAGAGAAGATATACAAACCCGAGATTCGACACTTCCTTGGTAAGGTAGGCGATGCCCAGGGGTCCCGAGACATCCGAAAGTCCGGCGCTATCCGCCGTAAAAAGACTCGCGAGCAGTTTCCCAATGCCTACTACCATCATCACGGTATTATTCCACGTACTCACCGCCCCCTGCAAAACCGCCTCAAAGAATCCGTACCGCGCGAGCGTTATTTCACCGAGCGCGATGCCGAGCGCGCCCTCGGTTTTCGGATATTCGACACGCGGCATTCCCTTTAGGGTCAATGTTTCCTCGCCGCGGCGAATCTGAAAGGCGATTTCTTGACCCTTTTTGGTCTGAATGATCTCCTGCACCCGCTCAACACGAAGAAACTTTTCGCCGCTCACCGAAAGAATGACATCGCCCATTTTGAGTCCCATATCCGCGGCGGGCGTCCCGGGAAGTACCTGCGCGATCTGCACTTCGACTTTGGACGGATCGATTTTCTCATTTTCCTCAATCGCGCGCGGGAACCCCAGCATCAGCACGATCGAAATCAAAAACCACGCGAAAAGAAAATTCATCACGACGCCGGCCGAAAGCGTCTTGATGCGGGGAATCGCGCCCTTCGACGCGAAGCTGTCCGGATCGTGCGCTCCGTCGCCATTCTCGCCCTTGATACGCACAAAGCCACCAAACGGAATCCAGTTGACGGAATAGACGGTGTGCGGCGATGAAACCTCTTTGTTGCCTGCGACAAAAACGTGTCGTTTTTTCTCTTCACTCCACACAAACCCGCCAAGTCGCGGCGGAAAGCCGAATCCAAATTCCTCAACTTTCATCCCGCTCCGACGCGCCATCAGAAAATGCCCCAGCTCGTGTACAAAGATAAGCGCCCCCAAAACCAGAATGAAAATGATGACGATAGACATAGAAAAGAAAATGAAAAATGCAAAATTCAAAATGAAAGCAGAAAGCTGATTACCGAGAGCCGGAACACTACACCGTCATAATTTCTCCTTCTTTTTTCTTCCGGAGTTCTTCGATGCGAGCGTTATAGGTTTCAACCACATCTTGAAGCGCGTCCTTACCCTGAAATTTATCATCCTCGCTCATCCCGCCTTCTTTTTCGCGCGCCTGAATTTCCTTCCACGCATCCTCGCGGATCGTACGAACCGCGATGCGCGCCTCTTCGGCAAGGCGGTTGAGCGCCTTTACCAAATCCTTCCGGCGTTCCTCGGTGAGAGGCGGTAGCGACAATCGAATCACTTGACCGTCATTTGCCGGATTGAGTCCCAGATTCGCTTCACGGATCGCCGCCTCGATCATAACAAGCGTCCCCTTATCCCATGGGGAAATAACAATAAGTTTCGCTTCGGGAGCGGATACGCTCGCGATTTGTTTCAGAGGAGACCGGGTATTGTAATAATCAACGAGGATATGATCAACCAAGGCTGGCGTCGCCCGCCCGGTTCGCAATTTTGCCATTTCTTCGGAAAAATGCGCGATGGCTTCTTCAAACAACTCCGTGTGATCCGCAATGATAGTTTGATACATAGGTTTAATTGAAGGTTCGGAGTCCCAAGTATATCACATTCGGGTCCGACGAGTCATATTTGATCATACCCGCGGCGCGATTCGCTTTGAGTTGATACACTGACCAATTCGTCCCGCCGTCAATCGACTTGTATATCGCGAGTGCCGAGCTGTACATAATTTCATTCGAATTCTTGGGACTTACCGCTACCGCCCGCACCGAAAATTCCTTCGAACTCTCGATAACCGGAAGCTCCTCCCACGCATCTCCGAAATCGCGACTCCGAAAGAGCCCCTTCTCGGTTCCCGCGTAGAGCGTCCCCGAACGAGACGGGTCAATCGAAAGCGACGTCACCTTTGGAAGTGACACCGTGATGGATCGCCGCGACGATCCCGCTCCCGGTATCGCTTCGAAAGAATCGCCGCCGTTTTTTGATCGAAGAAGTCCCTTCCCCGACGTAAGGGCGTAGAGCGTCTCGCCACCCGCGTCAAACGCAAACGAAAGAATCGCCGTCTCGGCGCCGGGAAGATTCCCCCACGTGAGTCCGCCATCCGTCGTCCGGATAATCACACCCGCGCTCGTCCCGACATAGAGCGTCGAGGCGTTCTTGGGATGCTGGATGAGCGCCGTCACGACCGTGCCCGTATTCGGCTCGGCATAGACTTCGTCCCACTTCCCGCCGCGATCATCGCTTCGGTAGAGCTTCCCCCGCCCTTCCCACTCTCCCGCCGCGTAGAGCCGCTCGGGGCGACTCCAATCCGCGACAAGTCCGTATGTCTTAGTCGGCGGAAAGTTCATCTTTTTCCATGTGTCGCCGCCGTTTTCACTCATAAAAATCCCATTCTCCCGCGTCCCCACAGTAATCCGTTGCGAATTTCCAGATTCAAACACAAAGGAAAGAATATTCGCCGGCGAAATAGTCGTCTTAGCATCAATCGTCACCTTGGGCACATACGTTTTCCCGCCGTCCACCGACTTCATCACCGCCGCCCCCGTCCCCGACGGAGATCCGCCCGGCAATGAACACCCGGAGAGCGCAAGCACTCCTATCAAAAGCGGTATCGCAAAAAAAAGTGTCTTTTTCATACTTCTAGCTAGCTTAATATTGTTTTTTGTTGTTTGTTGTCAGTTGGAAGTTGTAAGTTCAAAACGGTGGGTCGGGTGGGAATCGAACCCACGACCGTTGGCTTAAAAGGCCACTGCTCTACCGACTGAGCTACCGACCCGTATCTACATATCCATCGTTTTACTTGGTGGGAAAAACCAACGATATTCTTCTTAAAAGCCCGCCAGCTGGCGGGTCTACCGACTGAGCTACCGACCCGGTTCTACGATGGACGAACAAAAACAGGACAAGAGACGCCCCATCAAAGGGAATTGTAGCACGAAACCGCGAGGCGTCAATGAAAACCCTCTTATCTCTTCGGCGCGATCACGTCCTTCCCGACAAAGGGGCGGAGAACTTCCGGCACGACGACACTGCCGTCCGCTTGTTGGTAATTTTCGAGGATGGCGATCGCGGGGCGAATGGAAGGCATTGCCGTATTGTTGAGCATATAGACGTACTTTTTTTCGCCCGTTTCTGGATCGCGATATTTCACATTGAGGCGGCGCGCCTGCCAATCGAGGAAGTTCGATGCCGAGCCCGTCTCTGCCCACCGATTCGTTCCCGGAAGCCACGCCTCGATATCGAAGGCGCGATATTTCCCCGCGCCCATATCACCCGTGCATATTTGAATCTGCCGATACGAAAGCCCGAGCTCGCGATGCATCTCGGCGGAAAGCTCCTTCATCTCTTCCTGAAGCGCGTCTGCCTTTTCGATATCCGCCGCCGCGAGCACCACCTGTTCCACTTTCATAAATTCATGCACGCGGTAGAGCCCCTTGGTATCTTTGCCGTAGCTCCCGATCTCACTGCGATAGCACTGACTCCACCCGCACAGTCGAATCGGCAGACTCGCCCCATCAAGTGTCTCGCCCGAATAGTACGCGAGAAGCGACGGCTCGGCGGTCCCCACCAAAAATTTTTGCTCTTTGGACGCGCTTCCGTCCGATTCTTTATCTCGAGTCGCCACCTGATATATTTCATCCACCTCGCCATTGTATTCGGTTCCTTTGAAGTATCCGCTCCCAAAGAGCGGGAAACCCTTTACCAAGGTCGGCGGAATCATCGGCATATATCCCTTTTCCACCATCTTCCGAAGCGCGTACTGCATAAGCCCCATTACGAGAAGCGCACCCTCGTTTTTCCAGTAGTATCCGCGGTAGCCCGCCACTTTCGCTCCGCGTTCGAGGTCGAGAATGTCGAGCATATTCCCGAGTTCGATATGCGTGCGAGGCGCAAAATCAAACTTTTTCGGCTCACCCCACGTCGCGATTTCCGCATTCTCGGCGTCGCTCTTCCCGATCGGCGTGTCCGGCGACGGCACCGTCGGCGCTTCCGAGAGAAGTCGCTCGAAACGCTCCCGTGCCTCGCGACACTTCGGCTCGAGTTCCTCCGTCTTCGCTTTGATTTCTTTCGCTTTCGCCAAAATATCCGCCCGTTCCTCCGGTGTCGCTTTGGCGATAAGGTCATTGATATCGTTCTTGAGCGAATACAGTTCCTCCAGTTCTTGCTGAAGCTTTACTCGCTCCGCGTCCGCCGAGAGGAGCACCTCCACATCAAATGAAAGATTTTTATCCTTCGCCGCTTTCGCCACTTCCGCCTTGTGATCGCGAATGTATTGTATATCAAGCATAGGAATTAAGACGCTCAAAATTTACGCTGAATGTAAAACTTGGCGGAGGCGGGAGGATTCGAACCTCCGAGACCATTTCTGGCCTAACAGTTTTCAAGACTGTCTGTTTCAACCACTCACACACGCCTCCGTATACGATATATTCCATAATCTTCCCCTCCAGACTATCAAGAAAAACACCGCCTGTAAAACGTGATATACTGTCTTTATCAGTCGTTTCATTCACTTCCCTATGGAGCAAACATCCCCTCCCCTTCGATGGACGGCGCCGGAATTCGATTTGTCATCGACGCGCGCGCCACTTCTCCTCATACTGGTCTTTCTCGGTATGGTGGTCTACGCCCTCATCGAAAACAGCCCCATTATGGCGATCACCTTCGTCCTCCTTGGAACCGTCACCTTTCTCCATAGCCGCAAACCCCCGAGAACACTCAACTGTGCCCTCACAAAAGACGGCCTTACGGTGGGGCAAGAACTCTATCCCCTCGACAATATCGCCTCGTTTTGGATCATCTATGAACCCGGTGAGCAGAGCCTTTTCCTCAAAACCAAAGGCTCGCTCATCGCTTCCGTCCGCGTCCCGCTCGGAAATATGAGCCCGAATACGCTCCGAGAAGCCCTGATAGGAAACATTCGCGAAGAAAAGTACGAACCCACCATTCTTGACACCCTCTCCCGTTTCCTGCATATTTGAATGACGAAAGGGCGATTTCGTCTTCGTAGCTCAGTGGATAGAGCGTCTGGTTGCGGTCCAGAAGGTCGCAGGTTCGATTCCTGCCGAGGACACACATAAAAAAGTCCTTGACGTGTCTGATTGTGGTCCAGAAGGTCGCAGGTTCCCTGCCTGCCGGCAGGCAGGGATTCCTGCCGAGGACACGACACGCGAATAAGAGAGATAAAAAACGAGCCTCTCGGCTCGTTTTTTGATATCCCGAAGATATTCCTTTCTATGTCGCACTCCAGAAGCTCATCATAATACCAAGGTCTCGCGTATTGACCACATTGTCGGTATTTACATCGGCGGCAAGTCCGGTCCCGGTCTGAAGCCACTGCCCAACCAAGGTGACAAAATCCGAAAGACTGTAGGTACGCGTCTGAGTATTCACTGAGACGCTCGTTGACTTGTTCGACTCACCAAAGCCGCTATAGGAGGAAACAGCATACACGTATGTCCCGGCGGTTAATCCTGTATCCGAATAGGTTGTCGTGGTCGAGTTGGTCGTCCCCACCTGCGCGGTCGGCGTACACCCAGTCCCGGCGCATCGGTACACTCTATATCCCGCGAGCCACCCATCAGTCACAGCACCCCACGAGAGATTGATCTGTGTCGGAGAGGATGATGATCCCGTAAGTCCCGTCGGCACCGGTGGCGCTTGCGCCGGTGGTGGAGGTGGCGGCGGAAGAGTCTGGGCAAGCGTTGCCGGAAGGAAGGCGATAAAAGCAATTGAAAGGAGACCGACGAATACTCCGAAAATGACCTTTGTTTTGTTCGAGAGTTGCTTCATAGAGAGTTTTGTTATGGTTATTGAATATTGCACTATTACGTTTCACTCTCGAGGCGATTATCGAACTCGAATGAGGATTCTCCGCACTGTCCGATTGCCCGCTTCGTCATAGGCAGTGAGCTGGAAGGTGTGGATACCGGTCGGCGCATCCGCGGGGATATTGAAGGACTTGCTCTTCGTTGACTTTGATTTGCCGAGGAACGTGTAGCGGTAATGATCCATTTCGTCATTATCCTTCGCCATCCACCACACCTTTTCGCCGCGCGCCTTCATCAGAAAGAGGGGGAGATCGGTAATTTCCGGATCCTCGCTATCAATCTTGACCCGATACTCGCTCGACTTCTCGATTTCGGCGCCACTCGCGTTTACGTAGCGGACGCGGTATTCATAGGTGCCATTCTTCTTCTCCTTCACCCGAAGCGACCACTTACCGTCGCTCCCGACTTTCTCGCTCGTTTTCAATTTTCCCTCGCGGTAAATTTCCACCATCCCGCCCGAAAGCTCGGCATCCGTTCCGCTAAACGATATTGTTTTCTCGCTTGTCAAGATCTTTTCCGAATTCGAGAAGTTCCCGGTCGTGTCCATAATCTTTACCTTGCGTCCCTTGCAAGACTGCTCGACAACTGGACTCCCGCCCGTACATCCCGAAGGCGAGGAGCTAGTAATAGAGCGCGTCTGCTTCCCCTTGGTACAATTCCCCCAGTCGGAGTATTCAAAGCTTGTACAGGTATTGTCCGTCGGCGGAGTATAAGTGCAGGCTTCACTTGATGCCGGAGGCGTACCGCCCGAGCATCCCGAAGGAACACCGGTCACGGTTCGGGTTCGGGTATTGTTCGGTTGGCAATCACCCCAAATGGATGTATTGAAGCTCGTGCAGGTCGTTCCACCACCCGTATAGGTACAATCCTGAACTGACGCCGGCGGGTTACCACCTGTACACCCCGAAGGAACGCCCGTTACTGTCCGTGTCTGAGTATTGTTTGGCTGACAGGTGCCCCATGCAGACGTATTGAAACTCGTGCAGGTCGGCGACACATAGGTGCACGCTTGCGTCAAGTCGGGTGTCGCCCCACCACTACAACCGGTCGGTATACCGGACACCACTGCTCGCGTTTGGGTATTGTTTGGTTGGCAGGTGCCCCAGTTCGAATAATTGTAGTCCGTGCATACCGGCGCTCCAACCAGCGCTCGAATACCGGAAACTCCATTCAAAAGATCATTTCCCCCACCATTATCTTCAATCACATCCGAATCAGTCTCGTTGTTGGCACCACTAAACGTATAGAGAATATTATTGGTCGTCGAGGTCACATTGCGAAGCGCTTTGAAAGTCAGTGTCGCCACCAAGCCGGAGTGGCTATTGACTCCCGGCGAAGGCTTTGCAAGCGTCAACGAGATTTTTCCATTTGCCGCGTCGTCATCTATAATCTGACAAGGATTTCCTTGGTATACACAGGTATTTCCCGTAGCAAATATCGAGCCACTCGTATTCCAACCGGTCAATTGAAAGTCCGCCTGATTGTAGGTCACCATCGCTCGTACCGCCACCGCATCGACACCGCCCGTATCAACCAGAAGCTCCACATCAAAGGTTTCGTCTTGCGCCACGTTGATCACTCCGGAAGTCGCCTGCGGAGAATCCATCGATAAGGTCGCCTGACCGCTCGCTTTGGAAAGGCTCTCGATCTCGAGCGAGACACTCCAAACGAAAGACACGAAAGCGCCCGAAACAAAGGCGAGCATAAAAAGCCCCTGCCATGTCTTGACGCGCGTGCGCGCTATGAATACCCATGACTTCCCGAGAAGCGGAAGCGACTCATTCGCCAGTTTGTCTACCTGGCGTTGCAGGGTTCCTCCCACTTGGAGCGGATCCTTTTTTTGTTTTTCTCCGTTATTCATAGCGCCGCAACAAAAAAATTAGAGACTTAACTTAAATATTTTCTTAAGTGTACACTCAAATACGCAATACAAGAAGAACTCACCGTCTCACAAGGAAGCGTCGAACGATTTCAATATGTCCGCGATAGCGACGATTCCCGTCATAGCACCGGAATCTCCCACCACCGGAAAGACACTCAAGCCGGTCTCTTTGAATTTTTTGATAAGATCCTTGACGGGAAGCGATTCGGGGACCGTCTGGCACGGCGAACTCATAATATCTTTGGCTTTGGCCTGCATCAAGCGGTCTACCATTTCGCGCCGACTGCCGCTCATTTCGCTTACGACTCGCATCTTCCGCATAAAATCAATATACGATGGGAGATAAATACTCGACGAATCCTTCGTAAAAAAATCTGTCTCCGTGATAATACCAACTATCTTTCCTCCCTCGAGAACCGGAACACCGTGAATGCGATGCTCGGTAAGAAGCGAGGCGACTTTCTGGAGCGGCTCTTCCGGTTCGACCGAAATAACCGCACTCGTCATAATGTCTTTCACGGGAGAGTCTTCCATATGAACAACACAAAACAGTAAAACCGAAAAACCGGTACCCGCAGTATACACGAATATTGATTTTCCGTAAAAGTACCTTCTCGATGTGTGTCAAGACTCAAGCCGATACCCACCAATATCCCCTTTACAAAAGCTGAAAAAAAGAGAGGATGGAGTTGGAAGCCCGCCCGCAACGCTTTGCCCGTCAGCAACGCTTGAAGCGTAGCTTCTACGGGCTGGCGTAGCGATACGAGCGAGTTGTCAGTCGCCAGTCGCCAGTCGTCAGTTGTCAGTTGTGAGTTGTGAGTCAACCCTATGCCTTCCCTTGAAACAACCATTGCCGATCTCCCAAGTGTCAGGAAGAATTTTCTTCCGAAATTCGCCGCGCTCGGCATCCGCACCGTGCGTGATCTCTTGTTTCACATTCCCTCGCGCTACGAAGACTTTTCGGAAATCAAGAATATCGCCGAAGCGGTTGAAGGCGAAAAAACCACCTTCGAAGGAACGATCGCTCCTTTCCGAGAAAAGAAAACATGGAAACGGCAGATGAAAATTTTTGAAACAGACTTGACCGATGATTCGGGAACGATTCGCCTCGTCTGGTTCAATCAGAAACTTGTCATTGATTCTCTCGCCCCTGGCACGCGTATTCGCGTTTCGGGCAAGGTTGGGAGCGATCAGGGCGGACTCGTTATGATTTCCCCCGCTTTCGAGCGATCGACTCGCCGCCCGACCCACACGGCGCGCCTCGTCCCCGTCTACCCGGAAACCTACGGTCTCACCTCCAAATTCATTCGCTGGCAAATACAAACGCTTTTTGAAAAAAAAGTGGGTGTGCCCGATCCTCTGCCGCCGGAACTCCTCGAAAAACTTCACCTTCCTTCACTTCCCAAAGCGCTCCGTATGCTCCACTTCCCCGCCACGATGGATGAAGTGGAAATCGCCCGGAAGCGCCTCGCCTTCGACGATATGTTCCTCGCGCAAATGAAAAGTCTCGAACTCAAATCGCTCTGGAGTCAAGAATCGGCGGTTTCTTTCCCGCTCGAGCATCATTTTTTGGAACGATTCGAAAACTCGCTCCCTTTCTCGCTTACCGCCGCGCAAAAAAAAGCGGGGCAGGAAATTCTCGCCGATCTCGCCCAAACGAAACCGATGAACCGCCTCCTGAATGGCGACGTCGGCTCCGGCAAAACGGTAGTTGCAGCGCTTTCGGCGCTTCGCGTCGCGCGAGGCGGATTCCAAACGGCGATCCTCGCCCCGACGGAAGTATTAGCCCGCCAGCACTACGAAACTCTCTCGAAACTATTCGCGCGCGAGCCCATTCAAATTGCGCTCCTCACGCGTTCGTATCAAACACTCGGTTCGGAAACCATCGTCAAAGAAACACTCAAAAACACGCTCTCGTCCGGACTCGCGAGTATCGTAATCGGCACGCACGCTCTCCTCCAAGAGGACGTGTCTTTCAAAAATCTCGCCCTCGTCATCGTGGACGAACAACACCGCTTCGGTGTCTCCCAACGCGCGAAACTTCAAGAGGCGACGACTCAAGCGAACGACGGTCTGCCAAATGCCATTCCCCACCTTCTCACCATGACCGCGACCCCCATTCCACGCACGCTCGCGATCGCCTTTCTCGGTAATCTCGACATTTCCGTCCTCGACGAACTGCCCCGCAATCGGATTCCCATCATCACCAAAATCGCCGCGACACGCGAGGCGCGAGAAACCATCTTTCGCTTCGCCAGGCAGGAAATAAAAAAAGGGCGGCAAGTTTTTGTCATCCTCCCCTTGGTCGAAGAGTCCTCCGCGCTCTCGGAAGTGAAAGCCGCCAAAACCGAACACGAAAAACTCTCCACAAAAGTCTTCCCCGAGTTCAGCGTCGGACTCCTCTATGGAAAAATGAAATCCGCCGACAAAGAGAAGGTGATGCGAGATTTCAAAGACGGGAAAAGCGAAGTACTCGTCTCCACGTCCGTCGTCGAGGTGGGCGTCGACGTTCCCAACGCGACCGTAATGATCATTGAGAATGCCGATCGTTTCGGACTCTCCCAACTCCACCAATTTCGCGGTCGCGTCGGCCGCGGCACAAGCGCGTCCTATTGTTTCCTCCTCCCCGGCAAAAACGGAACGAATGATCGTCTCGAGGCGCTCGTCACGAGCACGAATGGATTTTTCTTGGCGGAAAAAGACTTGGAACTCCGCGGTCCGGGCGCGTTCTTCGGTCTCCGCCAGTCCGGCCTCCCCGATATCGCAATGAGTCACCTCGGGAATCCCCGCCTCATCAAAATCTCCAAAGACGAAGCCGCCGCAATTCTCGAAAACGATCCCAAACTCACCCGCCACCCCCTCCTCCGCGCCGCCCTCGACAAAATGACCGAAGAGGTACATTTGGAATAAGAAAACGCCTTGATCGAATTCGATCAAGGCGCAAAGTTTCAGAACATTCAATACCATTCAGTCATCCCCTTCCAAGAGACTCTCCTTCGAATATCCCCTCAGTCCTAACTTTTCTCGAAGAGATCTTTTTCCCTTAGACTCTACTTGGTTAATTCTCTGGCGACTCAGATCCATTTCTTGTCCGAGCGACCCAAGCGTCCTTTCATTGTCATCAAAAATCCCGAAACGCCCAGAAAGCACGTCTCTTTGTTGCCTCGGAAGCGACTTCACGGAATCTTGAACGATACGCCGCCGCTCTTCGGCAAAACACCGGCTTTCAGCCGAAGGCTTCCGGTCAGGAAGGATATCCAACAGATTCATCTCATCCGCACCGCTTAATTCAGCATCAAGTGATACGACACCTGCCAAATACATCCCCGCAAACTCTCTTGCTATCTTTAAAGGGACTTTTGCATCGGCAGCCGCGCGAATCATCGCTTCCTCTCGACCGAACACCTCGAGAAACCGCTCCATACTCTTTCCAAACTTCACAAATTTCCAGTGAAGACCCTTTGGAATCGATATGGCGCTCGATACTTTCGCGTAGGCGCCCTGCAAACAACCGTTGATGTACGGGATTGCATAACTTGAAAACTTCACACCCCATTCCGGATTAAACCGATGAACAACGTCCAAAAGAGCGAGGTTGGCTTCCTGTATACAATCCTGTATATCCATTCCCACCCTCTTCGGATGCCGCTTCCAGAAACGAAAAGCGAGCCAGCTCGCCAAACGCAAATTGGCGTGCACCAGAGCGTTAAAGGCCGCATCATCACCATTGCAAACCTTCTCCGCGATATCCCTTTCCTCTTCCGCGCTCAGAAGGCGGAATGTCTGAACCTTCTCCTGATACCAATTTTTCACATCGACACTGGCATCGCTTTCCCTGCGTCGAAGATCCGATTGACGCTTCGCCTGCTTCGCCGTTCCGGAATCTTGACACTTCCGACCCCGCTTCTTTTGAGTGGAATCTTTCGGCAATCGGCCAGCTCTCTTCCGTCGGCGGTTCAGATCTCCTCCCTCATTCACCGTAACAGGAGAAGTCTTTGCGGCGACTGCCCAACTCACTGCCGGCCCAATTTTCTTGACCTGTCCCTGTTGGCAGTAGTCTTCCACTTTTCTCTCACCATTAGCGGGTGAAGGAATTGTTGTCGCGGTTGTTTGACGCGTCACCGGTTCAACCTTCTTGACCCGCTCCGGTCGAGATTGGATTTCTGAAGGAAATGTCCGAATCCACTCCGGTCTCTCCTCTTCTGAGAGACCGCACTTTTCATGAAAAAATCTCAAAAAGTCGACCCCAAGATAATCGCCATCACAAATCATGCGATCAAGAAAGTCTTTTTCGAGAAGATTGAATCGCGATATTTCCCGTCTATTTTGCAACTCAACTTGAAGCGGAACACCATATACACCGCTCGTTGGATTTACCATCCGAGCGAGCATCCTTCGCACGGAAGTTCCGACAAAACGCTCAAGAGAGAGAAAGTTCCTGATTCTCGTAATCCTCTCGCGAGCATTTCTGTGGAAAATATGTCCACATACCGGACAACGCAAAACCATGGGCGGTATGACGACAAAGCCATCAAGAGACGAGGAAAAAATATCTTGACCGTCTCTCCGAAGAAAGGATTCTTTCTCAAGCAACCTATCTTCAATGCCGGACAATTCCGGTTTCCACTGAAGGCACCGCCCATCCTCGCGAAGTTCAAATTGCCCCCACACCAAGAACCACGAGAGAGATTCCCCCTTCACGGCAGCTTCCCGCCGCATTTGCACCATCGTCCAAAACTTCCCCCACGACTCAAGAGACTTGAGAATACCCTCCGCCGAATCATACCTTCGCCGAGTACCGACATCAACTCCCGATTGCGATACCATAAACGCATCTCCTCTGTTCGTGAACCAAAATAAAAAGGTACTTCCTTTACAGTAAAGGAAGTACCCGAGTTGTCAAGCCTACTTCTATTTCCTCCGCACTTTTTCCGTGACCCAGAATTCGCCGAAGTATTTGCCGAAGAGGAGCCGTGTCTGCGAATCGAGCGCGGGGAACGCCGAGAGAAACGCGACGAAGGGCGACAAGACCCATTGGAAGAGCATCACGAAATATTTCGAGGAATGATAGCGCGCGGGCTTCGGCGGGAGCGAGAAGAGCGAGAGTGGCACGGACACAACCATACCGAGAAGTGCCAAGGTCATGAGTCGCTGAGTAATGAGCGGGAGATTGTGCGCCAAGACGCTCTCGCGAAACGCGATACCGCCCAAGATAAGCGGGAGCCATCCCAAAAGCGCCAAAAGAAACGACGTCGTCGCCCACGAATAGTGCCCCTCAAGCATCTCAAACGAGATGCGAAGCTTCTTGAAGAATCCGATTTTTGCGTCCGGCCAGAGCGCGCGCATCGTGACGGGAAAATTCTCGATGCCATACGCCCATCGACGGTTCTGCTTGTATTGATTCACGATCGTCTTCCAGTAAGAATCCGCCAAAACCGCGTCGAG
This sequence comes from Candidatus Moraniibacteriota bacterium, assembly GCA_052035095.1. Lineage (GTDB taxonomy): Bacteria > Patescibacteriota > Minisyncoccia > Moranbacterales > UBA1568. The sequence goes on from JBPOHW010000003.1 coordinate 53,346, forward strand.
CGACACGGGGAGATGAATCGGTTGCACTTCGTAATCGCCGTGAAAATACGCGATACACTTCCAATAGATCACCGAGTCCTCGCTGATCATATTCACCGGCCAAAATCCTACCCGAACGAGCGTGTCAAACGGCTCGCTATGCGACGAAAACGTCACCATTTGCCGCCGCGTACTCTGAAACAAGTGCCAAAACGACGAGCCTGTCACCACGAGTCGCACAAAGGCGTTCGTATCCCAGATCGTATTGTGATAGACCGGCATCGGCTGATACGCTCGTTGGAGGCGTTTCGGATTGGTCACATAGGCATAGGTGAGCGCCGCGAAATATTCCGGATGCGCCACGCTATCGCAGTCGAAATTGGAAAAAATGACGCGCGTATATTCAATGCTTCGTTCGTCGAGATATTTTTGAAGTTCTTTGGCGGCAAATTTGGCGTTCGACGCCTTGCATTTCATCTCGCCCTCCGCGACAATATGCGTCGTCACGAGAAAGTCCTTGAAGACACCATCAAATTTCTTTTTCAAATACTCCACCTTTGCCGTGCGGTGCGCCGCGTCTTCGCGCTCCTCGGTCGCGAGGAGTACAATCATCTGTTCCTTGGGGAAATTCGCTTCGGCAAGCGACCGGATCGCGGGTTCGATCACCTCCGCCCCCTCTCCGGCGGTCGGCAGGAGAACGACATGAATGATTTTGCGCCAGTCCCAAATCTCCTCCGCGATCGGCACGAGTCGTTTTGCTTCGCGAAGCGTTTCTTTCGTCCGGCACAACTCCTTCCTCATTTTGAGCCGATTGCCGAGCGCAAAAAACGGTAAAGCTTTTCGCATCTGACGAAGATGTTCCATCCTCTCTTCGAGTTCTCGCGCAAACACTTCCGGCTGAAGACTGTTCTGGCACCGTTCCCACCAGTCTATTGTTTTGCTCTTCACTAATCGGAAATGCGCCCGCGTCGAATAGTAGGAAATGAACACGATGCGATAGAGCCAGTAGAGATCAAAAAGAATGATGGCGACCGCCGCCCAGAGCGGCAGAAAAAACGAAATGACAAACATCCCGATGAGCGTCCCCCACGAGAGAAGCCCCGGCACCATCTCAAGCGCGCGCTGAACCCGCCGCGCCCGCGGCTCGGTCGTTTTCGGATCGGGGAACACAAAAATTTCCCCCAACTTCTCCTCCTTACGGTCAACATTCATAAACAAAGAATACCCTATTTGAAGGAAAAAGGCAAGAAAAAAGCCCGGAAAATTCCTTTGCCGGGCATGGGTATTATATTTATAAGATCCGTATTACTTCACCGCCTTCATCTCACTCCTTTGAATAAGGGTTTTAATCTCCTCATCGTTTGTGCCAATGTCAGCAAGGGAGAATTTCCATTGTTGACACTCACGACGAATGATCTCGACGCAGGAATCATACTCCCAGCTGCCTTCACGGAGAAGATCAAGGTACCGCCTGACCTTACTTTTGGCACCCTTTATACAGCATCCTTTAATCTCATCTTCATTTGTGTCAATGTCAGCAAGGGAGAATTTCCATTGTTGACACTCACGACGAATGATCTCGACGCAGGAATCATACTCCCGGCTGCCTTCACGGAGAAGGCTGAGATATTGCCGAGCTGTCTGCATAGCTTCTTGAGTCGCCATCGTTACCACCCTCCTGGACTAGGATTGAACAAGAACCACATTCCCGCTATACTGGAACTATTCCAGCAAGCATCTCTCCTGTATACACTATTTCTAAACTTTTGTCAATATGCTTTGGCGATTTCCCAAAAACTTCCTCTGGGGGGCGGCGACCTCGTCGCATCAGGTGGAGGGCGGCACGACCAATGACTGGAGCGAGTGGGAAAAGGTAAACGCCGACCGCCTCGCCCGCGAAGCCGCCGCAAAGTTCGGTCACCTCCCCGGCTGGACGGAGAAGTTCGGCACGGAAGCCGCCAGTCCCGAGAATTATATTTCCGGCATTGCCGTCGATCACTATCATCGTTACGAAGCGGATTTCGATATCGCGAGGAGTTTGGACCACACCGCGCACCGCTTCTCCATCGAGTGGTCGCGCGTCGAACCCGAGGAAGGAAGATTCGACGAAGCGGAAATAGGGCATTACCGAAATGTCGTTCGCGCCCTTCGCGCACGAAGCATCGAGCCTTTCGTCACACTCTGGCACTGGACGCTTCCCTTGTGGCTCGCGCGACAAGGAGGCATGCTCGCGCCGCGATTCCCGCACTACTTCGCGCGGTATGCGGAAAAAATGGCGCACGCACTCGGGAATGACGTGACCTTTTGGATCACGCTCAATGAACCCGATGTCGTCACTTCGCATGCCTATCTCAAGGCCGCCTGGCCGCCGCAAGAAAAGAGCGCCCTGAAATTTCTTCGCGCCAACTTCGCTCTCATACACGCGCATAAAAAAGCATACGACGCCATAAAAAAGAAACTTCCCAAATCTCAAATAGGCGTTGCTAAACACCAGGTTTCATTCGAACTCAGAAGAAACGCGATCGCAAATCGAATACTCAAGAAATTCGCGCACTATTTTTGGAACCGATGGTTTCTCAACCGTATAAAAAAGTATCAAGACTTCATCGGACTCAATCACTACAATCGAAACGTCATCAACAATGGCTTCAGCAAAAACCCAAACAAGCGCCTCACTGATTTCGGCTGGGAATTTTATCCCGAATCCATCTATCAGGCGCTCGTCGAATTAAAGCCCTACAAGAAGCCCATTTACATTACCGAAAACGGTCTCGCCGACCAAAGCGATACACTCCGAAAAGAATTTTTGACACGCGCGCTCACGTCCGTCCACCGCGCGATCCACGACGGCGCCGATGTCCGCGGCTACCTCTACTGGTCGTTCCTCGACAACTTCGAATGGGACAAAGGCTTCTGGCCCCGTTTCGGTCTCGTCGACGTCGACCGCAAAACACTGGAGCGAACCATCCGACCGAGCGCTCGTTTCTACGCCGACATCTGCCAGGCGAATGCAATCGAAACACCATACTGACCTTGCGCAACAGCTTTTTTATGCTACAATCTGAAAGAGCCGAAAGGCTTTTGTTTTTTGTCTCTCGGCCTCATCGTCTATCGGTTAGGACAGCGGCTTTTCAAGCCGTTAAGAGGGGTTCGACTCCCCTTGAGGCTACCAAGAAAACTCAAAAATTCATCGAGGGGTTCACCATGTCATTCGACATGGCGCCCCGTCGGATGACGGGGCGACTCCCCCTGAGGCTACACGGAAATGATCCTCGCGCTCGAAACATCGTGTGATGAAGTGGCTTTCACGGTCAGAAAAAACATTTGACAAAAACTTGAAAAACGCTTCGGGGAAGGTATAATATAGGCTATAAACGTGTTCTAAAAAAACTCTTTTTTGTTTTTTCATTTTACGTATGAATCAGCAAGCAATTCAGTACCTCGCTGAAAACAAAGAGGCACACTCAAAGGAAACTCTCATCTCTCAACTTCAACAATCCGGTTATTCGGAAGTTGATATTGCGGAAAGCATTGCCACAGTCTATCCCAACGAATCCACAGGGGTTCCGACTCCTCCAATGGCGCCGATCAAATACGCCGGATTTTGGATTCGTTGGGTAGCGATTTTTGTTGATGGTCTTATCCTCTTCATTCCAAATGGTCTTTTGAATTTCCTCCTGGGAGAAAATTCACCGAAAGTCTTTCAGCTTTTTCTCCCCTTGTTCCTCGCTTCCGCATATCACATAATACTGATTCATAGGTATCAAATGACCATTGGAAAGATGGCCGTCGGTATACGAGTTGTTTCAAACACCACTGAACGACTTCCGCTTAAAAGAGTCATTCTCCGCGAAACCATTGGGAAATTTTTGTCAGGATTTACATTCGGCATCGGCTTTCTCATGGTTGGATTTACCAAGAGAAAACAAGGGCTTCACGATATGATCGCCGGGTCGACCGTTGTTTATAGAAATCCGGAAAAGAAAATGTCCGTCTTGGTTATCGTACTTATTGTCATATCGGCAATGCTTCCCGCAATGGCCCTCGTCGGAATGTTTGCCTCTATTGTTCTTGCTTCACTCAGTAGCGCTCGAGGCAAAGCGTCTGACGAGGCAATGAAGGCCACCCTCTCGGCAGAAATCATCTCCGCCATCCTGTATGCCGATGAAAAGGGAACGCTTACGGGTTTTACTCCGGATCCCAAAACCGCCTTCAAAGAATGTAACGGTAAGCCGATTGTCTCTGTCGCTCCCAATGGAAATACTCTTGCTCTATTTGGAAAATTGTGCCAAAAGGATGACCGATACATTTGCGTTGACACTCGTTTTGACCCCCTCACAGAAGACACTCACTCATTCAAAGAGGTTGAAAAATCGTATGTCTCCAGCGGGAAATCCGTCTGTCCCGATTAGAAATCCGTTCTCTGAAAGTTCTGACATATGAGAAAGATTCTCATCACCCTCCTTTCGGTACTCTTAACTCCCCTTGCCATTTTCGCCATAATTTTCCTCTTTTTCCTGCTACGGGAATTCGGGAAAGGAGGGATATTTTTTTTGGGAGTAATTTTCATTGTCATTTTTTTGTCTCAAAGGGAAAAAATTCGACACCTCTTTATCTCTTTTGAGAATTTTTTCGCTTCATATCCGTTTATTAACAATAACAAGAACGTTATGGCAAATTCATTGTCCGACGTCGGCAATTATGCTGAGAAAGCTCGCAACGGTTGGAAAGTCGCAAAGGGTATCATAGCGATTCTCTTTGCTCTTTGGATCACCTCTTGGTTCGTCGTCATTGTCGGAGCCGGGGAAACCGGTGTTTATTCTCTCTTCGGAAAAGTACGCGACACCGAGCTTCGATCGGGTTTTCATTTCGTCAATCCGCTCGCGCATGTGGAAAAAATGAGTATTCGAACCGAGCAGTACACGATGAGCATCGCTCCGAGTGAAGGTCAAATAAAAGGCGATGACTCTATCAGTTCCCTTACAAGGGAGGGGCTGGATGTCAACGTGGATTTCACGGCACTCTATCGCTTGGAAGAACCAAAAGCGTCGGACGTGTATCGTGAAGTGGGATTGAACTATGTCGAGAAAATCATTCGCCCGGAAATTCGCGGCGTGATTCGAGATATTGTTTCTCAATATGAGGCAAAAGAGCTCTACTCACAGAAAAGGCAGGAAGCTTCGGACCGAATAGCAACACTCCTCAAGGAACGAATTGGCTCGCGCGGCATCATCATTGAGCAGGCACTCATTCGCAATGTCCAACTTCCGCCAAATCTCACCAAAGCGATTCAGGAGAAACTCGCCGCCGAACAGGAAGCTCAACGATATGACTTCGTGCTCGATCGCGAAAAGAAGGAGGCTGATCGAAAAAGAATCGAATCGGAAGGACAGAGGGACGCGCAAAAAATCATCAATGAAAGCTTGAGCGCCGAATATTTGAATTATCTCTACATAAAAGAACTGAAAGATCGCCAAGGCACCATCTATGTCCCCGTCAATCCTTCAAGTGGCATGCCGCTCTTCAAGGGAATCGGGGAATAGAAGGGAAAGGTTCTCTAACACAGTCATAAGTTGCAAGGACATGCCCCAACAAAAATTCCTCATTCTCCATTCCTCATTCCCCATTCTCTTGTGATCCTCGCGCTCGAAACATCGTGTGATGAAACCGCGGCCGCCATCGTAGGAAAAGACGATGGCGGTGTTTGTGTGCTCTCGAGTGTCGTCTCATCGCAAATCGCGCTCCACGCGCCCTTTGGCGGAGTTGTGCCAAACCTCGCCGCGCGCGAACATGTGAGAAACATCGTCCCCGTCATCGAGTCGGCACTCCGCGAAGCGAGCGCCTCAAAAGACGATATCGAGGCGATCGCCGTCACGGCGGGACCCGGACTCATGCCCGCGCTCCAGATCGGCGTCACCGCTGCAAAAACGCTTTCCTATCTCTGGAAGAAACCCCTCCTCGGCATCCACCACATCGAAGGTCACATCTACGCAAATTTTATTAGTAGCGAGCAGTTAGTATCCAGGAGTCAGCAACGAAAAGAACATAAATCGCCTTCAAACTACTCACTACCCACTACTCGCTCCTCATCCCTCTTCCCTCTCCTCGCGCTCGTCGTTTCGGGCGGGCATACCGAACTCGTCTTGATGCGCAATCACTTCGACTATGAAATCTTGGGCGAAACCGAAGACGATGCCGTCGGCGAAGCCTTTGATAAGGTCGCCAAAATGCTCGGCCTCCCCTATCCCGGAGGACCGGAGATCGCCAAAAGAGCGGAGCTCTTTGGGAATGTCGAATGGGGAATGTTGAATAAAGAACCAACTCCGAATTCAGAAACAAAATACATTAAAACTCATTCACCATTCTCCATTCACCATTCGACATTCTCATTCCCTCGTCCTCTCCTCGATTCACACGACTACCGTTTTTCTTTCTCCGGACTCAAGACGTCCGTCCTCTACTTTTTGAAAAAGAATGAAGAAAAAAAGCGCGACGAACATTTCATCAATGCCGTCTGTTATGAATTCCAAGAGGCGGCGCTCGACGTGCTCATTGAGAAAACGCGCCGCGCCACCCTCGAATACCGACCGAGAACCGTCATCATCGCGGGCGGCGTCTCGGCGAACGTTGAGCTTCGCACGCGAATGAGCGACATGATTACGCGCGATTTTCCCGACACATCTTTCCTCATGCCCCCGTTCAGATATTCTCTCGACAACGCGGGAATGATCGGCGCCGCTGCGCTCTTTCGGTGGGAAAAAATGACCGCCGAGGACAAACAAAAAGCGTCCACCGATTGGCAGACGCTTTCCGCGGATCCGAATATGAACCTTGGGGATTGAACATTTCACTCTCCAGTGCTACCATTTCCCCATATGAGCCAAGAAATCCCCACAACATACGAGCCCAAAGATCACGAAGACTCGATATACAAAAAGTGGGAAGAAAGCGGATTTTTTGGTCCGGACGTCTGCATCCAAAAAGGCGTAACAAACCCGGATGCCAAGCCGTTTTCCATTGTTCTCCCGCCACCAAACGTCACCGGCACGCTTCACTTGGGACATGCCGCCATGCTTGCAATCGAAGATATCATGGTGCGCTACCACCGCATGAAGGGCGATAAAACCCTTTGGATTCCCGGCACCGACCACGCGGCGATTGCAACGCAAGAAAAAGTCGAACGAATCCTGTGGAACGAGGAAAAGAAAACTCGACACGACCTCGGACGAGAAGTGTTTCTCGAACGCGTAAAGAAATTCGCGCAAGATTCACACGACACCATCGTCAATCAGTGTAAAAAAATGGGAGCTTCCCTCGACTGGGATCGCGAGGCATACACACTCGACGATGCCAGGAACCGCGCGGTCAACGAGGCCTTCCGCCGTATGTTCGAAGACGGCATCATCTATCGAGGATCCCGCATCGTCAACTGGGATCCGAAATTTCAGACCACGGTTTCCGACGACGAAGTGGAACGTCGAGAAGAAGTCGCCCCATTCTACTATTTGCAATACGGTCCCTTCGTCATCGGTACCGCTCGTCCCGAAACGAAATTCGGCGACAAATATGTCGTCGTACATCCAAATGATGAGCGATACCGCGAGTACGAACACGGACAGAAAATAGAAAATATCGAGTGGATCAACGGAACTATCACGGCGACCGTCATCAAAGATGAAGCCATTGATATGAATTTCGGAACCGGTGCCATGACTATTACTCCATGGCACGACGCGACCGACTTCGATATCGCCGAGCGGCACCACCTCGATAAAGAGCAGATCATCAACTACGACGGAAGGCTCCTCTCGATCGCCGGAGAATTTTCCGGCATGGATATAGCTGAAGCACGCCCAAAAATAATCGAGAAACTTCGCAAAAAAAATCTCGTTGTGAAAACCGAGGAAAATTATCTTCACAATATCGCCGTAAATAGCCGAGGTGGCGGCATCATCGAACCGCAGATCAAAGAACAGTGGTTTGTCAATGTCAATAAAGAGTTCGATCGAAATGGAAAAAAGACGACCCTGAAATCACTTATGCAAGAAGCGGTTCGCTCCGGTGAAGTGAAAATTATTCCCGAACGATTCGAGAAAACTTACTTTCATTGGATCGATAATCTTCGCGACTGGTGTATTTCCCGGCAAATTTGGTTCGGGCATCGAATACCGGTGTGGTATCGAGACAAAGAGGTTTTTTGCGGTCCGAAAACACCCGAAGGAAAAGGCTGGCAACAAGACCCCGACACGCTCGATACATGGTTCTCTTCCGGACTCTGGACATTTTCGACGCTTGGATGGCCGTTAGATAAAAAGTTTGGATTTCATGAGTCACTTGTTGATATAGTAAAAGACGGGACGAAAACCAAGACATATCGTCTAAGAGATAAACAAGCGCTCACGGGAGAACAGTATCTTGTTGAAAACTCAAAAACAAAGAAAAGCTTCGGATTTATAGCAATAGAAAAAGTGAGCAAAACCATACTTAGAAACATTGCGCACAATCAAGTGGGACATGAACCCTACCAAGACAGAAAACACTTTCTGTCCACAATGAAAGCATATTATCCAAATATGGACGTTTCGGAGGGATCCCCCGTATGGATATATGAGTTTAGTTACCATAAAGAATCACATCTCCAAACCTACCACCCGATATCCGTTCTCGAAACAGGTTACGACATTCTCTTCTTCTGGGTCGCCCGCATGATACTTATGTCGGAATATTTGCTCGGCGAAGTTCCCTTTAAAACCACCTATCTTCATGGTCTCATCCGCGACGAGAAAGGGCGTAAGATGAGCAAGTCGCTCGGCAATGTAATCGACCCGCTCGATATGACTGCGAAATATGGCACCGACGCCGTTCGACTCTCGCTCGTCATCGGGAGCACCCCTGGAAACGATATTCGTCTCGGCGAAGAAAAAATCGCCACCTTCCGCAACTTCACCAACAAACTCTGGAATATCGGGCGGTATGTTGTCCAGCAATCGGCAAACAGCAGTCAGCAATCAGACAAGGAGCAAGGAACAATAAGCCAGGAACAAGAGGCGGAAAAACCAGGGAGATTGAAAATTGCAAATTGCAAATTGAAAATTGTTTCCTCGGCCGATCGCTGGATTCTTTCCCGGCTCGACGAAACGGTACGTAAAGTCACGGAACTCCTCGAAGGCTACCAGTTCTCGCTCGCCGGAGAGACATTGCGCGATTTCACTTGGAACGAATTTGCCGACTGGTATGTCGAAGCGCACAAAGTAGAAGGAAACAACGAGGTGCTTCGATATGTTTTCGAAACGCTTTTGAAGCTCTGGCACCCCTTTATGCCGTTCGTCACAGAAACGCTCTGGTCACAGCTTGGAAAAGATCAGCTCCTCCTCGTAACGCCATGGCCAAAACAGGACACAAACACTCTTCCTGAGGGCGCAAAAGAAAATTTTTCACACATCATCGACATCATTACAAAAATCCGCGCTATTCGATCAATCTACCATATCGACCCGAAGCAAGAGCTCGATATTTCTTTCGCGACTCCGGAAGAAAACCTTCTTGCAAAGAATGAAACCATACTCAAACGCCTTGCGCGCGTCGGAACCGTTTCGTTTCTTCGCGACAAAGAAACCGTGTCCCATTCCGCGCGTTCCGTCATTGGAAACACACGCATCTGTATTCACCTCGAAGCCATACTTGATCTTGACAAAGAACAGAAACGCCTGGAAATGGAACTCAAAAAACTCGAAACATTCATCGAAAACACGTCCGCGCGACTCGGCAACGAAGCCTTCACTTCCAAGGCGCCGAAAGCGCTCATTGAGAACACCGAAAAACTCCTCGCCGAAGCGCGGCAAAAACAAAACAATCTCCATGATGCCCTTAATGAACTCATTGAAAATTGATCATTGAAAATTTTCTCTCTATGATCTACGCCCTCGTTCGCGGATGGCTCGCCGGTATGGCGGCGGTTCTCGTTGAAATTCTCCTCGCGGCGATATTCCTCGTTCAGGGTATTTCTCCGCGTACATTGACGGAAAATTTCTCCCCGACTCTTTCTTCCATAATTCTCGTCGCGTTTCTCGAGGAGAGTATGAAGCTCGCGGCGCTCCGCGGCATCAGTGATGAAACGACACCATTTTTCCGAAACGCGATCTTCAAAGGACTTCTCGTCGGACTCGGATTCGCCTTTTTCGAAGCATCGCTCAAAATACTCTTTCAAGGAGAAGACCTCTCCTATTCAGTCTCTCTCGGCGCGATAAGCGGTGGCGTGCTTCATATCGTAACCGGTGGCGTGCTCGGTTTCGCCTGGTTTTTTCGCACGCGAGGTCGAACGCCAACGCTCTTTTTGTTTCTCTTCTTCGTCGCGATTGTCCTCCATATCTTCTACAACACCTTTCTCTCTCCCGTTCTTTTTGAACGATTCTCCTAAACGGGTTCGTCTTGCGAAAAATTTTCTTTTTCGGTATACTGCGGTCAGTTTTAATTCGGCACTATCTGGAAAAATTCTATGACAAAACAAAAACAATCCTTTTTTGAGCGATTGACCGGGGCAAGAAACGTTGACGAGTCGCCGTCGCAGATTCCGATTTTTGAGGAATCATCCGAAGAGGTCATTGAGACCTATGGCGGTCCCCAAACATCGCCTCTGATGCGATCCACCATTCCGGAAGAGCCAGCATGGAGACCCTCTCCAGTGAATGACGAGTCCGGCGAAGAAAACGCCGAGGGACAACTCACTATAGATGTGTATCAGACGGATGAAGCGATTGTTATCAAGTCAACCATTGCTGGCGTCAAGCCTGAGGATCTCGATGTCGCCATCAACAATGACATGGTCACCATCAAGGGTGAACGAAAAAATGAAGAGGCGGTCACCGAAGGAAGCTACTATTACCAAGAGTGCTATTGGGGTCCGTTCTCCCGATCCATTCTCCTGCCGGTCGATATCATCGCCGACAAATCGGAAGCATCCCTCAAAAACGGCATTCTAACGATTCGACTTCCAAAAGCCGATACGACACGAATCAAGAAAATTCAAGTCCGCGGTTTCTGAGAGATCGAGCTTTCCCCTCTGCATCTTGAAAGACCGGCTTGTTTTTGACAAGCCGGATTTCTCTGTCGAGAAAGGACGCTATGTTTTCAATGTTTTCAACAACTGCATTCCGAACTCTTTTTCTCGTATGTATAACGAGCGCTTTTGTGTTTCCCGAAATTGCTAAGGCCGAAAGTGTCTCCATCTCGACGCTTCCGGAAACACTTTCCTTCTCCTGGAATGACAACGAACATACGCTCGCGCGTGAAGCGATTGCCCTGTGGTTCGAGCCAAAAAGCACAGTATCTTTCCGAAATGGAATGAAAATGGAAGCCATATCGCCGGCATTTTGCCCATGGGAGTTGTTCTTCTGCGATTTTTCTCTCCCCGCGCACGAACGCTCCTCAATCCGATCAAAAACCGTATTCACGCTCAATGAAACATCCGTTCGAGATTTTCTTGAAACGCTTCGCGCGCAATCTCGAAAAGATCCGATGGACGCGCTATTTGCCGTCAACGAGGACGGCGCCGTCTCGGCATTCGCGCCCAGTCGCGACGGATCCGAAATAGACGTAACAGTCGGATTAGATGCCTTAAAGAAAGCCCTATCCTCTTCAACAGAAAGGAACATCGCCCTCGCGCTCCCGATACGAATCCTTCAACCGAATATCACATCAACGGACGCCGATCGCCTCGGTATCACCAAGTTCCTCGGCGAAGGACGCACGAGCTTCGCCGGCTCGCCCAAAAATCGCGTCTTTAATATCAAGCGCGCGATTGAGCAGTTCCAGGGAATCCTCATTCCTCCGGGAAAAGAATTTTCGTTCGTAGAATATTTGGGTGCGGTGGATGGCGAACACGGCTATCTCCCCGAACTCGTCATCAAGCGCGGTCAAACGCTCCCCGAATTTGGCGGCGGCATTTGCCAAGTCTCAACGACGCTCTTCCGCGCAGCCCTCAATACGGGGCAAAAAATCACCGAGCGCAGAAATCACGCCTATCCCGTTCAGTATTACAAACCCTACGGAATGGACGCAACCATCTATATCCCAAAGCCGGATTTCAAGTTTATCAACAACACTCCCGCACATATTTTGCTCCAGGTTGCCATCGAAGAGAAGGAATTGGTATTTCGTTTCTATGGCACGCCGGATGGACGAACCATTTCTCTTGATGGTCCACACATCACCGCTCGTACGCCGGACGGCGGTATGAAAACCGTCTTCACCCAAAAGGTCATCGCGGCAGATGGAACTACACTCATTGAGGATACCTTCAAAAGCAGTTATGAATCCCCCAGCAAATTTCCCCATCCGGGCGAAGAGAAGCTCACCGAAAAACCAAGGAATTGGTCCGAGAAGCAATGGAACGCGTACGTCGCAACCGGCGCTCTTCCGCGTTGACGAAAGGAGCGTATCTTGCTAGTATTCCAATACTTTCCCGAAGGGAGAGCATTTGTTGTTTTGTGGCGCGCATAGCTCAGCTGGTAGAGCAGTTGGCTCTTAATCCCGCCGCGGCGGGATCGGGGGTTCGCCATCAAGAAAATTTCTTCATCTCATACACCGCAATCGCCCTCATAGCTCAATTGGCAGAGCAGTTGGCTCTTAACCAAACGGTTCCAGGTTCGACTCCTGGTGGGGGCACAGAAAAGCAAAATACCGCAATCGCCCTCGTAGCTCAATGGATAGAGCAGGGCTCTTCTAAGGCCTTGATGTTGGTTCGATTCCAGCCGAGGGCACGGAAAAGCGGAAGTCTCCGGCGGGGTGACTATCGTTCAATGGTAGGACGGTGGTTTGTGGAACCATCAACGAGGGTTCGATTCCCTCTAGTCACCCCAGTGGAGATTTCCAATGCTCTCGTAGCCGAACGGATAGCCCCGCAAATACGCCGGGCATTGACTTCAAAAAAGTAATGCCCTTGTAGCTTAATGGATAAAGTGCCGGTCTTCGGAACCGGTGATGTAGGTTCGATTCCTACCAAGGGCACCGAAAAAAAGGCACACTCCCTCTCCTGAAAGTGTTTTGCGGGGTCGGAACCGGTAATGGGGGTTCCCAGCCTACCGGCAGGCAGGGATTCCCTCCGAGAGCACATCTTTAGAAGCAAATTGCGAATCCCGCCAGTGTGGGCGGGATTTTTTTTGGAATTCTTAATGAAGTTGATCGTTACTTAAAATTCACCGAAAAATTATACATTCCCATACTGCACGCCCCTTGAAGGGTATGAGGTTTCGGTATTCCGAGATCGATAACTTCCTCCCCTATTGGCGGCAGAACTTTTTGATAACCGATTGATCGGATAACGAGCGACGCTGAACAATCGTACGTGCCATTTGTTTTCAAAATCAGTTTTGTCGGTATATCGGCTTTTGCTACAGAGATCCGAGGCGAATATCCGCCACGAACATTGATGGTCACATACTGAGCACCTTCCCGCATTTCAACGTTGTTCGTCAACTCAAATTCCGACGCATTCAAACCGGACGAATGGGCATTTTTTTTGTCACCTTTCGGTTGTCCCAGAAGAATCGTTCCAAGCCCCGCGACAAGCAAAAGCGTAATAACGACCGCGATAATTTTACTCATAGGTTTATATATTAAAAATCGGACGAATAATTCCGAGTCCGGCAAGCCCGGAAAGGAGCGCGAACACACCAAGACCGATAACCACCACCCCCGCGGATTCGAAGAAAATCGGTGCGTATCTTCCTCGCGCAAACGACGCGGAACCAAATGAAAGAAAGAGAAGCATTGGGAGCGTCCCGAGCGCAAACGAAAGCATAAGAAGGAGTCCGGAGACAAACGATCCGCTTCCGAGTGCGGAAATCTGCATCGACTGCGTGAATCCGCACGGCAAGAAAAAAGTGGCAAACCCGATGACAAGCGGCGTGAGAGTTCCGTGTTCTACTTTTCTGAAAAAATTGAAAATCCCCGAAGGCAGGGCGACGTTATTTTTTTCAAACACTCCAACCAGATTCAAACCAAGGAGAATCATCGCGACAGAAGCTACTATTCCCAGAATGGTCGTAAACGTAATATTGATTCCAATGGCGCCGCCGACCGCCCCGAGAACACCGCCCAATACCGCAAAACCCGCCAACCTTCCAACGTGAAAAAGCAAGAAAGTTTTCGTATCCCTTTCGTTATCTTGAGATATTTTTGCCGAAAGGGAAAGCACCAACCCTCCCACTACCGCGAGACAGCTCGATACCGAAGCGAGAAGACCAACGAGAAAGCTTGTTGTCGGAGTTATCTGTCCTCCTCCAATGCCAAGATTGAGAATTCCGGATTTTTGCAATAGAAAAAAGAGAGTAAGAAGCGCAAGTCCGATTGGCACGGCCTTCCAAATCACATCATTATTCCACTGCTCCTCGACGGGTTTCTCTACCGACAACGCGTAGCCGTTCGATTTTATCGTATCCGTGAGCACCTTCGCCAATTCTTTGGGGCTCTGATCGCTCTCAGTCTCAATTTTAACGGTCTCGCGCTTCAAATCAACACAGGTGTTTTTTATAAAACCCCGCTCATTCAAAGCGTCTTCAATGAAAATTTTGCATGAAGCGCAGTGCGTACCGGAAATATGGAATGTATGTGTTTTCATATTTTTATAATTTTTTTGCCTTAATTCGAAGGGAGTTTGACACGACCGACACCGAAGACATTGCCATGGCAAAACCGGCAAAGACGGGATTCAAGAGCCATCCAAAAATCGGATAGAAGGCTCCGGCGGCAAGCGGAATACCGACAATATTATAGATAAACGCCCAGAAGAGATTCTGCTTGATTCCCCGCAGAGTGACTCTCGAGAGATTGATAGCCTTCACAAGCTTTGAAATATCCCCGCCAAGGAGGGTGATGCCGGCGGATTCTATCGCCACATCCGTTCCAGTCCCCATGGCAATACCCACATCGGCCTGCGCGAGAGCTGGAGCATCATTCACGCCATCACCCGCCATTGCCACCACTTGACCCCGCAACTGGAGTTCTTTAATTTTTTCGAGTTTATCCTGCGGCAGTACGTGGGCGACAACGCCATCAATGCCAACGAGTGAGCCGATGTATTTGGCGGCTTTTTCATCGTCGCCGGTGAGCATAACCACTTTGATTCCAAGAGCATGGAGGTTCTTAACCGCTTCGACCGACTCATCTTTTATTTCATCGGCTACCATGACAAAGCCAAGCACCTTTTCTCTTGTGGCAACGATCACCGGAGTTTTCCCTTGAAAAGTGAATTCATTCAGCTTCGCTACATCAAAAGAAATATTCAGATCGCTTATGAGCTTTGCATTGCCGACAAAGTATTCCGTGTTTTTAATCACTCCTCTGAGTCCCTTGCCTTGTATACCCTCGAAGCTTGAAACATCAGATATCGGAATATTTT
This sequence comes from Candidatus Moraniibacteriota bacterium, assembly GCA_052035095.1. Taxonomy (GTDB): domain Bacteria; phylum Patescibacteriota; class Minisyncoccia; order Moranbacterales; family UBA1568. Next base: position 68,722 of record JBPOHW010000003.1, read on the forward strand.
TCTCCTCTGCGTAATTCACCACCGCATGAGCAATCGGATGTTCTGATTTTTTCTCAAGCGAAGCTAAAATTGATATCAGATCGTCGTTTTTTAAATTGGAAAGATTTTGTATATCAACAAGGGCTGGCTTTCCGATTGTGATTGTTCCAGTTTTATCAACCACGACCGTGTTCACTTTATGGAGCTTTTCAAGCGTAGCGGCATCCTTGATAAGGATACCTTCTTTTGCCCCCTTACCGACGCCAACGATAATCGCCGTCGGCGTGGCAAGACCAAGAGCGCAGGGACACGCAATAACGAGAATCCCAACAAAGGAGACTAGACCGAAGGAGAGAGCTTGAGAAAAGCCTAAGTATTGCGATCCGACAATGAGCCAGGCGCCGAGAGCAAGAAAAGCGATCACCAGAACAATAGGCACAAAAACCGACGAGACTTTGTCCGCAAGAGCCTGTATTGGCGCCTTGCTTCCTTGGGCATCCTCGACCATTTTGATGATCTGGGCGAGTAACGTTTCCGACCCGACTTTTGTCGCTTTGAATGTAAACGAACCGCTGGTGTTGATCGTTCCGGAAACGACACTATCACCAATCTTTTTCTGGACCGGCATCGGTTCTCCGGTCACCATAGATTCATCAACAAAAGAACCGCCGTCAGTTATCACTCCGTCCACAGGAATTTTTGCCCCAGGTTTTACGATAATCAGATCGCCATGTTTTACATCATTGACCGATATTTCTATTTCTTTGCCATCACGGATAACAAGTGCAGTTTTCGCCTGAAGATTAAGAAGTTTTTCTATGGCATCTCCCGTTCTGATTTTTGATCGTGCCTCCAAATATTTGCCAAGCGCAACAAAAGTAATGACCACTATCGTCACGTCGTAGTATTGGTAATCAACATTTATAAAAGGCCGTAGCATCTCCTCAAAAGCTGTAACGGCAAAACTGTATAAAAAGGCGGCGACAGTTCCAATGCCAATAAGTGTATCCATATTTGCCTTGCCGTATCGGAGGAATCTATAAAACCCCAGTAGGTATGGCTTGCCGACTACAAAAAGAATGTACGTTGCCATTAAAGGCAGGAGGTGATGAAAAAACTCTTTCACTACTGACCCCATCTCTGACGCGACTCCGTACTCCGCAAGGATATCCCAGCCCATGACAAAGGCGGCAAAAATCGCAATGGGTATGGCCGAAAGCACTTTGGTTTTCATATCCGCAACCTCGGAGAGCTTTTCTTTCTTGGACTGATTTAGTCCCAAGCGCGCCGCATGCTCACTCTCTGACATACCCATCTCCTCGGCAGTGGAGGGAATCTCTAAAGAATAGCCAAGTGGTTCAATTTGCTTAGAAAGATCGTAGGGGTTCGTCTTTAGCGGATCAAAAGAAACCTTGGCTTTTTCCGTACCATAGTTCACCTCCGCAGACTGCACTCCCTCAACTTTCTTGAACATCTTCTCAATAACCGACGAACAAGAAGCGCAATGCATCCCCCTTACCCCATAAATCCGAGTGTGCATATCATTTTCTTTTTAATTTATACACCTTGATAACTTCCTCCTTAGCCTTTTTTATTTGTCCGGACTGCACTTGGTGAACGACGCAGTGGCCGAGATGATTTTCAAGAAGCATATCTTCGACGTTGGACAACCCCTGCTTTACGGCCGACGTCTGAGCGATCACATCGATACAGTACGTATCATTTTCAATCATCTTTTGCAGTCCGCGAACCTGACCCTCCAAAAGTTTGAGTCGACGCACAACCTTTACCTTATTTTTTTCATCCATATACTTCATATAAAACAAGAATACCCCCTGGGGGGTATGCTGTCAAATGTCTAGAGCTCATCTCAAAAATCCACATCTTCACTGTTTCTGCAAATATTCCAAGATACTCTTTGCGGCTATGGCGCCTTCGGAGGCGGCGGTGACGATTTGGTGGAAATGGTTAGAGTTGGTTGTGATGTCGCCGGCCGCCCAAATACCCGGCACGCCGACACTCTGATCCGGCATCGTCTCGACATATCCCAAACGGTCAAGCTTCGCTCCCGCGTCCGCGAGTAACTTCGTATTGGGAACAAGTCCGATTTCAACAAAGAGTCCGTCAACGGAGAGTTCCGATTTTCCCGCAAACGGTCGATCGAGAAGAAGCGTCTCAAGTTTCGCGGTTCCGCGAATTTCTCGCACCTGCGTTTCCACTACCACGGTCACATTCTTTTTGGATACGAGTAAATCTCGCCAAAATTTTTCAGCAATCATCTCCGACTCGCGCACAATGACAAACACTTCCGTGCAAATATCGGCGAGATATGCCCCTGCTTCCGCCGCGCTATCGCCGCCGCCCACGACCGCCACTCGCTTTCCCTTGAAGAAAAATCCGTCGCACGTCGGACAAAACGACACGCCCTTGCCGGAAAACTCCTGCTCGCCCGGTACGCCGAGGTGGCGATGCTTGGTGCCGGTCGCCACGAGTACCGTTTTTGTTTCGAATGATTTCTCTCCCGCGATCACTGAAAAATTTCCATCACTTTTTTTCTCGATTCTCTCGACGGAAACCGGAAGGATTTCAACGCCGTAGCTCTTCGCGTGATCCGCCATAGCATCCGCGAACGCCTGCCCCTTGATTTCTTTGGTCCCGATCCAATTCCCCACGTCAAACGTTTGCGTGAGAAGACCGCCGGCAATTTCACCGAGAACCGCATGCTTTATACCGTAACGCGACGCATACACGGATGCCGACAGTCCCGCCGGTCCCGCGCCGATAATGATGAGATCGTAGATCATAGAATGAAGAATGAAGAATGAAGAATGAAGAATGAAGAATGAAGAATGAAGAATGAAATCCTCCATTCGCCATTCCCTATTCTTTATTCACGAATAGCGCTCGCAACCGCCTTCACCACTCGTTTGTCAAAGGGCGACGGGATAATCATTTCCGCCGTCGGCTTTGAAACAAGCTTGGACAATTTCATCGCCGCGTTCACCAGCATTTCATCGGTAATGTCCCGCACGCCGTGATCGAGCGCGCCGCGAAAGATACCGGGAAACCCGAGTACATTGTTGAGTTGATTGGGGAAGTCCGACCGTCCGGTCGCGACAACCGCCGCCCCCGCCTTTTTCGCCTCACCCGGCATAATCTCCGGAATGGGATTGGCAAGCGCAAACACAATCGGATTCTTCGCCATCGAGGCAACCTGCATTCGCGTTAGCGTGTTTCCTTTGGAAACCCCGACAAACACATCCGCCCCCGCGAGCGCCTCTGCAATACCACCGGAAATATTTCTCGGATTCGTTCGATCAAGGAGTTGGCGTTTGAATGTATCGAGATCGACGCGCTCTTTCGAGAGAATACCCTTACTGTCAATGACGACGATATCACTGGCGCCCCCCAAAAGAAGCAGCTCCGCAATCGCGTGTCCGGCGGCGCCCGCCCCTGCAATCACGATCCGCACCGTTTCTATTTTTTTCCGCACCACTCTAAGCGCGTTCAACAGTCCCGCAAGGACCACCATCGCCGTCCCATGTTGGTCATCGTGGAACACGGGAATATCGAGAAGTTCCTTGAGTCGCGCCTCGACGTCAAAGCATCGCGGCGCCGCGATATCTTCGAGATTGATACCGCCGAAAGTCGGGGCGATACGCGCGACCGTCGCGACGATCTCCTCAACATCCTGCGTCGCGAGCACGATCGGAAACGCGTCCACATCGGCATATGTTTTGAAGAGCATCGCCTTCCCTTCCATAACCGGAAGCGCGGCAATCGGTCCTATATTCCCCAATCCCAACACCGCTGATCCATCAGACACAACCGCAATCGTATTCTTTCGAATGGTATAGTCCCGCGCCTTCCCGGGATATTTCGAGAGGTACGACGACACCGCGCCCACTCCCGGAGAGTAGTACACGCTCAAATCCGACGGTTTCGCCACGGTAACTTTCGAGACAACCTCGATTTTTCCGTGAAGCTTCTTGTGCGCCGAAAGCGCGCGTTTCGCGATATCATTTTTGGATTGCGTCATATCGTTTTTCTTTCGTCCAGACAGTGTACCATATTCGTCAATGCGAGTCCATACTCGAAATTTCCGAAGAAATCGTTTCCCATATTCGCTCGGCTCGTTGCTTTTCCTCATCGGGAAGCGACTCGATAACACATCGGAAGGAAGACGTTTCAAAGCCATTCCGAGACACCGAATCGCTTCCGATAAGTTTCATTGTTCGAAGCGCACTGCCAAAGGCAAAAAGCGTATCATCCATCTCTCGTTTTTCCTCTTCCTGAGCTATAGACGACGATGACCATGTATTCATTGCTTTGGAAAAAGTACTTAGCACATACTCCGCAACGTCCCACACGCCCTGCGTCACGACAAACGAATCCTGATAGCTCGCTCCCGGAGAAGCGCTTTGTACTTTTCGGTAAAAATCACTGTGAGAAAGTTTTTTCTCTGTGCTATTTGATCCCATCTCGCGAAGAAACGCCTGCACCGCGGCAAAGTGCGTTCCAAAAACGAGTATATTATCTCGAAAACCGAAATCAAACGACGCAAACGAATACGGAAACTCATTGGAAAGTTTGAAAGAATATATCACGCCTTCGGGCGTTGTCGTTTCATGAAGATGCGCGGCGACAATCATCGCGTCAAGTTTTTGTTTCAGTTCATCACTTTGTACCCGTATTTGCCGTATAGATTCAATACATTTGTCTCTCTCTGGCGATCCGTCGCAAAACGAATCCGAGAGAGGGCGAGACATCTCCGCGGAGCCCGCAAACATTCTTTCCTTCTGCATGGAAATTGTGTTTCGAACAAAATCCACCATCTTCTCAATTGTTGCCTTCATTGCTTGCGGATCATCCACGCGCGCAACGAGCACCCCTTCCGGTTCGGCATCCTTCGCGGTCAAGACCGAAACCGCGACGCTCTCGGAGAGATGATCAATCACGTCCCGCTCAATATCAATCGTCGTCGCTGTTTGAATCGCGCGCCGCGTTTCTTCCCATGCCTCGCGCCCCTTCTCCGTCAAGCGAGTACGCTTGAAATTATAGAAGCGATTTTTGAGTCCGTCGTGCTCGGAAAAAATATTGAGCCACTTTCCACCGGCTTTTTGCGGCACAAGATTTGACAGCCGCTCCGCCTCCGGTTTTCCGGGAAGCGCTTCGTCATCGGTTTTATTGGTCCAGCGCATATCAATACCGCTTTCCGTAAACCCGAGTGACCAGCCAATCATAATCCGCTCCGGATATCGGATAAACTCCGACGGATCGGAACACATACTCCCCGAGCAGGGCGACTTTTTGAAAAACGCGTCGGAAGCGACGTTGAAATATCCGGCAACCAACGACTGTGCGATGTCCGGATTTCCGAGCGACGCTCGCACCGATCGAAAGTCGTCATTGTCGGCGAGTGTTGAAGTCGACGTTTTCGGTGTGAAACTATCCCACGCGCGACGGCTCGCCTGCCGATCAAATATTTTTTTGAGCTCCGCTTCCGACGAAGCGCATATCCAGTTTCCCCCGACAAGTCCGTGGTAGAGCGTCCGAAACTGAATAAAGCGCGATATATCGTCCGGCAATGTCGTCTCTTTCGATTTGAGAGAAACCTTGAAATATGAAAAACCACGGTATTCGAGAGTTTCCACTTCGAAATCCGAACCCGATCGAAGCTTCTCAAACGTATCACGCGCCTTCTTGCGATCTCGCACCGGTGAGGCAACCAAGAAATCTATCGGCTTTTCGGGCGCGTAATCATTCTCGACTCCGCGCACCGTCATATCGCCAAGTACCCGGGGACGCGGGGAAGATGTTTCTCTATCGGAAAAAGCGAGACCTTCTTTTTTTGGCGGAATCATTCCGGCGAGAGTCCGGGAGGACGAAGAACCGATTGCCACCGCGCCCTTCTGAAGACTTTCACCGAGAGGGCTCATATCGGACACCGTCACGTACGCCGAGTCGCCAAGTACCGGTTTGATATCGCCGTCAAAGTCAAGATTGAATCGCTTGAGCGAGTCCTGAAACGCCTCCGACAATGTCTTCCCTTCGCCAACCGGATCAAGCGCTTTCTTCAACAGTCCGTATCCCGGAAAGGCGCTCGCGTGTTTCTCGAGGAGCGCGTACTGCTTCGAATCGGCATTGATATTCACCTCGAATACCAAATCCGGCGCCGCGGGAAGCACCGAGAGCACCGGGTATGATTTCACTTCTCGCGCATACCACCCGGCACCCCATGCGCCACCCGACAGAAGAATCGCTACAAAAACAAACCCCGCGATCCACAGAAATTTGGGACGGGATATTTTTCGGAAGAAGTCCGCGCTTTTCTTCGCGCCTTCCCCCAAAAGAACCAGCACCCGGTTCTTTGGAAGCGATCGTTCTTTCAATTCCGCAAGCGTCACCGAATCATCAAAAAAGGTAACGGTCCCGACATTCGACTCGTGATTTTCCGACACATCTTTCGCTTCATCTTTTTTCTCGGAAGAAACCGCTCCTCCTTCCAAGAAGGGGGACTTCGATACCGGTTCTTGCAACGCCATATTTGTTTTTTTATGTTTTCAGCTGTATGCCTAGCGGAACACGCTATGCCCGCGCGTACCAGAAAGCCAACCACATCCCGATACCCAATACGACAACCCCCAAAGTAACCATCAGCCAAAAGAGCACTTTCGGAGAAATGAAACGGAAAAAACTCGGATTTTTTTCGGCCGCTCTTTCAAGAAAAGCGATGATCGGATTTCTCGAAAGAGAATGCACCTTGAGCTCGGCGAGCGTCGTCGAGTCGTCACGAAACGCGGTCGTCCCATACTTCCCAGCCTCCGCTTCCGCCGGCGTCACAGCGGCAACCGTCGGCGCTTCCGATACTTCCTTCGCTCTTTCCAAAATCGCATCGAGTGTCGCCGGCGTATCTTTCGGCAGCTCATGAAACGGAAGTCGCTTAGACTCCTCCAAAAAATGCACCCCCGGATTCGAAAAATTCGGCTTCATAGGTTTTTATTTTAGAAATCACCGCACCATAAATCCAATATCCTTCCCTCCCTGCCAATTCTCTTCATCAATATCGCCCCCGTCATCAACCAGGTCTTCTCCCGTCGAATATATAATGCGGCGTTCCGGCACATACCTCATCTGTTTCCCGTCAAACGGATCCTGCGGCACTTCCGGAAGATAAGCAGGGACAAGCTCTTCCAGAGAGTTTGGCAACACTCCCCGATCTTGTTCATACGCTTTGAGCGCGAGAAGAGATTGAGTCGCTTTTACGGAAAAAGTTTCTTGAAATTTTCTCTTGTACAAACCGTCAAAGGAAATACTTACCACATTGGAAAGAATTTTTCCGATGGCATTATTCTGAAACACAACACTTAAATTCATAGGCATTTTTTCCGCGTGACGCACGAGACCATAATGACCCTGCTCCGCATTCCGTATCATTCCTCTATATAATTCAGCAAACAACAATTTCGTTTTGTTTGATTGATAGTAGAAGAAACCTCCGACCTTGATAAAGTGCGGGACACCCTGTAAGGGCTCATTCTCATCTTCTGCCAATTCCCCTTCATACAATAGCTCTACCGGTTCCTCTTCATAAAACGCCGAGTCGATAATCGATTCTTGCGTATTGACAAACATTACATATTCGGCTCTCAACATTCTTTGCAAAGAAGCCTTACTTTCTTTATACTCCTCCAGCTGCATCCTATAAGGAAGCAATTCCGAAGACTGAAGATTTGAGTGCCGAACCAGCTCGCGAAAATTGCTCAACCCCATTTCTTTCACCGCCACACCTAAAAGATAATTAATTGGCGACCCTTGCGAATCCTGAAGCATCTTTGCCATTGCCATAGTTTTGATTGATTGATCCATTGCCTCCTCTTCCCGCCCCTCTCTCTGCAAAACCGTCGATTTCAACGCGTTTACCTTCGCCAAATTACGCAAGAACGCGACACTTGGAATGATTTGGTTAGCATTATAATTTTTCGGATCTTGAAATTCCGGCTGTTGAAAAATCGGGAGCGCCACTCCCCTCTCAAAAACATCGAGCGCATGCGCGTTCTTTTGCAAAATTTCTTGAGCAAGTGTGTCATCCCAGTTCTCCCACGCAAGCATACCTTCCAAATTTCCCCGATCGGTCGGCCAGTATATCTCATCCTCGCCGATTTCCGAAAACACATAGTACGCATTTTGCTCTCGGGGAATATTCAGTACGGGAAGTTGCAAATCGGAATCATCCGGCTCGGGGATATCATGCGTCACAAGAAGCATGCCTTGAAAAAGGATGTACCCCGCCAAAACCGGAAGACCGATCAATGCAAAAAACCAGTACACTCCCCTTTCAAGTCTGTTTGAAGTCGGCACCGAAGGCGTTTTGTCAATTCGAACCAAATCTTGATAGAGAAACCATGAATAAAGTGTCATCATCGGCACCGTTATGAACACAAGCGGTATAAAAAGAAATCCATGCGAATCTCCGATATATTTTCCCATCACCGCAAAAGGTACACTCATCACAATCAAGAGCAAGAAAATAAAAAACGATCTCCACGCGACTTTCCAGAAATTTCCGGAGACAAGCCGCTTGCTTCGAAGGAGCGCCTCCATTCCTCCTTTTTCTTCAAAGACAAAAACAGGGAGCGCGAGCGCGAACCACACCAAAAAAATCATGCCCGGGACGAGCAAGAAAACAAACCCACCCAGAGAAATCGAGAGGACGATAGCGGAAAGAAAAACATATGGAAACCAATTCCGCAACGCTACAACATAGGACTCTTTTACTCCGCAAGAGAGCTTGATTGAAAAAAACAACGCCGATGTCGCGATAATGTTAAAGAAAAGAAAAAGAACCCATATGATAATTTTCCCCAAGGAAAACAACGGCATGTATGAAAAGGGCGGAAACAGGGAGACATACTTCATTCCGGTCAAAAGAAAAGAGAGCGCCGTCGGGACGAGCAAGATGCCAATCCACGTCGAAAGTCGAGAGCGATATAAACTCCACGCTTCTTTGAAGAGTTGCCACGCGCTTTTCAATTTTTCTTCGGAGTGAACGCTTGTTTCAATGGGCTTCTCCGGGAAGATTTGTTGTTCCGATTCCATACGATGTTTGTTTTTTATTTCTCAAACAAGATTTCTACAATCCCCCCACCATTTCACGGAATTGGTTGCCGCGGTCGAATTCGTTTTGGAAGAGGCCGAAGCTCGCGGCTCCCGGAGAGAGGAGGACGATGTCTTTCGGCTCGATATGAGAAGTGGCAAGCGTAATCGCTTCGTTCATAGATGACACCGTGCCGAGAATTTTTGACTCGCCGCCGTGCGCGCGAATCGCCGCGATCAACTTCTCGGTCGCGTCACCGGAAAACAATACAACTCCCTTCACATTCCATGCTTCAGCAATCGTCTTTCCCAATTCGTCAAAGTCGAGATTTTTGTCACTGCCACCCGCGAGAAGCACGAGAGATGTTTCAAAAGAACGAATGCCAGCTATCGCCGCGTCCGGAATCGTCGCCGCGCTATCATTATACCAGAGCGCGTTCTTTTTCTCGACAACAAACTCAAGTCGGTGCGGCACACCGGAAAACGAAAGCAGTCCTTTCGCGATCGACTCGAAGCCGACGCCAAACGCTCGCGCCGCCGCAATTGCGGACATCATATTCCCCACATTGTGTTTCCCTGGGACGCGAATATCCGCAAGCGTCGCGAAGACCGAATCCGTTTTCCCTTCGCGACAGACAAGGTCGCCCTCGCGAACAAAGACGCCATCACCCTCGCAATCGTCCCGGGCGAAAAATATTTTCCGAGACAGGACTCGCCCCGCCTCGCGAACCAATTCGGGACTCTCGGCATTGTACACGAATACATTATCCGCGTTTTGAAACCGAACAATATTCGCTTTGTCGGTGAAATATTCCTCCATCGAGGAATAGTAGTTGAGGTGATCGGGATAAAAGTTGGTGAAGACCGCGATATGGGGACTCTTGCGAACACTCGCGAGCGCCGACAATCGCCAGCTTGAAAGTTCAAACACCACCACGTCACATTCCGAGATTTTCTCGACCAACGACAAGACCGGCGTTTCCCCGATACCGACCTCGAGCACGCGCTTCCCGGCAACTCTCAAAAGGTGCGCGATCGCGCTCGCCGTCGTCGTCTTTCCCTTGGTGCCCGTCACGCCGATAATCGGCTTGTCACACAGCGCGAAAAAAATACTCGAGTCCATCTCAACCGGCACATTTGCCTCCCGCGCCATCTGAATATATTCATTGGTCCACGGAATACGCGGATTCTTGATCACCATATCCACTTCGGTAAAGTCCGCTTTTCGATGCTCTCCGAGAAACAGACGAACTCCCGGCAAATGCTCAATCTTCGCCACCGACTCGGCGAGTTCGTGCGCGTGCTTCGCATCCGTCACCCGAATATCCGCCGCTCCCTGACGCGCGAGAAACTCGACCGTCCCGACCCCGCCCCCCGACACTCCGAGCCCGAACACCGTCACCCTTTTTCCCGCAAATGAAAATTGATCGGTCATAACAAGAAAGAAAGATAGGACAATTATACCACCACTTCCAATACCTCGTAGCTCTCAGTCATCGGCAATCATCCTTCCGTTCCCGATTTTTCATTGTGCATTTTGCATTTCCTACATCCCCGCACCCTGATGCTTCGCGGCTTTCAGCTATCAGCAATCAGCCTTCGGCTCCCAATTTTGCATTTTT
>JBPOHW010000010.1:0-2276 GCA_052035095.1 Candidatus Moraniibacteriota bacterium
CGAATGTTCTTCGCCGACCGCCTCGTGACCTATACGGATCATTCCAAACAAAAGCTCGAAGCGGCTGGATTCAAGAATGTCGAGCGGGTATACCCGGGCATCGATCTCGAAAAATTCTCCCCGCGCCACAAAGACCCCGAAACCCTCCGCGCGCTCAATCTCTCCCCCGACGACTTCGTCGTCTCCTACGCCGGCGAATACGCCCGCCTGGGCGCGACCGATATGATCGCCGATATGCTTCTCCGTCATTTCCCCCATTCCCCCCATTCAACCCCTTTATCCCCCTTTAAGTTTCTCTTCGCCCTCCGCGTCAAAAACGAGGCGGACAGAAAAAAGAAAGAAGAAATCAAGGAAAAATTCCGCCGCGCAGGAATCCTCGACACCATTCGTTTCTCCGACACCGTCTCCGACGTCGCCGCGCTCTATCAATTAGCCGATATCGTCACCTTCCCGGTCGCCGATATGGCGGGAAAGATCGACGTCCCCCTCGTCATCCTTGAAGCCAATGCCTGTGGTCGCCCCGTCATTCTCTCTGATCTCCCCCTCTTCCGAGAGTTCTCAAATCCGCACATTTCTGCTACCATTCCACAAGGCGACGGCGACGCGCTCTGGCATATGATCAAATTCCTCCGCACTGACGAGACAAAAAGAAACGCCCTCGGCCGAAGCGCAAGGGCATTTGTGGAGAGGTCGTTTGACCTCAAGGAAACAGCTCAATCATATCGGGACCTTTATCATATGAACTTCCAAACGACCTAGCGTGCGATTATATTGAGAAACAAACAAAAGAAGCCGTTTTCTAAGTCTCCTCGGCAAAGTTGGGAAGTTTTTATCCCCACTTACAAATCGCGAGACGATAAGCTCATTACTCACTTTCCCTCTGGAGCGGAAACAAAGGAACACCCATTTTCCTTCTTTCTCTCCCTGAGAACATTCCTTAAATATAAACCAAAAACGAATCCGTTTCCTTGTCTGAACTTTCTTTCCTTGTAGTTGAAAAAGTCCTCCCAAAAGAATAGAAGACACTTTAAGAGGCGTATCAGATGAAACCCTTCCCGCAGTAATTGGGAAACGAGCAGATGTACGGCTACCCAAAATATGAGAGAAGAGAAGATATGCCGAATTCTCTTGTATATTAAGAAAGAATTTCCTAATCAAAAAACCCGTTATATCAGCATATTTACCCAGAGAAGCAGTTGTTTCAAAAGATTTCATAAAACACCCCCAAATTTTCAAGAGAACACACACCGATCGTTGTCGGCACTGGTGAGACTATTACATAAATGATTCATTATGTCAAATATGTTCACTTTCCGAGAAGACTATCCTTATAAACGCGAAATGAAAACAGACCGGATGAACGTGCCGGTCGTGTTCCATGTGCAAGAGGCGCTGATGCCGAGCGAGGCGACACTGGAACAGCTCGAGAGCGTCGCGTCAAATGACGCGTGTTTCCATCACATCGCGGCGATGGCGGACGTGCATTCGAAGCCGGGACGTAAAAACGCGACCGGGACAACTATTTGCTCCGAACATTCCATTTTGCCCCAGGTGAACGACTCCGATCCCGCCTGCGGCATGCGCCTCGTCCGCACCAACCTCAATGAATCGAATTTTTCGCCTGAGGATATTGATCGCCTCTTCACGGCGCTCGTGCCGAGAGTCCCCACCAAAGCACTCTTCGGCACCTTTCTCCCCTTCCGCGTCATTGTGGACATTTGCCGCGCCGGCATCGCACCACTCATAAAGCACCTCGGTATCGAGACGAAATTCGAAGCCGAAAACTCGCTCGATCGCGGGAATTTCTTCGGTAAAGAACTCTCGCGCCGGAATATCCTCGATGTCATCCCGCCACTCTTCCTCTTTTTCGCGCAATTCCGCTCGGGAATCTTGGGCGCCGCCGGCAATCACTTCCTTGATCTGATGAAAGTGACCGGCATCGAAGATGATGACAAAGCCCGGAAGCTCGGTGTCAAAAACGGCGACTACCTGCTTTTGGTCCACTGCGGCTCCGGAATCTTGGGACAATACACGATGTATATGTACACCGCCAAAAAGCGCGAGCACCTTTCAACGGCGATCCTGATGAATATCGGCCGCTTCTTCTGGAAAACGCCCTATCGAAACATCGTAAACGCGATCGCGCGAAAAATCCGCGGATCCGACTTCGGCACAAAAGAACCCCTCATCGAATTCAAAGGCGACGAGGCGGACCTCTATATGTCGGCGCGAAACGCTTGTTCCAATTTCGCCCACGCGAACCGCGCCGTCATCAC
>JBPOHW010000004.1:0-103645 GCA_052035095.1 Candidatus Moraniibacteriota bacterium
ACCGCCGGTGACGGGTCCAAACTTCTTTCTCTCACTCGCACGGGCACGAACGGAACTTCGGCAAAAACGAATTACGGTCTCTACTCCACCATTGCCAATACCAATGGTACGTCCGGCACCAACTATGCCGGATACTTCGGTGCTTCCGGCGCCAATATGACCAATATCGGCGGCTACTTCACCGCAAGTGGCGGCACGAACAACTACGGCCTTCTCGTTGCCGCGGGGAGCGTCGGGATCGGAACGACGGCGCCGGTTACCGCCTTCGAACTCTACAGCGCGACGGCGGCGGATAACATTTTTACCCTGACGGCAAATACAACCGCAAACGATCCTCTTATCAAATTGCGAAGCGCGGCGACGACTCTCGGCGTGAAATTCTCGCTCGGTATCGACACGAGCGATTCCGAAAAATTCAAGATTGACTCCGGCGACGGGCTTGGCACGACGGCTGACTTTGTGATCGATTCGACCGGAGTGACCACAATCGCGAGTGCCAAGCTCGGCGCGCAAAGTTTCCCCGGGGACGGCGGTATCCTTTCGTGGGTAGATATGAGTGTGACGAGTGATTCGGTGGATAATACCGTGATGAGTTACTCGGCGCAGGTGGATAGCAATGTGATGCTTACTGTCTCGGCACTCTCCAACGGATCGGGAGGTATCGATAACAAAAAGGTGCAGATTGGCGCGGGGACTGATACGACGCTTCCGGTTCTTCTCGGTCTCGATGTGCGGAATACGACCGGCGATCCGTCGGAAGGATTTGAAGGCGCGATGTATTACAACACGTTTGATAACGCGTTTCGCTGTTATGTGAATGCTGCGTGGACAAGTTGCGGAGGTTCAGCGCTTACGCCATGGACGAGCGACATTGACGCGGACGGCTACGATTTGAATGACCTTTCCAATATTCTCTTTCGCGAAACAACCGGCGCGCCGACGGGGACGGATGTGGGATTGTACCGTGACAACGCGGGCGATCTTTCGCTCAATGTACTGACCGGGAAGACGTTGAACATCGCGGTCAACGGTACGGATGAATACAGTTTTTCTTCGACGGGCATCGGATTTAATTCCAACAACATCACGGGTCTCGGGACGGGTATCACGGCGACCGCGGGACTTACGATTACAAGTACGACGAATACACTCACGCTTGATTCCGGAAACAATATCTTGACACTCGCCGCGGGTGACACGACGCTCCAGCGAACCGCCGCGGGAACCTATACGTTTGATTTGGTTGATGGATCCAATACGGTGTTGGCGCTGACCAATTCCGGCGCCGGAACCGCCGGTCTTCGCGTTGACGGACTCGTGTCATGCGATTCGATCGATACGGATGGTTCCGGGAATCTCATCTGCGGCACGGACGCTGGCGCCAGCTCGTCGCCTTTTGGAACGAGTGGCGGCGTGATTACCAAGTCGACCGCGGGCGACTTTCTCTCGCTTCGCTATGGTGACGCGGGCGACACCCAGCTCATTATTGAGAATACGACGAGTACAACGATTCCGACCGTCGACGCGATGCAGATTGATTTGACGGGAAACACGACGGGTATCGTGACGGATGGCGCGGACGGTCTTCAGATTGCCATGGAAGTGGGCAATGGCACGACCAATACGAATAGCGGTATCAACATCTCGTTTACTCCGGTGAATACGCCGTCGGGCGATGAGATTTTTAACGCCATAAATATCGGGAACCTCACCGCTTCCGCTGCCGCGGAAACGGGACTCAATGTGGGAACCGGGTGGGACTATGATATTCAGTTTGTCGACGCGACACCGACCATTCGTCTCGGAGCGACGGACAATACCGGAATTTTTCGAATCGTTGACAGCAATGCGACGCCTCAAACATTGTTTGAAGTGCGAGACTACGCGACCAATGTCGGGAGCTTGGCGACGGCCGGCGGATTCTTGGGGACGATGTCATACTTTCGAGAAGAATTTAACAATGATGCAACCGCCGCGCTCACGAGTGATAACGCGCTCCAAATTGGAGACAATGGCGGGACGGCGGGAGGTGCGTGGTATTTTGACACGACGACCGCGGCGGGGACGCTTTCTTATAGTGTGCAGGATAATATCGGAGGATTTGCTCGCATCGCGACCGGCACAACGAATCCCGCCGCCGGACTCGTTGGTTTCGGATCGGCACAAAACAACTTAAGCCTTATTTTCTCAAAGGCGAATCTTCCCGTTTTGCAAATGAAGGTTCGTGAAGGTTCGACGGCCGCCACGAACGATTTGATTTGGGGTTTTGCCGGGACGGCCGCGGCGACCGCGGTTGCCACTAATGATACGCTTCCGGCGGAAGGCATTTTCTTTTGGGGAAACAACGCGAACACGGGATGGGTTGGCGTCGTGCGAAGTGGCGGTGCCAATGTGGGGACGGTGACGTGTCCGGGAACGATCAGTACGACGCAATTCGCCGTCGGGCGTATTCAGGTTGAGAGCACAACGTCGGTTCGATTCCTTATGGATTCGGACGCGTCGAATGGTGTGCAGCTTGCCGATTGTGGAACGGTGTCCGGCGCCAACCCGACCGCCGCGCTCGGTATTATTTTTCACGCGATACAAACATCGACATCATCAGTCAACAATGACGTTGACTATGTCCGCGTCTGGCAGGATGACACCGGTGACGCCTCCGTGACTGCCGGCAATACGCCTCCTCTTCGTGTTGAGGCTGATGCGTCTACATACAACGCGAATGTTCTTTTGGCGGATATAATGACTGCCGAAGAAAATGCTCGGTATGATCCCAGTGAGCGTCTTGATATTGAAGTGCTTGTAGCGAGTAGGGGTGTGGTTACGTCGGAAGTGATGACTCAGAAACTTTCGACCGACACGATTGCGAGTGGGCTCTCATCGGATATCGCGATCGTACTTGCGAAAGATGGGAAGCTCACGCTCGGATCCGATCCGAAGCGACCGTCTCTCAGCTTCGATACGGCGGGGAACGCCACCTTTGCCGGGACGCTTCGCGCGGGGAAGATCGAGGGGCTCGATGTGATCGGGGATCGAGTGACGTCGCTCGAGCAAACGGTTGAGGGGTTGCAGGGGCAAGTGACGTCGCTCGCATCTTTGAATACTCTTCCCGTTCAAGCAGAATCAGTCTCGGAGACTGGTGACGCGTCGATTGCTTCAACAGAATCCGATGTGGTTCCTTCTTCTGAAAATACCAGTGCCGATGCGACGGTGATCGATGCAGACGCATTGGAAATCCTCGTCGCCAAGGGCGGGCTTGTGGTGGAGGGCGACGCGGAGTTTCTCGGGAAAACGACCTTTGCGAAGACGGCGATCTTCAATCGCGATGCCGCCGGATTTGCAGTTGTTGAGAAAGGCGCGAAGCGTGTCGATATTGTCTTCGAGACGCCGTATGAGAAGCGACCGATTGTGAATGCAACACTCTCCGGTGTCGCGAGTATCGCGCTCGAAGGCGCGGACAGTGAGACGCTCGCGGCGTTTGCCGGCGTCGAACAAGAATTCGCGAGTGCGTATTTCGCGGGCGACGTGAAATACTTGGTCGTCAATCGAAGCGAGCGCGGGTTCACGATACTCCTTAACGCGCCGGCGCCGGACGATCTCGAATTCAGCTGGAGCGCGACGGCGATTCTCGGCGCGACGATATCGCGCGGAACGCCGGAAGTTGTTTCGGTGAATCCTCTCGAAGAGGGAATACATGCTGAAGAACCGTCTCCCGATACATCGATATCCGCGACCCCGACAGCGGGGAATTCCATTCAATCTCAATCCATTGAGATACCTAACCCTTAAAACAAAAAAACACAATGAAATAAAAACACCGAGTCAAAAAACCGTTCTTTCCGGGGGCGGTTTTTTGATTTTGGGCGCCCCTACAATATAGGGCGATTCTTTGCTAGAATAGGGGCATACAATTTTTGACACTATTACTATGGCTGAAGAAATAACGCTTCCCGAGACGAAGAAGAGAAAGTTTCGGGTGACAGAGAGCGCGTGGTTTCGATTGGGGATCGCGGCGGTCGTGGTGGGGCTCCTTGTGGGGGCGGTGGGCGCGTCGGGATATTTTTATCGCGCGTACAAGAAAACATTGTCCGAGAAGGATTCGCTCCTCTCGCAAATGACGGGGAAGACCGAGGTGCCGGAAGTGGAATCGGTGGTCGCGTCGATTTCAAAACTCATTGAGCTTCCGCAAGGCGAGACGCCAACTCTCGCGACCGTGTCGGATAAATCGAAATTGGAAAGTCAGGCGTTTTTCAAGCGCGCGGAAAATGGCGACAAGGTGCTTATCTATACGAATGCCGGGAAGGCGATTCTCTATCGACCGTCGACGGGAAGGGTGGTGGATATGACGGCGGTCAATATGACGCCCGAGAAAAAATCGGAAGAGACGACGCCGACGCCGCCCGACGCGGGAGCGGTTGCCGGAGAGCAGGACGAAGCGAATACGGACACGCAAACGGAAACGCAGAACGTCGAGGTGAAGACGGATGACGCGAGCGCGAACGGATCAAGCGACGTTTCTGAGAAACCGTTTTCCGTCGCGATCGTAAACGGCACGACGACTTCGGGACTTGCCAAGAAAACCGGGGAGACGATACGGGGCGCGTTTTCTTCCGCGACGATAATGAAGACATCGGATGCCAAGAAAAAAGAATATTCGAAAACGGTAATCGTCGACGTTTCGGGGAAATTTTCGGAGGAGGCGAAGCGCCTCGCTGAGCTTTTGAACGGGGACGTCGGAGTACTGCCCGATGGTGAGGCGGTACCCGACGGCGCGGATATTTTTGTAGTGGTGGGAGGCATGACGGAATGATACTAGCTTACTTTAATCTCTGCTATCTTGTGAGTTGCCGAGACTGCAAAAAATTATTTTTTGCAGTCTCGGCGTGCATGTTAGAAGTCTTCAGAGTAATTTGGTATGAATGCAAATTTTTGAGGAATGATACGTACTTCTTGTGACAGGTTTTTTTGCACTTTATTATGAAACGAAAGAAATGGTGGGTGATTGCGGCGATTGTGGCGGTATGCGGCGGGGGCTCTTATTGGTGGATGAAGAGTCAAACGGGGACGGATGCCGTCCGATATGTTTCAACACCGGTTGAAAAAGGGACGCTCTCCGCGTCCGTTTCCGGAAGTGGAAATGTGATTGTTGATCAAGAGGCGACCATTGATCCGACTATTTCCGGAACGGTTGCGAACCTGTCGGTGCGCGTCGGTGACGCCGTCAAAAAAGGGCAGCTTCTTTTTACGATCGTGAATGATGATTTGGATGTGAATCTCGCAAACGCGCGCGTGTCGCTTCGACAGGCGGAGAGCGCTGTTGTTTCGGCGAATATTTCGAAAGATCAGGCGCGAGATGCCTATGCCACGAGGACCGGAAGCGCGCTCAACAAAAGTATTCTGAAACAGAAAATCGACGTCTCGAGAGAGGCGATCACGATTGCTGAGCAGGATCTCGCGGTATCGCGATTGAGTTACCAGCGAGCGCTCGATGACGCGGCGAAGCGTCGAGTCGTTTCTCCGATTGACGGGACGGTGAATGAAATCAATATCAAAAACGGGGATGACCTCGCGACGATTTCTTCGGGTTCTTCCAAAGTGACGCCGATGATACTCGGCGATCTCAAAACGGTGAAGGCGTCGATCGCGGTGAATGAAGTGGATATTTCCAAGGTGGCTCTCGGTCAAAAGGCGACGCTTCGGTTGAGCGCGTTTGATGGGCTTTCGCTTTCGGGAAAGGTTGAAAAAATGGATTCGCTCGGGACGATTGCTTCGGGGGTTGTCACCTATGCCGTGACGATCGGCTTTGATGTTCCCGACGAGCGTATCAAGCCGAGGATGAGTGTCGCCGCTTCCATTCTTTCCGAGGTGAAATCGGATGTTCTCATGGTGCCCAACAGCGCCGTGAAGTCGGACGCGACGGGGTCGTATGTGCAGGTGATGAGGGGAAGGACGCCGGAGAAGAGGTTGGTGAAAGTGGGGGTATCGAATACGACGGATACGGAAATTGTAGAGGGACTCGATGAGGGCGATCGAGTGGTGACGAAGACGATTGATCCGAATGCGACGACAACCGGTACGACGAGTGGCGGGAGTTTCCGGATCCCGGGAATGGGCGGTGGACGGTGATGTAGGTTTGGGACGAGACTTCCGTATTTGGCACGTTCAAGAAATGCTCCGGGGCTTGGTAGGTTGGTTTATGCGTTTTGGATGGAAATAACCTCCCAAAGAAGCTTTCGTTTGTGATTTTTGTGAGCTTGCTCGCCCCTCCGTTAATTTCTTTCTCTTTGCCAAACACGGAAGTCTCTTCGTTATTGTTTTCTATGATGTATGATCGAGTGTCGGAATTTGACGAAAATTTACCGGAATGGCGATGTGGATACGGTGGCGCTCGATGACGTTTCTTTCGGGATAGAGCGAGGGGAATTTGTGGCGATTATCGGACCCTCCGGATCGGGCAAGTCAACGCTGATGCATATACTGGGCGCGCTTGATATCCCGACATCGGGGGAATATGTTTTTGACGGGAGAGATGTTTCAAAACTGGATGATGACGAACTCTCGGAATTGCGGAGGGACAAAATTGGCTTTGTGTTTCAATCGTTCAATCTTTTGCCGCGAACGACGGTGTTGCGGAACGTGATGTTGCCGCTTCTCTACACGGATACGACGATCGAAGATCGAGAACGGCGCGCGCGCGAGGCGCTTTCTTTTGCCGGTATGGAAGAAGGAAAATTCCGGAACCTTTCCAGTCAACTCTCGGGCGGACAGATGCAGCGGGTGGCGATCGCGCGGGCGCTCATTAATCATCCGGCGATTATTCTCGCGGACGAACCGACGGGCAACCTCGATACCAAGACGAGTCACGTGGTGATGGAGACATTTCGAAGGCTCAATGAACAGGGGAATACGATAGTGCTTATTACCCATGAAATGGAAGTGGCGAATTTTACAAAACGAATCATTTCCATTCGCGATGGTCGCATTGAATCGGATACGCGCGTATGATACAAATCAAATCAATCTCTGTTTCTTTGAAAGTTGCCTCGACCGCGAGAAATAATTTTTCTCACATGCTCCTCTCTATCGGAGCAAACTTGAGAAAAATTATTTCTCGCGGTCTCGGCGTGCATTGCAGAAGACTTTAGGATACTTTCGTATGATACGAGACATTCTCAATGAAACAGTCTGGTCGTTGTCGGCAAACAAAGTGAGGTCGGGGCTCACGATTTTGGGTATTGTGATCGGTATCGCTTCCGTTATTACGATGGTGTCGATCGGGAAGGGAGCGCAGGCGTCCATCGCGGCGAATATCGAGTCAATCGGGTCAAACCTCATTATCGTTCTGCCGGGATCGCAGAGGAGTGGGATGACGAGTGCCGGGCGCGGAAGCGCGCAGACTCTCACGAGAGAGGATGCGGATGCGATTAGAAGTGAGGTTTCGGGAGTGAAAGCGGTTGCGGGGGATGTGTCTCGACGGTATCAGATTACCGCCAAAGGAAGCAATACCAATACCGAAGTGGTGGGAACGGTTGCCGATTATCTCGTGGCGCGCAACATCACTCTGGATACGGGGAATTTTTTTACCGAACGGGAGCAGAAGAGTTCTGCCAAGGTTGCGGTGCTGGGGGCTTCGGCGCGCGATGACCTTTTTGGTGCGGATGCGAATCCGATCGGGCAATTTATTCGTATCAAAAACGTCGATTTCGAAGTGGTCGGCGTGACGCTCCCTAAGGGCGGTTCGGGTTTTAATAATCCCGATGACTGTGTATACGTTCCGATTTCGAGTGCGCAACATTTTCTTTCGGGAGACGATTTCGTGAACACGATCAGCATCGCGGCGGAAAACCAAAACGATATGGCATTGGTTCAACAACAAATCACCGATCTCTTGCTCGCTCGTCATTCCATTCGCGACGCAACACAGGCGGATTTCAGTATCATCAATCAGAATGATATTATTGCGACGGCATCGAATATTACGGGAACCTTCACGATGCTTCTCGCTTCGATCGCGGGTATTTCACTGCTTGTCGGCGGGATTGGCATTATGAATATGATGCTCACAACGGTGACGGAGCGAACGCGCGAGATCGGACTTCGGAAAGCGGTGGGGATTAAGAAGGTGTATATCAATCTTCAATTTTTGACGGAAGCGGTAGTGCTTACGTTTTTGGGTGGAGCAAACGGGATTCTCTTGGGGTGGATGGCGTCGCTTGCCATTTCAAAATTGGCGGGACTTTCAACGGAGGTATCGTTTTCGGCGGTGTTGCTTGCGGTTGGTGTCTCCGCGGGTGTCGGCATTGTTTTTGGATTTTATCCCGCTCGTCGCGCCGCAAACCTCAGTCCCATCGAGGCATTGCGATATGAATAATGTGTCGACTTGACAGGATGCGAAAAAGAATTTTTTTGATTTTGTGCTACAATGGAAAACAATAAACAAAAAGAACCTCTATGGGAGAATCCATGAGTCGTCTTGTTCTTGGGGTGACGGGGGTGGGGAGGGAAGTCCTCTTGTTTGTTCGTGATGCCGAGGGGTCGCCGCGCCGTCCCATTTCCGTTTTGAAGAGCGCGGATGGTATTGACTTCACGGCTTCCGAGGAAGAGCTCATTTTTTCAAAACTTTTGGGGAGTCTTCGGGTTCATCCCGATATTTCCGAAGTGTTTCGCGTCTCCTCGCTTTCCGTATCGGAAGACGCGTTTTTTTTGTCGTACAAGAAACAAGAAAAGGACGGTTCGTATCGGGCGTTTTCCGGAATTTCCTACGACGGTATCGAGTGGAGTCGCGTCGTCCGTATAGACGATGTTCGGGAGCTCGGTGCCGCCGTGTCTCTTGAGGAGGGTGATGCCGGACACGCGCTTTTTTTTGGCGAGCGGACGATCAAGCTCGCGTTCTCGACGGATTTGAAGGCGTGGAATGTTCGGCGCGCCGCACTCCTCAAGCCGCGGGAGGGACACTTTGACGATGAACGACTCATTATGGGTGCGGCGATTCCTGTGGGATCGGGTATCCTTCTCCTCTACGCGTCACACAACAAAGAGGGGTGCTGGGCGGTCGGTTCGGCGCTCGTCGGCAAAGATGATCCCAAGAAGATACTCTGGCGAACGGAAGAAGCGATTTGGGAAGCGCCGGCCGAGTGGCGCGACCGGCACGTTCAGTTTGTCGGCGCCGTTCCTCGGAAGGGGCGAGTACTTCTCTATTGGCAGGTTGACGGGAGATTGTTTGTGGAAGAAATCACGCAGTTTTGGAAGGTATCGCGCGGGAAGACTGTCTCTATTCTTTCCGAGGGCGCGAAGCTCGAACGATTTTCGGGAAATCCCATTTTGGGACCGCGCAAGGAACATGATTGGGAAGCGGGCGAGGTCTTCAATCCAGCGGCGTTTCTCTCGGATGACGGTCAGGTACATATTCTCTATCGCGCGATCGGACGAAACGGACTCTCGACGGTTGGCTATGCCAACAGTCGGGACGGGTTTTCAATCCATGAGCGACTCGATACGCCGATCTATGCTTCATCGGCAACGCTCGATGACGTGAAGATCTCGAGGATTCAGGAGAAATGTTCGACGCCGTACGCTTCGGGCGGCGGGTGGGGCGGGAGCGAGGATCCCAAGATCACGCGCGTCGATGACACGCTCTATATGACCTACACCGCCTTTGACGGGTTCAATTATCCGCGCGTCGCGCTCACTAAAATCGCGCTCGATGATTTTCTCGCGCGCAAATGGAATTGGTCGCGACCGGTGATGATTTCTCCACCCGGGGAAATTCACAAAAACTGGACGATTTTTCCCGAGAAAATAAAAGGCAAGTTCGCCATTTTGCACAGCATCAGTCCGGAGGTGCGCATTGATTATTTTGACAGTCTTGATTTTGACGGGAACACCTTCATCAAAAGCGAACATTCAAAAACGCCCCTCAAGGGACGCTGGGAGCTCTTGGTGCGCGGCGTGGGGCCCTCGCCCATCAAGACCAAGGAAGGTTGGCTCGTCCTCTATCACGCGACGACGCGCGACTGCGGATACAAGTTGGGCGCGATGCTCCTCGACAAGAAGGATCCAACCAAGGTGATTGCCCGATCAAAAGCGCCGCTTCTCGAGCCCGCGGTGTGGTATGAAAATGAGGGGTCGAAGCCGGGAATCGTCTATAGTTGCGGCGCGGTGGTGAAGGATGACGCGCTCTTTGTCTACTATGGTGGCGCCGACACGGTGACGTGTGTCGCGACCGTGCCGATCGACCGCCTTCTCGAGGCGCTCCTCCACGCGAGCAAGGTCGTGCCGACACGATATGTGAAGCTCGGAGATGAGTAGTACGGAAGTGCGAGTTTTTGAGCATTTCTGTATTTGGCACGTTCAAGAAATAGCTCCGGGGCTTGGTAGGTGAGTTTTCGTGTTTTGGAAAGAAATAACCTCCCAAAGAAGCTTTCGTTTGTGGTTTTTGTGAGATTGCCCGCCCCTCCGTGTATTTCTTTCTCCCTGCCTTGCCGGCAGGCAGGTTAGCCAAATACGGAAATGCTCTTTGGTGTGGCTTTAATATAAATGAAACGATATGATTCGAATCGAACGGTCGAGTGAAAATCCGATTTTGGTGGGGGAGAGTGAAAGTTTTTGGGAGCGATCGGCGGCGTTTAACGGGTGTCCGGTGGCGCGCGGGAAGCGCATTGATATCGTGTACCGAGCGCAGTCGTCGCCGGTTTTGCACGAAGGTGTCGTTATGGAAGTTTCGACAATCGGACACGCGACGAGCGCGGACGGCATTCATTTTGAAAAACATCGCCAACTTCTCGTGCCGGAGGAACCGTGGGAACGATATGGATGCGAGGATCCGCGTGTGACTTTTATCGACGGGACGTACTATATTTTTTACACCGCGCTTTCAACCTATCCTTTTTCGGCGGAGGGAATCAAGGTGGCGGTCGCGCTGTCGAAGGATTTGAAGACGATTGACGAACGACATCCGGTGACGCCCTTCAACGCGAAGGCGATGACGATGTTTCCGGAGAAAATTAACGGAAAGTATGCGGCGATTTTGACGGCGAATACGGATCGACCGCCGTCGACAATCGGACTCGCGTTCTTTGAAGGACCGGAAGAAATGTGGTCGGGTGATTTCTGGGAAAAGTGGTACGCGAATCTCTCGTCTCACGAGATTCGACTCCAGCGCGATGATACCGATCACGTGGAAATCGGGGCTCCCCCGATATTGACGCCTCACGGGTGGCTTTTGGTGTACTCGCATATTCGAAATTATTTCACCGAGCGAAAAATTTTCGGTATCGAGGCGGTACTCCTCGATCGGAATGATCCCGCGCGCATTCTCGCTCGGACGGAAGCGCCGCTTCTCGTGCCGGAAGAGGAATATGAATTGTACGGAAAGGTTCCCAATATCGTCTTTCCGTCGGGAGCGATGCTTCGCAAGGGGAAGCTTCATATTTACTACGGCGCGGCGGATTCGACGTGCGCGGTGGCGAGTTGCGACGCGAAGAAATTTTTTCGGAGTATGCTTTCCAAGCAACGGCGGATTTCTTTTGAACGCGTACCGAATAATCCAGTGCTCGCTCCGATTTCCGATCACGCGTGGGAGGCGCGGGGTGTGTTTAATCCCGGGGCGATCCGAGAAGGTGGGAAGACACATATTTTGTATCGCGCGCTTTCAAACAACGACGCGTCGGTTTTGGGGTATGCCGCGAGTCGCGATGGAGTTTCGATTGACGAGCGGGGTATCGAGCCCGCCTATGTGCCGCGAGAGTCGTTTGAAATGCGGGCGGGAGGCGGATATTCCGGGTGCGAGGATCCGCGGCTCACGCGTATTGGAGACGCGATCTATATGTTTTATACGGCGGTTGACGGAATGAATCCGCCTCGAGTGGCGCTCACTTCGATCGCGCGCAAAGATTTCCTCGCCAAGCGATGGAAGGAATGGTCGACTCCGAAACTGATTTCTCCACCCGGAATCGACGATAAGGACGCCTGTGTGTTTCCCGAAAAAATCGGCGGAAGATACGTTGTGCTTCATCGGATACAACCTTCCATAGACATCAATTTTTTTGATGATCTGGATTTTGAAAATGGAAAAATGTTGACGCAGGGACCGTTTATTTTGCCGCGAAAGGGAATGTGGGACGATCAGAAGATCGGACTCAATACCGTGCCATTGCAGACGTCCGCCGGATGGCTTCTTCTCTATCACGGTGTGTCGAGCGACGGATCGGTGTATCGTTTGGGGGCGGCGCTTCTCGATCTCGTCTCTCCGGAGAAGGTTTTGGCGCGGAGCGATAAGCCGCTCTTTGAACCCGAAATGGAATATGAAAAGGTTGGTATCGTTCCGAATGTCGTTTTTCCGTGCGGAGCGACTCTGCAAGGCGGGAAAATTTTTATTTATTACGGTGGCGCGGATCGCGTGGTCGGTATCGCTTCGATTCGGCTGAAGGACGTATTGAAAAATCTTTCGGGGGAGTGAAAAATGAGGTGAAAATCGCTATTGGAACGGGTCTGGGGCTCTGGATCGTGCGGGAGCTTGCTCGGAAAATGAGGGGTGACATCACGGTCGAGAGTATCAAAGGTGTGGGGTCGCACTTTACGGTGCGCGTGCCGCTTGTGTGATTTCTGAGTTCTTTAATAGAGGAGAGAAAAAATGAAAACGCTGTGCGTGGAGCATAGGGGTCCGTACGAAGTAGTCGCTTTTTTGCGGGGCGTGCCAAGTAGGTTTGTTTGCGGAGACTCCTTTTATGAGGTGGTTGCTCGATTCATTTTCTATTATCCGGAGGATGTCGCACTCAACGTTTCGTGGTCCGGTCGAGTATGGTATGTCAGCCGGAAAATATCTCTTGTGAACGGATGTCCGAAGCCGATTTTTGCGTGCGTTATTCGGGATGACGGGAGGATTCGTTCTGTTTTAGAAATGTATAAAATGTTTGGTCGGTATGTATTTGGAATTCAGAAAGAACTGCTTCTTTCTATTCCAATGGAGCGGGACGGGTGCCGTTCTTCCAATGTTGTTCTGTTTCCGAAACGTTGATACTTGTTGAAACTTTCCGCCACGCGTTTTTCCGTGGCGGTTTTTTTACGAGCTGTTTCCCCGTGTTCTGTTATAATGTTCATATGGAGCGAAAGCGACAAAAAATTCAGAGGGAGGCGCGATGGCGACGGGTGAGGTTTTTTGTTCGCGTGCACGCGTGGGTGACGGGAAGTGTGCTGCTTGCGTACGCGCTCCTTGGATTTTTGTGGGGACCCTCATTTTCCATTTCCAATTTTCGCGAAAGGTGGAGTTCGTTTGCGGATGACGTGACGGTGTCGGCGGTGGTGCCACCGCCGCCTTCGGCGCCGGTCGTTGTTGCCGAGGCGATATGTCCTGCAGGCACGCTCTTTGTGTCGCTTGATTGGGGGGATGATAGCGGCGCGACAACGTTTGATGTCTATCGAGACAGCGCGCTTCTGGTTTCGGGGCTTGTTGATTCGGAATATGATGATACGAGTGTCGCCGTGAGTACGAGCTATTCGTATGTGGTTGTCGCGTACGGTCCTATGGATCCGGGTGTCGCTTCATCGGTTGCGGTGTCGGTGACGACACCTTCCGGATGTCTGGAGTTGCTCACTCCGACACTTGATATTGTGACGGTTGCCGATACGAATGTCATGGGTCTCGGGAGTGTGTCCGTGTCGGATACGACACCTGTTATTACGGGAACGAGCAATATGCCGACGGCGAGTGTGTCAATTGCGATTGTGGGGGCGACATCGACCTACGCGTTGCTTTCGACCAATGTGAACGGCTATTGGGAATGGACGCCGGTTTCAGCGCTGCCTCTCGGGACATATACCCTTACCGTGACGGTGACGCATCCCTTGTTTCCACTTCAGACGGCGAGCGATACGCTTTCGCTTACCATTCTTTCCATGGAAGCGGCTGGAGATGATAATGATGATGACGATGGCGGAGGAAGTAAAAAAAAGAAAAAGCGTCCAGTCGCGAGCGCGTCGACGCCAACGTATCGGACACCTCCCGAGCTTCCGCTTCCCGAGTCTCCCGAGCCGCCCCGCCTCATTGAAGGCCTGCCGTCCGCGCCGTTTTTGACTCCGATACTCGATGTTGAGAATACGGGAAACTGGGTGTTTCAGGGGCGAACGCTTCAGACGACACTTTCGATCGAAGCGATACGAGGCGATATCGAAGGGCGAAGCGGTGATATAATCTACATCGTTCGCGATCCCGAGAATGACGAAGTGTACACGGCTTCTCGGTCGGGAATTTTTCGAAAGGGAGTGGTCTTTGCGGAGGAGGTTCCCGTTTCGCGAACGTGGCGTTCGGGAGAATATCATATTTCCGCGACACTTCGCGCGGGCGGGATGAGCGTTGTCGCGGAAGTTCCATTCCGCGTGGTTGAGCTTCCGCTTTTTAACTTGGGTGGAGGTATGCTGGTGACATGGAATGACGCGACGCGATTTTTGGGCTGGGCATCTCTGTGGTCGCTTCTTTTCTCGTTGCTCCTTCTCCTCCTTTTTGCGCGGGAGTATTGGCTCTATTTGCATTCGAGAAAGCATATTACTGAGCGAGACTTCCCGGGGCATGGGCTTCTCCGATCGGAAAAGGGAAAGGAGGTGGACCATGTATGACGATGGATTTCACGCTCGTAACACTCGTTGCTGATCTCGCGACGCTTTTTCTTTTGTTTCTTTCTCTCGTGTTTACCGCGGGCATTGTGTGGCGCGTGGAGAAGGAATTGGATGTTTCGTATAAGTTTTTTTTGGCGGCGCTGGTTGTGTTGCTCCTTGCCGAGTCGCTTGGGAAGTTTTTTTCGGAGACGCAGGTGTATGCGATGATTTCATCGATGCTCAAGGTTGTCTTCGGACTGCTTCTCTTGGTCGGCGTTTGGACGATGCGCGATATCGTGCGCAAACTCGACGGGGAAAAGGACAAAAAAGTTTGACAAAATTGACAATTTGATGTATTCTCAAAATAGTGAAAAAAGAGAACCCCAAGAAAATTCTTCGGATGCTCTTTTTGTTTTTTCAATTTTCTTTACCAATTTAGGAGGAAGGAAACCCATGATCCCTCTCAATGATTCATGTCCACCAGAAGGGATGGAACTTGTCCTATTGGTTTTACGGTTACGAGGAGCTGTTGTTGGAGGCGAGAGCCTTGAGTTTCGAAATGCTCTTGGTGACGAGATTAGGATACTTATCGAGAGATATGAAGCGTCACTTGTAGAAGCTTTTTCATTGGAGAGAATGAGAAATCTCAAAAGGGAATTGAGTCTTCTTGGATCAGGGATTTGTCCCTTGGAAACGTAATGAAAGCGGAGGTGAGTTGTGGAAAGCTCTTTGTACCAGAGGTCACTATCGAGACTTAGAGATGCTCGATCGGCTCATGTAAAGGCTATTTTCGAAAACATTGGACTGGGGGTAGTTTGGTCTGATGACTATCGGATACTTCTCAACAGGGCTGGAAATCAACATGTGGATATTACAGAGAGGATAAATCTCTATAATATCCTATGGGCATGGGAGGTTCAGTTGGGCGCAGAGGCGCGCATTGTCAAAGCGCTTGTTGATGAGGTTGAGCGGCTTCGTCAGGATGCTCAGAGGGCTCTTCGAGAGCGAGATGAGCTTTGTGAGGTTCTGTAAGGATTCGGAAAATTTTGTGAATTACCAACTAGAACGCGTTTTTTAGTTGGTATTTTTTTGCTTCTTTTCTTCTTCTCTTCTACAGTGAAAGAGGTTTTTACTTCCTCCCCACCTTCTATTCCCCTCTTTTTTCTATGGATGGAATCTTTCGATGCAGTCGGTATGCGTTTGGACCCAATCGGCTGCACTACTGCGGACCGGATGCCAATGGGACGATGAAGGAGTACTTGGACGCGGGCGAGAGTGACCCGCGACTTTCGGCGATTCTTCAAAAGTTTCAGAATCTGTATCCATATTTGCTTCACATCGCGGAGGGAAACGGCATTCGTGATCCGTTTGATGATCGAGTGGTCGAGGCGTATTGGTTGGGAAATCGGTTGCTTGATTCGTTCTCGCCCGGGAAATATCTGGGATTGCTCGACGCGCTTGAGGTGAAAAAGAAAACGGGGCGCGAGCGTTTTGATATGATTGGAAAGAAGGTAACGCGCGGCGGATTCCCACATCACTCATTTCACGTACTCAATGTTTGGCGCGAGACGACTCACGAACTCTTGAAGGATGATGACTGGAGCGCGACTGCCGAATGCATCGTGAGCTGGGGGAAGGTCGTCGCGGTTTCGGGTCCCTTTGTCGATGTGTTGACCGAGCCGCTCCTCCGAGATGAGCGGGGAATATTCTCGCTCGGTACGCCTGTTTCTCGTCGCCTCATTCGAGATCTCGCGGCGGATATCGATATCGATCTCCTCGCGCCGGGTAAGTGGATCTCCATCCACTGGGGCGTCCCGTGCGAAGTCCTCTCGGAACGCGCGGCGGTTCATTTGCGCGCCTATACTCTCAAGAGTATCGCCTTTGCCAATCAATCAGCGCACGAAAAATAAAAAATAAAAACGAAGCGAGCGTGTGCGGTCGCGTTCGGAGGTTCCTTTTTCGAATATGGTTATGAAGAATGCAAAGGATTTCGTGAGGAAAAAAGAGGGTACGTTGTCGGTATCGGTGTTTGGGAATCCGGATATGGCGGGGGATTCGCTCCCGGTAAGGCTCGTGCCGAAATTGCGGGAGGCTTTTCCCGAGATCTGCTTTGTGGTGGAGGATCCCAATGAAATAGACTTGCCAAAGCGGGGAAAATGGGTTATCCTCGACACGGTTCGGGGACTCGATGAGGTGGCGTGGATTTCGGTTGATGACGTCGCGCGCTCCCGCAATGCCGGGGTGACGGCGCATGACTACGATCTCTCGACGCTCTTGCTTCTTGCGAAGAAACTCGACCCGTCCTTCGAACCACAAATTCTCGGTGTGCCGGAAGGTATTGCCGAGAAAACGGCGCTTCGGGATATTTCTCTGGGACTGGCAAAGTTCTCTTAAGGAGATATACGGTGAAAATAAATCCTCATACGTTGAAGGCTCTTCGTAAAGAATATCCGAATGAGCCATGGACACTCCTAGCGCTGCTGTATGAGACGTGTGAATTTACAACTCCTGGATGGGGTGACCCACATGATATAGGTGATATATACGATCATATACAGAGCTGTTCCTATTGTGAGGAAAAGGAGTCTCTGATTGTGGATGAGTTGCAAACGCTCCTTGTCTGTTTGCAGTGATTAGAAAGTAAGGAAATTTCAAAACACCCCCTAGCGATGTGAAGAGGGTGTTTTTTCTTGTCCGAATTTGATAGTCCTTATCCGTGATGGTGGTGGGTGTGTTTTCTTGGTGAAGTTTTCTTGATGGGTTTTGAAATTATTTTCTTCAAGGGCTTGCCATTTTTGCTTACCTTGAGTTCGAGGAAGTGGGCGCCGCAACTCATGCAGGGGTCGTAGGCGCGGATGATTTTTTCGCATTCGAGTTTCATCTGTGACTCTTCCATATCCATATGCTCGCCGATGAATTGAATGAGGTCGAGCTCGATCGCGATTTGGTTTTGGCCGGTGGGGACCACGACTTCGCCGCGCTCGACTATCGCCTTGTCGTTGACTTCCAGCTTGTGATAGAGCGCGCCGCGGGGCGCCTCGACGAGGCCGACACCCACTCCCGCTTTGGGGACGAGTTTTTGCGGAGGCTCGGGGACAAACGTTTTTTGTTTCAAGAGATCGATGGACTCGTCGACCGAGTGGAGGATTTCGATCGCTTGGGCGAGATTGTTGTGAAAGATATTGTCGGAAGGGAAAAGCTTCAGCGCGTCTTGGGCATCGTGTTTGGTGCGAGGGTGGAGGCCGGAACTGTTGATATTGAGGCGCGCGATGGAGCCCACGCGATAGGTTTCGCCCTTGAAGGTGTAGGCGGAGGCTTGGGAGTAGGGAAGGACGACGTGTTCGAGGTGGTCGCGATAACCCTTCTCATCTACGACGAAGCCCTTCATATCCCAGAGGTCGCCTTCGAGGTAGGAAAATTTGGGATTCCTGAGGGCGGCGTAGTTGCTCTTTCGAATGAGTGATGACGGATCATCCGTGAAGACTTTGATGAGGCGGAGCACTGCCGGGCGAATATTTTCGAGCTCTATAATTACTTCCGCGATTGCTTTTGCCTCGGGAATTTTTCCGAAGCCGCCCGGCATAGGGAAGGGCGCGTGGACGCTTCGTCCCGCGACGAGGATCGCGAGGTGATTGCCGGCAGCTTTCACGGCGAAGGCGTCGTGGAGGAGCTGGTGTTGTACGGGATCGTCATCGTCGAAGCCAAGGAGGGAGTCCTTACCGAACATATCCGGCAGGCAGAAGAGGTAGAGATGGAGCGCATGATCGCGGATGATGAGTCCGTGATAGGTGAGGGTGCGGAGAATCATCGTTTGCTCGGAGGGTATGATGCCGAGCGTCTTCTCGACCGCTTCGATACTTGCGACCAGGTGCGCGTTGGAGCAGGTGCCGCAAATGCGCGCGAGGAGCTGGGGAATCGCGGCGATGGGTTTTCCCTCCATTGCGTGCGTGTAGAAGCGCTTGAATTCCTTAATGGCAAATTCAACTTTTTTGACGGCGCCGTTTTCGATAAACACGTTCAACCCGGCCGCCCCTTCGACCTTGGTGATTTCTTCGATGCTGAACTGACTGAGTTCGGATATTTGATGCATAGGAGAGAAAATGCAAAATTCAAAATGTAAAATGAAAAGTTTTTGAAATCGGAAACAATCTACTCAAGATTCTTTCGGCACGATTCCAAACTCGACGAGCATTTTGGTGACGACGGTGAGGAAGGCGGCTTCGGTCATAGGACAGCCGGGGACGCGCTCGTCGACGGTGACCACTTCGTCGAGTTTCTTCACCTTTTCGCCCTGATTGAAGCGGTCGAGAAGGAATTTTATTTTGTCTTTGAGTTCCGCGGGAAAGGCGTTTCGTTGGGCGCTCGGCATCCCCGTGCAGGCGCAGGCGCCGATCGCGACGAGCTTTGTGGATTTTTCGCGGATCTCCTTGAGCTTCGCTTCTTGTTCGGCGGAGTTGATGGCGCCCTCGACGAAAGCGACGTCGAGTTCGTCGAGGACGTTTTTGGTTTGGAGGACGCGCGCGTGACGAATGTCGAGGACTTTGCGCCACGTTTCGAAGTGATCGTTCATAATCTCGGTAAAGATCACTGTGCTGTCCTCGCAACAGGTGAAGGTGAACCAACCGATGCGAAGTTTTTTGTTCGTCTGTTCTTGATGTTGCTCCATAGTACCAATATGGTAGCATGATTTTGAGTGGGAGGACAAGCAAGTGACATTTGACCGGTGATATTTGACGTATGATTTTTCTTTTTCGATTCATTCGAAATATATTTCTTTCTCTCGTTGTTTTTCTCTCCGTATTCGCGGTGGTTTTGGCGATGAAGACGGGGAAGGCTCCAACTTTTGAGTCATCGCGTGAGGTGTTGTCGCGGGTGATTCCGGCGCTCGACGATTCGTGTCGGTTCCCGATCGAGTATCGTGTCGGTTCTCTCGATCCGAATTTCCATATGTCGGAAATGGAATTTTTGTCGGCGCTTCGCGAGGCGGAGGCGGTGTGGGAGATGGGACTCGGACGGGACTTGTTTGTGTCGAGTAATAGCGCCGAGAGCGAAGCGCTTCCGGTGAACTTGGTCTTTGACAATCGGCAGGCGCGGACAGACTCCCTCAAGGAGGTATCATCCGATATCGAATCCAAGAAGGCGAGTTACGAGAAGCTTCGGCGCGAATATGAAGCAGCTCAAAAAGAATTCGAGAGAGAAAAAGCGATGTACGAAGCCGATGTGAAGCGGTATGAAAAGCGCCTCGCGGAGTATGAATCCCGCGTGAAGCAATATCATGATCGGCTTGCAACGTATGAGCAGCAAGTCACCGAGTGGAATGCCGAGGGCGGCGCTCCGGCGGACGAATACGAGGAGTTGGAAGATGAGCGGAAGGCTTTGAAGCGGGAAGCCTCCGATCTCGAGGAAAAGCGCGATGATATGAGTGATGAGAAGGCGTCTCTCGAGAAAGAATCCCGTTCTCTCAATATTCTCTCAGGGAAAGTGAATACGCTCGCCGGGAGCCTTAATCGTTTGGGGAGTATGCTCAATATTACGGTAGACTCATACAATCAGGTATTCGGGACGCGCGAAGAATTTACCACCGGACTCTATACTCGGGACGAGGCGGGCGCGCGTATCGACGTGTTTCAATTCTACGATCACGCGGATTTGGTGCTCATTCTCGCTCACGAAATGGGACACGCGCTCGGCGTCGATCACGCGACCGAAATTTCGTCCATTATGTATCCGTCGGTCGGCGAACAACAGTCAGCATTGACGGATGAGGATCGGAGACTCTTTGAGTTGGTGTGTCCGAAATGAAATATTCTCCCCATTTTTGTCAATGTTGACAGGATGTGATCCGAGGAATACGATTGATGTTCAATCGTCTATTTTTCGGGCACGCTGATTTTGTTTCATCCGGGAATGAAAGAGATGGAGGTCTTTCTGTTTTCCTTGTTGTTGAAACGGTTGTCCGCGACAGGTGTTCATGCAACGGGAGCGACTCTCGGTAATTGTACCGACATTGAACGAGGAGGGCAATGTAGCGGATCTGATTCGTCGTCTTGACGGCGCATTTCGAGAGTCCGACATTGAATATGAGATACTGGTCGTAGATGATCACTCAATGGATGGGACGCGTGCCGAAGTATCCAAGCTTCGCGACACATATCCTGTCTTTTTCTTTTCCAAAAAAGGGAAGAGAGGCAAGGCGTATTCGATTCTTGAGGGATTCGAATACGCGCAGTACGAGAAGATAGCCATGATCGACGCTGACCTGCAGTATCCGCCGGAGGCGCTTCCTAAGATGGTGAAAAAGCTCAATCGCGGTTTCGATATCGTGGTGGCGAATCGCATCGAACGGGAGACGAGTGTGCTTCGGAAAATTTTGAGTCGCGGATTTGCGCTTGTTTTCTCGAAATTTCTGCACAACCTCGACGTCGACGTGCAGTCGGGTATGAAAGTGTTTCGCGCGCGCATCGCGAAAGAAGTTCGCATCGCTCCCGATCCGTGGACGTTTGATTTGGAGTTCCTTCTTTCGGCGCGCAATTACGGATACGTGATTGGCGGGGAGGATATCTTCTTCGCCGAGCGAAAAGCGGGCGAATCGAAAATCGTTTTTTGGAAAGCGATTCGTGAAATCGGATGGAATGCCGTAAAGCTTCGACTTCGTGGTCGACCACCGCTTCGCATTCACCCGGAAGGGAGGGGCGAGGGGAATCGAGTCGGTATGATTGGCGCCGGTGTCGCTCATAAGGGAAAGCGATTCGTGACGCATTCGACGCTTCCCCATGATATTTCCGCGCTTCACACGTTTGTTTCGTGGCAGAAGTGGTTTGCGGGATTTCTCGCGGTCATTTTTGCGGTCGGCGTCATTGCTTTTCCGCTTCAGACGCTTATTTCGGTGACGGCTCTTTTGACCGCCATCTATTTTTTCGACGTGCTTTTCAACGTGTTTTTTGTTGCGCGGAGTCTCAAAAAACCGCCGGAGGTCTCGTTTACGGAACAAGAACTTTCCGATCTTCGGAATGAGGATCTTCCGATCTACTCTATTCTGTGCCCACTCTATCGCGAGGCGCATATTCTGCCGGGATTTTTGGAGGCGATCGAGAAACTCGATTGGCCCAAAGAAAAACTCGAGGCGCTCCTACTTCTTGAAGAAAACGACGAAGAAACGATCGCCGCGGCGAGAGCGATGCAGCTCCCGTCCTATGTCCGCGTTGTTGTTGTACCTCACTCGGAACCGAAGACCAAACCGAAGGCGTGCAACTACGGACTTTCGATGGCGCGAGGCGAGTATGTCGTTATTTATGACGCCGAGGATATTCCCGATCCCTTGCAACTCAAGAAAGCGTATCTCGGATTCCGGACGCTTCCGAGAAGCGTGTGGTGTCTTCAGGCGAAGCTCAATTATTTCAACGCGAATCAAAATATTTTGACGCGGCTTTTTACCGCCGAGTACTCCCTATGGTTTGATGTCACGCTTCCGGGACTTCAGTCGGTCGCCACGTCGATTCCGCTCGGCGGGACGAGCAATCATTTTCGTCGCGAGGATCTCCTCTCACTTGAAGGATGGGATCCCTTCAATGTGACCGAAGATTGCGATTTGGGCGCTCGTATTTTTACCAGGGGGTATCGGACGGCAATCATCGATTCGGTGACGCTCGAAGAAGCGAACAGTCGCGTGGGAAATTGGATCCGTCAGCGGTCGCGCTGGATCAAGGGGTATATGCAAACCTACCTTGTCCATATGCGCGACCCAATCCGATTTTTCCGAGAGAATGGCATTCACGCGTTGCTTTTTCAATTTATCGTCGGCGGGAAGATCGCGTTTATGCTCATCAATCCGATCCTGTGGCTCCAGACGATTGTGTATTTCGCGTTTCGCCCCGTTGTCGGATCGACCATTGAGGCGTTCTATCCGAATATCGTCTTTTATATGGCGGTCGTGTCGCTCGTCTTCGGCAATTTTCTCGCGATGTACTACTACATGATCGGATGCGCCAAGCGCGAGAAATGGAGTCTTATGAAGTGGGTATTTCTCATTCCGTTCTACTGGCTCCTCGTGTCGGTCGCGGCCATCATGGCGGCGTATCAACTTTTTGCGAAGCCGCATTATTGGGAGAAAACGACGCACGGACTGCATCTTTTCAAAAAAAAGAAAACGGAAAGCTTGATCTCGGACGAACGACCGGAAGAGGCGATTCGAATATCTCCGGAGGGAATTTTTGTCGCGCTTGGTCGTTTTGTTTCGCGTGCGACGAGCGCCGTTGTCGGAAATATTCAAAAGGGATTTGTCACGATTGCCTCCGCTTCGGTTGCGCCGGTTTCGAGAGCGGGTTCTTTCGGGCGGCGCGCGCGAACGCTTTTTTCCGGTATGTCTTCGAGTGACGCATGGCGCGGGATGTTCCGTCGCGAATGGGTGAACGCGGCGCTTCGTTTCGCGCGGTCGCCGGAAGGATTCTTTGTAGTCGCGATGTTCGTTTCCAATGTTTTGAATTTTTTGTTCAACGCGTTTTTGGGTCGCACGCTCTCATTTGAAATGCTGGGCGCGGTTATGCTTCTCAATACGCTCTGGTATCTCGCGCTCATTTTCATCAATCCGTTCGCGACGACCATCAATCGTGAATCTTCGTATCTTTTCGCCAAGAAGGGCGAGTCGGAAGCGCGAGCGTTCTGGGCGTCCGTGATGCGCTTCGGGCTTATTGCCTCCGTCTTCGCCATGGCGGCATGGCTCTTCGCGGTGCCATCGCTTTCGCGATTTTTTCACATTGACGAGCTCCCCCTTTTGACGGCATTCGCTCCGCTTCTTGCTGGCGGACTGATCGCGTTTGGAAACTTCGGATATCTCCAGGGGACGCTCCGGTTTCGGGCGGCGGCCGTGGTCTCTCTGGTTGAATCCGCCGTGAAACTCTTGGGCGCTTTCATATTCATCGCCGCGGGATGGGGAGATATCGTTTATTTTGCGATTCCGATAAGCGTTCTCGTTTCGGCGTTTGCTTCGTTTCTTTTTATTCCCTCGGCGCTTCCGTCTCTCGCCAATCCCAAGCCGTCAAAGGCGTTTCCGGTCGAATTTTTTTCCGCGGCGATTCTCGTGACGATATCGACCGCTCTCTTTACCACGGTAGACGTGCTTTTGGCGAAGCACTTTATGTTCGAGCGGAATGCCGGGGAATACGCGCTTCTGTCCTTGGTCGGCAAGGTGATTTTCTTTCTCGGCATTATGCCGAATATGTTCATGGTGACCTTTGTCGGACGAAACCGAGGATTGGGAAAGGGAACGAAGAGCGTGTTTCGAATTATTTACTCGATTTCGGCGATTATAGTCACGGGAAGCGTGCTCGTGTTCGGATTTTTCGGAGAGACGTTTGCCACATTGCTGTTCGGCGAAAAAATTCTCCAAATCGCATCTTTCCTTCCGATGTATACCGCGGCGATCGCTTTCTTCACACTCTCGACCATTATTGTGACGTATCATCTCGCGCGCAAACGGTATGTGTTCGTCTTTGCGGCGCTTTGTATGTCGCTTGCGGAAGCGGTGGGTATCTATCGGCTTCATTGGTCGCTCGACGGTGTCGTGTGGGTAGTCTTCCTCTCGAGTTTTTTTGGGTGGGTGCTTCTCGAATTCTTGCATTTTTCGGAACCGTCTTTTCAGTTCTTCGGTCGGGCGTATCGGGATTTCCTCGGCGCCTTTCGGGGGCGTTCTCCGGAAGGAAAATTATCTTCAATCGGCAAGCGCGTACTCATTTTTAACTGGCGCGATACGCGACACGCCTATAGCGGCGGCGCGGAAGTGTATGTCGAGGAAATCGCGAAGCGGTGGGTATCGGAAGGGCATACGGTTACGTTGTTCTGCGGCAATGACGGGAAGTCTCCTCGGCACGAGACGCGAGACGGTATCCGCATTGTGCGTCGAGGCGGGTTTTACCTGGTCTACGCATGGGCGTTCGTGTATTATTTCACTCGGTTTCGCGGGAAGTACGATGTGATTCTCGATTGCGAAAACGGCATCCCGTTTTTTACGCCATTCTATGTCAAGGAACCGGTCGTTTGCCTGTTGCATCACGTGCATCAAGACGTGTTCTTCCGATTTTTGCCGAAGCCCTTGGCGATGTTCGCGAGCTTTCTCGAGAAAACGCTGATGCCCTTGGTGTACGCGCGGGTTCCGTTCGTGACGGTGTCGCAGTCGAGTCGGAAAGATATGGAAGCGCTCGGTATCGGGAAAGCGGGCATTCGTATCGTCCACCCCGGAGTTCATCTCGATGAGTTTGTTCCGTCCGAGCGGAAAACCGATCGACCGACTATTCTGTATCTCGGGAGGTTAAAAGCATACAAGTCGATCGATGTGTTACTTCGCGCGTTTCGATCAGTCATCGCCGAGCGACCGGAGGCTGAACTCATTATTGCCGGAGACGGCGATGAAGAATCCGCGTTGAAACGCTTGGCGTTTGAGGAGCTCCGCCTTGGGAGCGAGCGTGTTCGGTTTGTCGGTCACGTGTCGGAAGAAAAGAAGAAAGCGCTTCTTCAGGATGCATGGATGCTGATCAATCCGTCGATGATGGAGGGGTGGGGCATTGTCGCGATCGAGGCGAACGCGTGCGGGACGCCGGTTGTCGCTTCCGATGTGCCGGGATTGCGCGATTCGGTAAAGAATCCGCACTCCGGTTTTCTCGTTCCCTATGGCGACGCGGACGCGTTTGCCGAGAAAATGCTGCTTCTCATTCGCGATCGCGAGCTCCGGCTCGGTATGAATCGCGGCGCGCGCGAATGGGCGGAGCGGTTTGATTGGAATGTGTCGAGTAAATTGATGTTTGAGGCGATCTCTGTTTCAAATGATGAACGAGTGATATGAAACCATTTACCGTTATCGTGGGCGTACCGGCATACAACGAGGAAGCGAATATCGCTTTCTTGCTTGAAGATATCCTGAGACAACGGTGTGAGAGTTTTGTCTTGAAAGAAATCGTGATCGTGTCGGATGGAAGCACGGATGAAACGTCGGATATCGCGAAGCGATATGAGTTTCGCGCGGTTTCGGTTCGAGGTGACGGAAAGCGAAAAGGAAAGGCGACAAGACTGAATGAAATTTTTGATGCCGCCCGGGGTCGCGCGGACGCGGTGGTACTCTTCGATGCCGATATCGCGCTTGTCGGAGACGAGGTGCTCGAGAAAATGGTCGGCGCGGTTCGTTCCGGCGCGGACCTGGTATCTTCGGAACTTTTGGCACTTCCGCCGAAGACGATGACCGGTCGGGCGATTTTTGCGAGTCATGAATTGAAGCGACGGATGTTTGCCGAGTGGAGGCGGGGAGAGAATATCTATGCGTGCCATGGCGCGGCCCGCGCGTTTTCAAGTCGCCTTTTCCCCATCCTTCGGTTCAAAGAAAGTGTCGGCGAGGATGCGTATTCGTATCTTTTTGCCAAACAGCGAGGGTTTCGATATGCTCGCGTGTCGACCGCGGCGGTTCGCATTCGCGTGCCGGAAACGCTGCGGGATCACGAGAAACAGAGCCGGAGATTTACGGATTCGCAAGCGCTTTTTTTTCGCGAATTCGGACGAATTGCGGTTTCGGAAGAATACCGGTATCCGAAGTCATTGTTGGTGAGGTATTTCTCGAAATTTTTTCTAATACACCCCTTTGCACTCTCGTGGTATGTGGGTATTATGTTATATCTCCGCTTTTTCTCTCGGTTTCGCGAACAACAAGGAACATGGTCACCCGCATCGAGCTCCAAGGTTCTCCACTCATAATAATCGCGTCGATATGTTTTCTTTCGGATCTTCCATGTCACTTCGTGTTCGTCGAATTGTATATACATTTCTTCGGATTTCGGATGTTTTTTTCCCGCGCCGTCGAGACAAGCTGGTGATTTTTTCCTACCACAGCATTGCAAAAGACGCGTGGCGTTTCAGTATCGATCCGGAACTGTTTCGAGTCCAGATCGAGGCGCTTCTCTCGACATACCGACCCATCTCTCTTTCGGAGGCGGTTGAGTTTCTTTACGGAAAACGTGTGATTGAACAACCTTCGTTTGTTTTGACTTTTGATGATGGCTATCGAGATATTCTCGACGTGAAGGAATTTCTCGCGGAAAAGAAGATTCGTCCGACGTGTTTCATCCTTTCCGATTCTCCGCGCGCGGATCTCGCGGAATTGGGGACGCGACGAGAATTTCTGAATGTCGCCGATATCCGAGAGTTGATGTCCTCGGGATGGGAAGTCGGGTGTCATAGCGCGACGCACGGAGATTTTTGGGCGATGACGCCGGAGAGGATTTTCGAGGAGACGGCAAACGCCAAGAAAAAACTCGAAGCCGAACTCGGCGTTCCCGTCCGATATTTCGCCTATCCGCGGGGACGGTATACGGACGCGGCGAAGCGCATCATACGGGACGCTGGGTATGATTTGGCGCTCTCTATGGATGACGGATTTCTTTCGACCAAGACCGATCTTCTCGCCGTGCCGCGTATCGGCGTCGATCGGACGCACACATTGAAAGAATTCGGCGCGATTCACACGGACGCGGCGATACTCTTTCGAAGACTGGTAAAAAAAATTATTGGAAAATTTTTATGAATATGCGAAATACTCTTCTCAAAGTTCTCGGACCCGTTCGCGCTCGACTGATGCGAATGCTTCGACCGAAGTCCGGGTATTTTCTCTTTCCCGTTCCCATGCGAAAACTTGAGCCTATCAGTTCAAAATTCGGGTACGATCGGGGGACGCCTGTTGATCGGTACTATATCGAACGTTTTCTCGACGGAGTCAAACTCGATATTCGCGGGAAGTGTCTTGAGGTGACGGACAGCGCTTATACAAAACGATTCGGCGAAGATCGGGTGACAAAGAGCGAAGTGGTTGACATTGATCGAAATAACACAAACGCGACGATCCTTGCCGATCTCCGCGATATGCGAAAGGAAATACCCGATGATACGTTTGATACGATTATCGCGACGCACACATTTGGCGTGATTGATGATTTTGAAGCGGCGATACGCGAATGTGTGAGAATTTTGAAGCCGGGTGGCACACTGATTGCGACCGTATCATCCCTCGGTGTCGCCGCTGAACCCGAGCTTGCGTATTGGAGATTCACGAAGGCGTCGGCGCGATATGTGTTTGGGAAATACTTTGATCGAGAGACGCTCCGCATTTCGACATTTGGCAATGTGCTTTCGGGTCAAGCGTTTTGGGTGGGACTTGCCGCCGAGGAACTTTCCACAGAAGAGCTTCGAAAAAATGATGATCGGTATCCGATCGTTATCGGTATTTCCGCAAAGAAAAGTCTTCACGATAATTCATAAGAGAAAGATGTATGAACTCCAATGTGACCAAACTCTCGAAAGAAGAAAAGCGGCTTGATGTCGTGGTGAAGTTTTTTTATCCGGTCGTTGCCGGTATCGAAACGAATATCTTGAATATCTATTCCTATCTGGCGACACAGGGGTGGGAGGTGGTGATTCATACCTCGACGAGTACGCCGGACGCGCCTCATTCGCTACCGAGTACGGGGGAGATTCGCGGACTTTCCATTCGCCGATACCGATGGCGTTGGTACGGATTTGTTCCGGATATTGATTGGCGACGGTCGGGTTCGGTATGTCTTCACAACTTCAATGTGTTTCCGCACAGTTGGATGCTGTCACTCCTCCTGTTTTTGAAAATGATTCGCCGGACGCGCCGCGCCGTTTTTCTTATTCCTCACGGTGGATATACGCCCGGCTGGTGGACATTTACGCGATTTCAGAGAATATCGAAGCGTCTGTATCAGAAATTTATCGGGACATTCTTGATTAACCGTTCGGTAGATGGTCTTCGATCCGTTTCGGAATGGGAAACCGAAGAAACGATCAAGAGCGGTGTTCGTCGCGATATCGTCGAGACGATTCCAAACGGCATCGAGAAGGAAGTGTATTCCGATATTGAGCGGTTGGCGAGCGATCGTATTCGAACGCTGGTGAAGGAGCTTGGCGAATATGTGGTTCAGGTCGGGCGTATCCATCCCATCAAGAATCAGTTGACAACGATTCGCGCCGTCGCGAAGGTTCCCGGTGTCGCGTTTGCGATTGCGGGTCCCGTTACCGATGAAGCGTACAAGAAAACACTCGACGAAGAAATCCGAAAGCTCGGCGTTGCCGATCGAATTCATTTTCTCGGTGTCGTTGACGGAGTTGACAAGTACTACCTTCTTCGTCATTCTTTGGCAAATACGCATATGGCGTCGTGGGAGAGCTACTGCAATGCCGTTCACGAGTCAATGAGTCAGGGTTGTATTTGTATTGTCGCCAAAGATACGGCATTGGAAGAACTTATTCGAGATGGCGTAAACGGATACGCGGTTCCCGTTTCGGATGCTGAGGGAGTCGCGGATAAAATACGCTTTGTTCTCCACAATAGAGAGAGCGAAACGATAGCGGCGATGCGGAAGCGAAATATTGATTTTACGGCAGGGCACTCCTGGGATGATCTCGCGCGGCGAGTTGAGGCGTTTTATACGAAAATTCTTCTTGGGAAGCGGTCATAAATCTCTCTTTATTGTATGAATGTATTTTTGAAAGTATTCGGGTTCAGTAGAATTTCTTCTGGGTGGCTCCTTTTGTGTTTTTCGGCGCTTGTTTTTTTGTTCGCGCTTCGCGGGCTTCCGGGGAATCCGACGGCGGAAGAAATGATGGCGACGGAAACGTGGCGATCCGAGGGTCCGCTTGAGCTGTCTCCAGAGCGGGGACGTTTCGCGCTCCTCTACTCTATCGTTGAAGATGAATCTCTCTTTTTTTCGCTTCCGGTTGCTCGTCTTGCGACGCCCGACCTCGCTCTCAATCCGGAGGGGAAATTCGTTTCGCTTTTCGCGCCGTTCCTCTCGTTTATCCTTATACCCGGGTACTTCACTGGGAAATTGTTGGGAGCATCCGTTGTCGGGGCGATTGCCATGATCGCGCTTTTCGCGGCGGGAAACGCTCTGTTTGTTCGAGCTATAGCGCTTCGTCTTGGCGCCGGAAGGAACGCGGCATCGCTTGGCGCGCTCACGTTTCTTTTCGGGACGCCAGCATTTGCCTATGGGACGACACTCTACCAGCATCATGTTTCCGTGTTTTTACTTCTTTTTTCGGTGTACGCATTGCTTCGTTGGAATACTTTTTGGTCGCTTTCGCTGGTGTTTTTGTTGATCGGCATATCCGTACCGCTCGACAATCCGAATGCGTTTCTCTTCATCCCGATTGCTCTGTGGGCATTGGCGCGTATCGTATCGGTGAAGGCAGGGGAGTCCGGAGACGCTTTTTCGATGACGGCTCGTCCGCTCCTACTTTTTTCCGGATTGATTGTCGTGGTCCCGCTTCTGCTTTTTATGTGGTACAACGTAACGGTAAACGGCGGGGTACTTCAGCTTTCCGGAACGCTCCCGAATGTTCCCGCGATTTCCGAGAATGGATTGGCTCTTGACTCCGATCCCAATCAACACACGGAAAAAAAGCCGGAAGAGAGAGAAGAGAAAACAGCGATTGGTTTTTTTGAGACGAGAAATATTTTGAACGGACTCTATGTTCATCTCGTGAGTCCCGATCGCGGTACTCTTCGATATACTCCGGTTATACTGCTTGGAATTTTTGGATTTGTTTTACTGTATCGGAAGAAGAAGTTTCTTGTTTTGAATGTGCTCGCTGGCGTTTCTTTGGTGACGCTCCTCCTCTATTCACTCTGGGGTGATCCGTGGGGCGGGTGGGCGTTTGGGTCGCGATATCTTATCCCGGCATACGCGATGCTTGGTATCGGTATCAGTATCGCGCTTGAGGAATGGAAGAAGTCTCGTGTTTTTCTCGGTGTTTTTTGCGCGCTTTTCGTTTATTCCGTCGGCGTGAATACGCTCGGGGCGATCACGTCGAGCGCGAATCCGCCGCAAATACAGGTCTTGGAACTCGAAGCGCTTTCCGGAAAAGAGCAAAAGTACACCTTCGCGAGAAACTGGCAGTATCTCCACGAATCGGGATCGAAATCGCTTGCGTATCAAATTGGGATGAATCGACGTATGAGTGCCGAGGCGTACTATTGGTTTCTGGTCACGCTTGTTGTCGCGGGGTCGTCGGGGTTTCTTGTTTCTCTCGCCCGTGAAAAAAATCGTACACTATGAAATTCTCCGGAAAACAATTCTTCGGATTCCAATGGTCGATTTCGCGCGAACGGATTGATGGCGTTCGAGCTTTTTTTGAGCGGCACGGGACGGCGATTGTTATGAGCGTTCTCTCGGCGGTTTCCGT
This sequence comes from Candidatus Moraniibacteriota bacterium, assembly GCA_052035095.1. Lineage (GTDB taxonomy): Bacteria > Patescibacteriota > Minisyncoccia > Moranbacterales > UBA1568. The sequence continues at coordinate 30,823 of JBPOHW010000004.1, forward strand.
GTGGGCGTTTTTGCACTATTACTCGAACGGTTTGGGACTTGCTTATAACGACGCGCGGTCGCATCTCGATATCGGGCGGCGCGTGGTCGAGGGACTTCGACCCGGATTTGCGCAGTTGGGGAGTGTGTGGTTGCCTTTGACGCACCTCTTGATGACGCTCACGATCTGGAATGATTTTATGTGGCATTCGGGACTCGCGGGGGCGCTCTGGTCTATGGTCGCGTTTGTCGGGACCGGCGTTCTCATCTTTCTTTTTTTGCGCGAGCTTGGCGTGGGACTTTTGGGGCGATTCGTCGGCGTCGCTCTCTTTGCAACGAACCTCAACATTCTCTATCTTCAGTCAACCGCGATGACAGAGCTCGTGCTCTTGGGAACGATGACCGCCGCCGTCTATTTCCTGCTTCTCTGGTATACGCGGAAGAAGCTCCCGTTTTTGCTCCTCTCGGCTCTCTTCGTGATGTTCTCGACACTCGTTCGATATGACGGGTGGTTTCTCCTGTTCTTTCTCTCGATGATGATTGTCGTCTCGGTGTGGAAGTCCGGAGGGTACGTGAAGTCCGAGGGGACATTTGTGCTCTTTGCGACACTTGGCGGATTCGGGGTTTTTCTGTGGCTTCTGTGGAATCTTCTTATTTTCGGTGATCCGCTTTTCTTCGCCTTCGGTCCCTACTCGGCGCATACGCAACAACTGGATCTCGCGTCGGCGGGCGTCCTTCCGACCAAGGGCGATTGGTTGCTCTCGGCAAAGATGTATTTCTACGCGCTCGCGTACAATACAAACGCCTTCGCGCTCTTCTTGGGCGTGATCGGGTCGGCGCTTCTTTTCTTTGATCGACGTATCGCGCCTCGGGCGCGGTTTGCGACACTCGCGTTGTTCGCGCCGCTTTTCTTCAATATCTTGGCACTCTATCTCGGACATTCGGTTCTCTTTATCCAGGGGCTCTCGGGAGATACGTGGTTCAATGTGCGCTATGGCATTATGATGATGCCGTCGGTCGCCATCTTTGTCGGGTATCTCGTTCATCGGGCGGCGGGACTTCGTCCCGTGCTCGTCGGGCTTTTGCTCTTTGTGCTCTTTTTCCAATTCTCAAGTCACGACGCGGTGACGATTGACGACGGACGCGTGGGATCGAGTCAGAAAAACGTGACGGAAGTTGCCGGATGGCTCGCGAAAAACGCGGGTCCGCGCGAGGGCTTCATCCTCATCTCCGCCGCGTCGCATGACTCTATCATTTTCTCTTCGGGACTTCCGATGAGTCGATTCATCCACGAAGGAACGGGACCCTACTACGCGAGCGCGATTGAGAACCCCGATCGGTGGGCGCGCTGGATCGTCGTTCGGACAAACTCGGACAGTGACTCGACGTGGCGACTTCTCAAAGATAGTTTCGGATTTCTCGACCGCTACACCAAGGTGGACTCGTATCCCTTCGCGGACGTGTACGAGTTGAAACCCGAGTATTTCGGCGGACTTATCACGGAGCCGGTGAGTGGGTGGTGAATTTTTGATATTATACCAGCTTATTTTTAATCTCTGCTATCTTGTGAGTTGCCGAAACTGCAAAAAATATTTTTTCTCACATGCTCCTCGTTGGGCTCGGAGCAAGCTTTCGAAAAATTATTTTTTGCAGTTTCGGCGTGCACGGTAGAAGTCTTTAGAGTAATTTAGTATCATTCGAAAAACTTTTTGTTATACGACTGCTCCGTGATATTGTAGATTCATGAAGTGGATATTTTTTGGTTTTGGTGTTTTTGCGGTGCTTGGCGCGGGAGGGATGTTGCTTCTCGGAGTGCTTTCATCCGGAAGCGGGAAGCTTATGGTGTACCCCAAGCCGGAGGCGAGCTTTTGGGCGTTTCGGTCGATTGATACGATGAAACACTCGCGGGATTTGGCGCGGGAGAAGCTTCATGACGCGTCGTATGACGCAGTGATTGAGCGAGAGGTGAAGGCTATCGCCGAGACGGGCGCTTCGCACATCGCGATTGCGACGCCGTATGATGAGGAATTTATTCCGTATCTTTCGCGGTGGGTTGAGGCGGCGAGGCGACACGATTTGCGCGTTTGGTTTCGCGGAAACTTCTCGGGATGGGAAGAGTGGTTCGGGTATTCGCGTATTTCACGCGAGGAACATCTTCAAAAAATGAAATCTTTTCTTCTGAAACACCCGGATCTTTTCCAAGACGGCGATGCGTTTTCGTCGTGTCCGGAATGTGAAAACGGCGGTCCGGGGGATCCGCGGCAGACGGGTGACGTGTCGGGATATCGAAACTTTTTGGTCGAAGAGTACGAGGCGGCGAACGAGTCGTTCGAGAAAACAGGGAAGCGGGTTATGACACATTTCTTTTCGATGAACGGCGATGTGGCGCGGCTCGTGATGGACAAAGACACGACGAAAAAGTTGGGCGGCGCGGTGACGGTGGACCACTATGTAAAGACACCCGAGACGCTCGCGCGCGACGCGGAGGATTTCATCGGACGAAGCGGTGGGAAGCTCGTTCTCGGGGAATTTGGCGCGCCGATCCCGGATATTCACGGGGCGATGAGCGAGGGTGAACAGGCAGAGTGGCTCGAAGATTCGCTCTACCGGCTCGCGCGCGTTCCGGATGTGTTTGGCGTGAGCTACTGGACGCACGCGGGGAGTTCGACCGCGCTCTGGGATGAGAAAGGAAATGCTCGGGAGGCGGTCGGAATTCTTTCCAAATTCTATCGTCCCAAAGTGTTCTACGGCGTGGTGTCGGATGAATTGGGGACGCCGATTCGAGACGCGCGCGTGTCAATCGGCGGTGATGAGACCGAGACAAATAACGAGGGCTACTTTGAGCTTCGCGCGCCGATCGGCGCCGGTGAAAAAACAATGATTTCCGTTTTCGCCCCGGGATTTCTCTCGGCCGACAATTCGGGCGAGGAATCACAAATGCGAATCATTCTCCGACGCGAACACGAAACAAAATGGTTCAAATTACAAAAATGGTTGAAAGAACGAGCGGGGAATTGAGAATGGGGAATGGAGAATGAAGAACAATGAATGGAACACTATGAATCAAAAAGCTCGAGCGCGGGAAATTTTGGGGCGGATTAAAAAAATGTATTCCGAGCCGGGGCCGTTTGTCGCGTGGTCGAATCCTTTGGAATTGGTCGCGGGGACGGTACTCTCGGCGCAGTGTACGGACGAGCGGGTGAATCGCGTGACGGAGAAGTTATTCAAGAAATATCGGACGGCGCAAGATTACGCGAACGCGAAATCGGAAGAACTCGAGCGCGATATTTATCAAACGGGATTCTACAAATCAAAAGCGAAGTATCTCAAGGGGATCGGAAAGCTCTTGGTTGAAAAGTTTGACGGGGAGGTGCCGAATGATTTCGACGCGCTCCTCACGTTTCCCGGCGTCGCGAGGAAAACCGCGCATATCGTGATGGCGAAGGCGTTTGGGAGATTTACGGGCGTCGCGGTCGATACGCACGTCTTGCGCCTCGCGCCGCGCATGGGACTCACGAAAGAAAAAGAACAGGAAAAAATCGCGCGCGATTTGGAACAACTCTTTCCTCGCGAAGAATATCTTCACGTGAACGAATACCTCATCACGCACGGTCGCGCGGTCTGTGTCCCGCGGAAGCCGAAATGCGGGGAATGTGAATTGGTGGAGCTCTGCTTGTTTGGAAGGAAATTATTAGGTCGATAAAACGTGAGCGTCATAGAGAGGAAGAATGAGGAATAAAGAATTAAGAATAAGGCAAAAATCGGAAACGAAAACGATTTTGTTTGAGGCTTAATTCCTGATTCCTTATTCCTGATTCCTTTTCATCAATTCGCCGTCACGATGAAGATTCGGGCGGTGCGGAGTTTTTACAATCCATTGGGACTTTTTGGTTTTTTGGTGTATACTTTTGGAAGGCGAGAATTTTTTGGACGCTCGTGTGGGAGGGTATATATCAAAACACAATTCATTTCGTTCGCGACGGGCTCGCCGATATTTTTCGTGGCGGTCTGTTCGTCATTTGAAACCGAAATATGTCGGATTTTCTTTGGTGTGCGCGCTTCTCGTTTCCGGCGCGTATTTGTTGTTCTCGGGGCAGATCCGGAGCATTTTTGCCGATGGAGAAATTACCGAAACCTGGAACTTCGCGACGCCTGCGGAATACACGGCGTCTTCGGGGGTGACGGTTGACGGATCGAATACCGAGTCGCGGCTTTCGATAATGAATTACGCAAGCGATACCGACACGATGGCGCTCTATCATTTCGATGAATCAAGCGGCGATACGGCGAGCGACGCTTCTTCCTATACCAATAACGCGTCAATCGCGACGGGAACGGGGAGCTTCGGCTCGGGGAGCCTCAATAATGCATTGACACTGAATGGCGCGACGACATTTGTCTCGGCGCCGGATATCGATGCAACGTCTCTGACGGGCAATTTTACGATAGAAGCGTGGACGAAATTTCCTTCGGGATTCTCGGATACGACGAGCCGGGTGCGAGAGGGGATACTCGATAAAGGCGCGTACAAGCTCTACTATGACAATGAAACCGGGAAGGTCGTCTTTGAACTCGAGCCGAATACGGTGGCGGCGGTGAACTGGACGCAGGTTGGCGGTCCGGATCTTCTCAATCAAAATGGCGCATCGCAAAATGTTGAGTTTAACCAAAGCTGGGACGCGAACAGCAAAAACTTCGTGTGGCGACAGGTGGTTGTCGGGAGTGATATTTATGTGGCTCTGGGAAGTATAACGACGGGAGTGACCGTGACGGGTGACGCGGAAGTATGGAAGTGTACGGACTGCGCGACGAGCCCGGTGTGGTCCAAAATCGGTGGTGACGGGATCAATAGCAGTTGGGAAGACGGCACCTACGAAGATGCCTCGTCGCTCGTCTCGGATGGAACCAATCTCTATGCCGGTCTCGGGAATCGCTCCGCCGAGGCGGAAGTGTGGCGGTTCAAAAGCGGGTCGTGGTCCAAGATAGGTGGCGACGGCACGAACTCGAGTTGGCTTACAACGACACCGGGTCCCTATGAGCGCGTGACGAGCATGGTGGCGGATGGAACGACGGTGTACGCGGGGCTTGGAACGACGGCGGGCGATGCCGAAGTCTGGAAATGTACAAGTTGCGATGGCGGGAGCCCGTCGTGGTCCAAGGTGGGCGGTGATGGAACGGGATCGGGCGGGCAGAGCTGGACGACATCGACCTATGAAGAGGTAGCGGCGCTTGCGATTGTGAATGGGACGACGCTTGCGGTGGGACTTGGGACGGGCGGTGGCGACGGCGAACTTTGGACCTGCGCAACCTCGAGTTGTACCGTGACGTCGGGCTGGACGAAGCGTGGTGGCGACGCGTCCGGTTCGGGCGGGCAGTCATGGACCAATGCCTATGATGAGGTTCGCGCGATTACCTCGAACGGAACCGTGATATATGTCGGTATCGGCGTTTCAACAACGGAAGCGGAAGTGTGGCGGTGTGATATTGGCGGGACATGCACGACGACCTCGGGATGGACTAAGGTAGGCGGTGACGGAACGGGATCGAGTTGGAATACGAATTATGAGCGTGTCTGGTCGCTCCTTGCGAACGGAACCACGGTCTATGCCGGTATCGGCGATGGTGCGGGCGATGCCGAAGTCTGGAAATGTACAAGTTGCGATGGCGGGAGTCCGTCGTGGTCGCAGATTGGCGGCGATGGAAATGGAAATCCGCCGCAGTCATGGGGAAATCAGACCGGAGCGTCGTTTTATTACGCCTCAAGTCTCGCTCTTATCGGAACGAATATCTTCATCGGGGCGTCGAGTGCGGCCGGGACGAGCGGCGCCGAAGTGTGGCGGTGCGATACGAGTGGGACCTGCAGTAATACCGCTGGGTGGACGCGGATTGCCGGGCAATACCTCAACAAAAGTTGGGGCGCGTTCAATCTCAATAGCATCGAATCCATGGCGGTTTCAGATGGGAAACTTTATGCGGGTATGGGGTATGATACGGGAGCGGCGACATCAAACGGCAATGCGATGGTGTGGGAATTCGATGGGACGAATTGGACGATGATCGGCGGGCAAGGGATAAATAGCTCGTGGACGTATGGACATCCGTCGATTTCGACCTCTACCTATCGAGCGGTAACGTCGATGACGGGGTATAAAGGAGGTCTCTTCGTCGGTTTGGGCGGATCAACCAATGGCGATGCGGAAGTGTGGCGTTGGAACGGGACGGTCTGGTCCAAGGTGGGCGGGGATAGCGATGCGTCGGGCGACAATTCGTGGGCGGCAGGGACGAAGCGGTCGGTGCCCGCAATGATCACGATCGGCGATAAGCTCTATATCGGACTCCAGGGAACGGCGGCGGGCGATGGCGAGCTTTGGTCGTGCGATCTTTCGGGCACCTGTGATACGACGAATGGCTGGACATTTTTGGGTGGCGACGCGACTGGTGCCGGCGGGCAGTCATGGGCGACGACGGGGCACGCGGCAGTGTGGAGCATGACGTCTCGTGGGACGAATATTTATGTCGGGTTGGGATCGAGTACGAATTATGCCGATGTGTGGACCGCCGATACGGCGACGTGTACGCGAACGACCGGTTGGACAAAAATCGGCGGTGGCGGAACGAATTCAAGTTGGAATACGAGTTACGAAGAGGTGACGGCGCTCACCTGGTATCGCAATGAACTTTATGCGGGACTTGGCGCGAGCGCGGGCGACGCGGAGGTGTGGAAGTGGAATGGGGCGAGCTGGGGTGGGACGGCAATTGCCGGCGATGGGTTGAATGATAGCTGGGAAGATCTTCTGTATGAACGAGTCCGTTCGCTCAAGAGTTTTAACGGTAATCTTATTGTCGGGCTGGGCGATAGCGCCGGTGAGGGCGAGGTGTGGCAGTATGACACGAGTACCTGGACCAAAATCGGCGGTGATGGCGCTCGTTCCGGATGGACGAATGTGATTGAACGGCTCGGGGCGCTCGCGGCGTATCGCGGGAAGCTCTATGCCGGCGTCGGACTTACGGCAAATAGCGACGCGACCGTGTGGGCGTATGGAAACAATGAAATCGTCGAGTCGTCGGCGACGAGTCAGGATTCCGACTGGCATCATATCGCCGTGACCTCGAACGGCTCGACGCTTCGAATGTATATTGACGGGACCGAAGTGGATAGCGAGAGTCTCTCCGGGTCTCTCGCTAACACGGCGCACCCCTTGGTTCTTGGAGGACTTGCGGGCGGCGGGCAATATACCGGCGCGGCGCCGGGAATATTAAACGGGAGTATCGATGAAATTCGTATCAGTGATACGGTGCGCGCGTCGTTTCAGACAACGCCGTATTCGAGTAGCTACGAAACCGTCGAGCTTTCAGATCCGGTACATACCTCCGGGGTTGAGAAGTGGGATTCGTTTGCGGCGAACGAAGACGCGCCGGGGGATATCACCTATCGTCTCTCGGATAATGGGGGCTCAACCTGGAAATATTGGAACAGTTCCGCGTGGGTAGCTTCGTCGGGCTTCGGGGAAGCGAATCCGGTCGCGACGGTGAATACGAATATCCCGACCTTTCCGGTCTCAACGGGTGGACTGGTGTGGCAGGCAATTCTCCTTGGAAATGGCGATGAGGTCGTGAAGCTTAACTCGGTGGATCTCGTCGCGACCGAGGATCTTGTGGCGCCCGCATGGCCCGGGAGCCCGACACTCATTGCGAAGAATCAGTCCGGCGGGACGACCGATCTCACGACGGCGACGTGGTACACCTATTCGGCGCCCTACTTCGAGTGGTCGGCGGCGACGGATACGGACGGATCGGGAGTGATCGGATACTATGTATGCTTCAGTTCTCCGGCGTGCTCCGATCCGGTGACCGATGGCGATTTCCAAGTGGGGAATAGCTACACGGCGACGACCGACACGAGTGGCGCGGCGCTGGTCTCGGGACAGAAGTACACGCTCTCGGTCAAAGCGAAAGACAACGCGCAGAACACGAGTGTGCTTTTTACCATCCCCTTTGTCTACTGGCTCGATTCGACGGTGCCCACTGATCCCGTGGGTGGTGTCACGGCGGCGCCCGCGGTGTATTCTCCCGACGACGACTTTTCTTTTCTCTGGAATGCGGCGGTTGACGGGAATGGCAATCCGGCGACCAACTCGATGATTGCCGGCTATCAGTATCAGATTGCCGATACCCCGGTCGTCGACGGGTGGTCGGCGACCATCACCGAAACGCAGATTGATATTGTTGACGCCGCATATCGAACCGGCGAGAACTCTTTCTATCTCCGGACGATTGACAATGCCGGCAATGTCACGGACGGTACGGAGCGAGTCAGGTTTTATTATGCCGGTTCGGGACCGACGGAGCCGCGGAATTTGCAGGCGATACCGGAGAGTAATACCGCAAACTCCTTCGCTTTCAGTTGGGATCCGCCGTCTTCTTTTTCGGGTGATCCGGAGGATCTCACGTATTGCTATACCGTGAACACCGTTCCGACCGAAGATGCCTGCACCTTTACGACCGCCGGTATCGAATCGATCGCCGCTTCCGCCTTTGCGACCCAGCATGACAATCTTTTCTACGTGGTCGCGAAGAATCCGGAGGATTTGGGCGGGACCATCAACTATGGCGCGTACACGAGTGTTCCATTTACCGCCAATACGAGCGCACCTGGCATTCCGCTCAATATCGATATCGCCGATGTGTCGGTCAAGAATACCGAATCGTGGAAACTCGCGATCTCATGGGAAGAGCCGTCCGATATCGGCTCCGGCGTCGACTCGTATCAGATCTATCACGCCGAGAGCGAGGGCGGGACCTATTCCAAAGTCGCGTCGACGAGCGGTATCGCGTTTGTCGACACGGGACTTGAGCAGATCACGCACTACTATAAGGTGCGCGCCTGCGATGATGTCAATAACTGCGGTGCCTACAGCGAAGTGGTATCGCTCTATCCGACGGGGAAGTACACGGAGCCGGCGACGATTGGCTCGGGTCCCACGGTTTCTCTCATTACCACCAAGAGTGCGACGATCAGTTGGTCTACGAATCGCACGTCCGACAGTAAGGTACAGTACGGGAAGAGTTCCGGAACCTATTATTCGGAAGAGCCGAGCAATTCGGAACAGGTGACGGATCACGTGATCAAACTCTCAAACCTTTCGCCCGGCACGACCTATCACTATCGCGCGCGTTGGACGGATGAGGATGGGAATACGGGTGTCTCGGGCGAGAAATCGTTTAAGACTGATCCCGCGCCGACCGTTGTCGACCCCAAGGCGAAGAGTGTGGGGCTTTCGAGCGCCATTCTCGAGTTTACCGCGAAGGGCGCGAGCAAAGTGAAAATTTATTACGGCCTCACGGAAGCCTTCGGACTTGTGAAAGAAGTCGCGACCTCCGAAGCCGAGACGACCTATACGACGAGTATTGAGGACCTGCTCGACGGGACGAAATATTTCTACAAAATCAACACCGTGGACAGCGAGGCGGAAGAATATGAGGGGAATACACTTTCTTTCGAGACGCTCCCGCGTCCCAAAATCGAAGAGGTGAAGATACAACAGGTGAAGGGAACGGCGCAAACGGTACTCCTCATTTCGTGGAAAACCAATACCGAGACGTCGTCCATCGTCTCCTATGTTCCCGATGGGAATACCGGCGAGGCGAAAGACGAAGTGGACGTGAAGATGGTGAAGGGCGAGCACAAGATGTTGATCAAAAATCTCTTGCCGCAGACGGGATATACGTTGACCGTGAAGGGTCGGGATAATTTCGGGAATGAAGCGAGTTCCGAGCCGCTACGCTTTACCACGGCGACCGATACGCGCGCGCCGCAAATTATCGACGCCAATGTCGAAGGACTTATCGTAAAAACGAATGAAGGAAGCGAGGGCGAGCCGGAGGCACAGCTCATTGTGACGTGGACGACGGATGAGTCGGCGACGGCGCAGGTCGAGTATGGCGAGGGAACCGGCTCTTCCTATCCGCAGAAGACGCAGGAAGACGCCGCGCTCGTATCGAATCATACGGTCGTCATTTCCAAACTCTCGCCGTCAAAAGTTTATCATCTCCGTATTCTCTCCAAGGACAAGGCGGGCAATGTGGGGCAGTCCATCGATATCGTTTCCATTACGCCCAAAGCGACCGAAAACGCGCTCGACATCGTATTCTCAAGTCTCAAATCCATTTTTGGAAAGTAGTGTTTGTCGGTTCCAGCCTCGTGAGCGTTGCCTCGACCGAGAAAAAGAATTTTTCTCATATACGATTACGTAAGATTTCGAAAGATTCTTTTTCTCGGTCTCGGCGTGCATAAAAAATGTTTTAGGATATTTTAAGTAGTGAGGGTCTATGTCTGAAATCATCACTCCTCTGTCAAATACGCCCGCTCCCAATCCGCGTACGCCGGCATATGACGCGCCGGGAAACGCGGGAGAGGCGATTATCACCGTGACCGATGTGTACAAATCGTTCCATCTCGGGACGCAGATCATCGATGTCTTGAAGGGCATTACGTTTACCGTGGAGCGGGCGGATTTCTTGATCGTCTTCGGCCCTTCGGGGTGCGGGAAGTCAACGCTGCTTCACATTATTCTTGGACTCGAAGGTCCTTCGAAAGGCACGATGACGTTTCTTGGGAAAAATCTTTATGAACCGGGCATTCCCGAGGACTATCGGTCCGAATTTCGGAAAAAGCATATCGGTATGGTGTACCAGCAGTCGAATTGGGTGAAGTCGCTCAGTGTGCTCGAGAATATCGCGTTTCCGCTCTACCTCTTGGGATGGGATCGACTGCGCGCTTTTGAGCGAGCGTACAAAGCGCTCGACGAGGTGGAGCTCTCGGCGTGGGCGGATTATCACCCGATGGATCTTTCGAGCGGACAGCAACAGCGTATCGCGGTCGCGCGAGCGCTCATTACCGATCCGGAAGTGATTATCGCCGACGAGCCGACCGGCAACCTCGATTATGACGCCGGCGAGATGCTCCTCAAGCTTTTGCGCTCATTGAATGAACGCGGGAAAACCCTTATTATGGTGACACATGACCTTGAATATTTGGCGTACGCGAAGACGGCGCTCTCGATGCGCGACGGACATCTCCTTGGCATTTATCGCGGCGAAGAAAAGGCGAATTTGGAAAAAGAATTGAAATACAAGCGCGGCGTGAGCATTCAGCAGGGAGCGGGTATCGAGGAGGATCCAAACGCGGCACCGGTCGTGTTTTCCTACGGCGCCGCAAGCGCCGCGAAGTGAAAAATTCCCGTCGTCAGGTACCAGTTTCTCTGAAGGTTGCCGAGACTGCAAAAAAGAATTTTTCTCATATACGATTACGTAAGATTTCGAAAAATTCTTTTTTGCAGTCTCGGCGTGCAAGGTTGTAAGTCGTCAGTCGTCTGTTGCTTTCTCTATGCGATTTCTTTTCTTCGGAAAAAAGAAAAAAACGGAAGACGTGCAGGATGCCGCGGCGCATGGTGTTGCGGTTATGGAGGCGTCGAATGTTCCCGCGAAAGCGTTTTTCCTCGTTCGCATGTGGCGGGGGATTATCGGTATCCCGAGATTTTTCAAAGAAACGTTTCTCCGCCTCTTTCTTTTCGTAGTTCTTCTCCTTTTCTACATTATCGTTCGCGGGTCGTTTTCGCTCTATTGTCGGGTGCTCAAAATTTTTCGCTCAAAGAGTGAGCAGTCAAGCGAGGTGATGTTTGCCAAGCTCTCGAGTAGGATCGAGCGGTTGTTTCGTATCGAACGGCGCGAGTCTATTGATCGTATCAGCCTGATCGGTATCGCGATTCGGAATATGAAGGTAAAGAAAACGCGAACGGCGATTACGATCGGCGGTATGGCGATGGGGATCGCGTCCATTGTGTTTCTCGTGTCGCTCGGGTATGGCGTCCAACGCCTCGTCATTTCGCAGGTGGCGCGACTCGAAGAAATGAAGCAAGTAGATGTGTCGCCGCAGGCGGGCGGCAAGGTAAAAATCAACGATGAGACACTTGCGACAATGAAAGAAATTCCGAATGTCGCCTCGGTCGCGCCACAGGTCGCGGTTGTCGGAAAAGTGAATTATCAGGGGTCGGTTTCGGATATGGCGGTCTATGCGGTGACGTCCGACTACCTCCGTCAGTCGGCGATACAACCGTCATCGGGAACCATATTCGAGAGCAATGATCTCTCGGCGAGTCTTCCCGACCGAGAAACGGTTGCGGGCGTGAGCGATGTCGTCGAACGCGCGCCACTCGGGTTTGGGGACATACTCGAGACGGTGTCGGTGCGTTCGCTTTCGGAGTCGTGGGTGCGCTTGCGGGAATCGCCGGATCCGAAGTCGAGACTCCTTGGTCTTGTTCCCGTTACGGAAGTGGGATTTCCGGGGGCGCTGGTCGTCGGGAAATCCTATGGGAGCACGGTTCCCGATACGGGAGAAGCGTACGCGGATGATCGTGGCGGGACTTTCGGGAAGTGGGTATCGGTCGAGGCGGCGGTGTGGGAGAAGTCGTCCGAGTGTTTTCCTTCAAATGGTTGTAAGAATGGATTTTCCCCACTCAAACGGCAAAGTGGCGACCCGAAAGTCGAGCAGGGATATTTCGCGCTCGTAGATGAGGATATTACCGTGTATCCGGTCGCGCAAGAGCAGTTTGCTCAGGATATCGAAGGCGCGGAAGCGATTGAGGCGGGAACGGTTCTCGGGGAGAGTACGGAAGTGGCGGTGGCTGATACAGTGACGCCGACTGATCCGACTGTGGCGGTCGCGGAGACTTCTTCGGAAACATCCGAATCGAGCGCCACTCCGGAAGCGCCTTCGGAGGCGGGTGGAATACAGGTTTCCGGCTCTGATGGCGATTGGGTGGAAATTGATCTGGGTGACAACGCGGACGGGAACGACGAGGTGGAGCGGGTGGCGCTCGGAGCGGCGGCGAAGAAAGAAGCGGTCGTCAATCGCGCGATGCTTCGGGTCTTGGGGCTTCCGGAGGGGGAGGCGCTCGGGAAGAAATTCAACGTGTCATTTGTGGTGACGGGGAGTCTTTTGGGCGAGGGAAAGGCGAAGAAGCTCGAGTCGACGGATGCCGAGTATACGATACTCGGTGTCATACCCGAAGACAAAACACCTATTTTTTATGTGCCGTTTCTCGATGTTCGGACGCTCGGCGTGACGAATTACTCGCAGGTCAAAGTTACTACGGCGACACAGGAAGCGCTTCCCAATGTTCGTCGGCAGATCGAGGGGATGGGGTATGTGACGACGTCCGTTTCGGACACGGTCGAACAGATCAATAATTTTTTCGGGACGGCGCGCATCGTCTTGGCGCTCCTCGGTATGGCGGCCTTGGGTGTCGCGGCGCTCGGGATGTTTAATACGCTCACCGTGTCACTCCTTGAGCGGACGCGCGAAGTGGGACTTATGAAAGCAATGGGGATGAAGGCGTCCGAAGTGCAGGAACTTTTCTTGACCGAGTCTATGGTGATGGCGTTTTTTGGAGGCATTTTCGGTTTGTTGATCGGGTTTCTCTCGGGGAAAGGCTTGGGACTCATTATTTCCACGGTTGCGTTTTTGCGCGAGAAGCATATGGGCGTTCTCGATGTGTCCTATATTCCCACGATGTTCATCGTCACCATCCTCCTTTTTTCGCTCGCGGTCGGTGTGTTGACCGGACTTTATCCGGCGCGCCGCGCGACGAAAATTTCCGCCCTGAACGCTCTCCGATACGAGTAGTTTCACGAGTAGTTTCAATTTATTTTTCTTAAGTTCTCCTCCCTTGAAAGTTGCCTCGACCAAGAAAAAGAATTTTTCTCACACACTCCTCCCGGGCTCGGAGCGAAGTTTCGAAAAATTCTTTTTCTTGGTCTCGGCGTGCATGATAGAATCATCGGGGTAATTTCGTATCATTCTCCATTCTCCATTCTCCATTCTACATTCTCCTTATGACTCTTCGAAAAAAAATATTTTTTATCGTCGCGTACGCGGTGGAAGGAACGATGATTGTGCTCTACGCGGGGATCAGCTTCTTCTTTCTTGGGAATCTTATCGATAACGAGCAAGAAGATGTGCGGCGAAATGTCGAGTGGGTCGGGCGAGCGATACGACAGGATATCGCGGATATGAATCGTCAGATTCTCGATTGGTCGCATTGGGATGATATGTACGCGTTTGCCGACGCGCCGACGGAATCGTTTATCGAATCAAACTTGCCGGTTGAATCACTTGATATTCTCGATCTGAGTTTTATCGTGATTGCCGATCGGGACGGGAAGATACTTGCCGGGCAGGGCATGGATCGGAAAACTCGCGAGAAGCTCGCTGTGCCGAGTGAGGTTGAAAAGCAGGTCGCGCTGGGAAATATTCTTTCGACATTCGCGTCGCCATCCGATGGGCACTCGGGTATCATTTTGTTTGCTTCGGGACCCGCGCTTATCGCGACGAGACCGATCGTGACCTCGCTCGGTGAGGGACCGCCTCGAGGGGCGATTGCTTTTGTGCGAATGCTTGATGACGGATATCGTCGAGGGCTTTCGGATTTTCTCGGGTATCCGCTTGCGTTTTCGTTTGTCGGTTCCAATAATTTTTCGTCCGACTTTTCTGAGGCGGCGAAAGAACTGCGGTCTCCCGAGGATGTAAAAACAAGCGTGGGTGAAACTTCGATTTCTGGGTACGGATTTCTTCCGGATGTGTTCGGGAGTCCGCTTCTTTTTTACCGATTGGAGAAGGCGATTCCGACATCGTTTGGAACGTCGAAATTGATGGCGGCGCTTTCACTTATCGGTTTCCTCCTTGTCGCGACGCTCCTCATTTTCTTTCTTTTACACTGGACAGTGCTATCACGCGTCAACTTCTTGAGTCGCTCGCTCGCCCATGCCAGGCGGAAGGGATTATCCAAAGAAGGTATTGATTTCTCCGGAAGCGACGAGATTGCCGACTTGGCGAAAGAGATAAACGCGCTTCTCTCGGCGTTTCTCTCGGTTCGCGAGCGGGGCGATGTCGCCGAACGGCGATTTGAAACGATTGCCGATACGATTCCGGCGTTTCTCTGGATGATTGGAACGAATCAACAGTGTCTCTACGTGAATAAACAGGCATCCTCATGTATTGGGGCGATTGCGGCGGAGGAGTTTATGGAAGCGTGGCGGAAACATATTCATCCGGATGATGTCGCGGGGTGCCTTGCTCGTTGCGCGAGCGCCTTTGAAAGGCGGAAACCACTCACGATGGAATATCGGGTGGTGTGTTCGGGCGGGGGATACCGGTGGGTGCTTGATAGTAGCGTCCCGTTTTCGAGTTCGGTTGGGGTTTTTCTCGGATTTCTCCATGTGGCGGTTGATATTACCGATCGAAAGGACTCCGAAGAAAAAGAGGTTTCGAAGCGCAAAGAGGCGGAGCGCTTGAACGCGATTATGGTGAGTCGCGAGCTTCGTATGATTGAACTCAAGAAGGAAATCAAGGAATTGCGCGGAAAGAAAGAATCTCATTCCTAATCTTTTGATTTATGACATCAACGAAACAGAGCGTAGTCGCGCATGGAGAATCCGAAGGCGCTTCGGTATCGCCGGAATACGTGAAAGAATTGGAAAAGAAAGTGCATCAACTCGAAGATACCGAGAAGGCGATTTTGAACGTGCTCGAAGATGCGAGACTTCTCGAAGATCAACTGCATCGGCAAACCGAAGAGCGCGAATCGATTCTGCGGTTTCTCCGCTCGATCGGAGACGGGGTTATCGCGGTTGATCTCGGGGGAAATATACTCTTTGTCAACGAAACCGCCGCGCGCCTTTTGGTTCCCGATGGAAATTCTTCGGAGATATCGGAAGCGATGAAGGGGGCTCGGTGTCCGGAGGTGTTTTCGCTCGAGTCCGAAAAGGCGCCGCATATGTCTGTGGATTTTCTCGAGCGCGTGATTCAGGAAGGAAAAGTCTTTGAAGACACTCGGGGTGTTTTGGCGCGAAAGAGCGGCGGTCAAATTCCGGTGGCGTATTCCGTGAGTCCGATTCATGGCGAAGGCGATCGGCTTTTGGGATGTATGATTGTTCTCAAGGATATGACCGAAGAGCGCGAGGTAGACAATGCGAAAGATCGCTTCTTGTCGGTCGCGGCGCATCAGCTTCGAACTCCGCTTTCCGGTATGCGCTGGAGTATGGAAATGGTTTTGAACGGAGATTCCGGAGATGTTTCAGCGGAAGTGAAGCAGACGGTCGCGCGAATACATGAGAATACGATCCGAATGATCGCGCTCATCAATGATCTTTTGAACGTGGCGCTTCTTGACGCCGGGCAAGATCCCGAATCCGCGGAGCCGGTCGCGGTTAAGGAAACGCTCGCGGATGTCTTTCAAGAACTCAAGCCATATGCCGACAAATCAAATATCGTACTCGAGTTTTCCGCTCCGCGAGAGGCTTCCGAGTGGCACGTGCTTTCTTTGCCACGTCGCCTCTATGAGGTGTGTGAGAACTTGGTACACAATGCCGTGAAGTATAGTCGGACGAATTCATCGGTTACGGTTGCTCTCGAATCTGTCACCAGCGACCGATGCCGGATTTCCGTGAAGGATAACGGTATCGGTATTCCGAAGGGCGATTGTGACAAGATTTTTGGGAAGTTTTTTCGCGCTTCGAACGCATTTCGATGGAAAACGGAGGGGTCCGGTTTGGGACTTGCCGTTGTCAAGAGTTTTGTCGAAGAAATGGGCGGACACGTTTCTTTTGAGAGCGAGGAAGAAAAGGGAACGGTCTTTATCGTTGAGCTTCCTCTCGTAAAGTCTTGTAAAAAGTAGCGTCGTCTATTTACTCGGCGCGGGTATCAAATAATAAAAATTTTTTGAGTGTTATGAACGATGAGAAAAACAAAAATGCAACGAAATACATTCTCGTCATCGAAGATGATGAATATATTTCCGACGTGTACCAGAAAAAACTTTCGCTGGAAGGTTTTGAGACCGCGCTTGCCCGAGATGGCGAGGAGGCGCTTCGGATGATTCGCGAGCGGAAACCCGATCTCGTGCTTCTTGATATTGTGATTCCCTTGAAAGACGGCTTTCAGGTCCTCTCGGAAATTCGAAACGACGCGAGTCTCAAGGGAGTTCGCGTACTGGTTATGTCCAATCTGAGTCAGGGAAAGGATATCGCTCGCGCCAAGGAGTTGGGCGCTGTCGACTATATCGTGAAATCGAATGTTGGGCTCCCCGATATGGTGGAACGGATACGAAAAGCCGTGTTTTCGGAATGAAGCGGATTTTGTCGTATAGGGTGTCTCGATCCGGACAGGTGTCGGAATTTTTTTGACATATCGCTTTTTCCTTGCTATTCTGTCAAGACCATAACGGCGCTTGCCGTTTTTTGTTCGCCTTTCGTTTTTCGGCAATTTCTATGGACATTCGAAATATCGCCATTATCGCGCATGTGGACCACGGGAAGACCACACTGACTGATGCTTTGATGCGCCAAACCGGCATGATCGAGGAAGGGGTCAGTATGGACTCGAACGCTCTCGAACAGGAGCGCGGCATTACGATCTATTCCAAGAACGCGGCGCTTTTTTACAAGGATACCAAGATTAATATCGTGGACACACCCGGGCACGCGGATTTCGGGAGCGAGGTGGAGCGAGTGCTTCGCTCGATTGATTCAGTGCTCCTCGTGGTCGATGCGCAGGAGGGTCCGATGCCGCAGACGCGGTTTGTGCTTAAGAAATCACTGGAGTTGGGGCTCAAACCGATTGTGGTTATCAACAAAATAGACAAACCGGCGGCGCGCGTCGAATGGGTGCTTGATCAAATATTCGAGCTCTTCCTTGATCTGGGCGCGACCGATGAACAGCTTGAATTCAAAACTGTGTACGCGATCGCGAAGCAGGGTATCGCGAAGCGTCGTATGGAGGATGAGTCGAGCGACCTCTCACCGCTTCTTGATATGGTGCTCGAGGCGGTCCCCGCGGCGGGGCAGGATACCGAGTCGCTCTTTCGCGCGCAACCGTTCAACTTGGGCTATGATAATTTTCTCGGGCGTCTCGCCGTGTGTCGCGTGTATGAAGGAAGCGCCAAAGTGGGCGACACCGTTTTTGCCAAGAAGCCTTCGGGAGAAATTTCTTCGGGGCGCATTACCAAGATCTTCACCTTTCGCGGGTTGACGCGCGTCGAAACGAATGAGGTGTCCGCCGGTGATATCGCGCTCATTGCCGGTATCGCGGACGTGTACATTGGCGATACGATCGCGCACACCAAGGACGTGAAGAATTTGCCGTCGATCGCGATCGATGAACCGACGATCACGCTTCACTTTCTCGTAAATGATTCACCCTTTGCGGGACGCGAAGGGAAATTTGTGACGCGCGAGCAATTGCGCGAACGCCTTCGTCGCGAACTGGAAATAAACGTGGGACTCAAAATCGATTTTGATTCGGGGGAAAACTTCCTTGTCTCGGGACGCGGCGAACTACATATCGCGATTCTTTTGGAAACGATGCGTCGCGAAGGCTATGAGTGCCAGGTGTCGCAACCGAAGGTGATTATGAAAGAAGTGGACGGCGTGAGGTGCGAGCCCTTCGAAGAAGTGATCGTCGATGTGCCGACGGAATATACGGGCGCGGTCATTGAGCGAATGGGGCGACGAAAAGGCATTATGACCAATATGAAACAGGGGCAGGGCAATGACTCGCGACTGCTCTTTGAAATTCCGACACGCGGACTCTTGGGCTATCGCGGGCAGTTCACCGTCGACACTAAGGGCGAGGGAATTCTCTCGTCGCGCTTCCTTGAGTTTCGTCCGTATGTCGGTGATATCGAACACCGAAGCGTCGGCTCGATGATCTCGATGGCGACGGGGAAGGCGCTCGGCTTCTCGCTCTGGAATTTGCAGGATCGCGGGACGCTCTATATCGGCGCCGCGACCGATGTCTATGAGGGACAGGTCATCGGCAATGCCTCCAAAGGCGACGATATGGCGGTGAATCCTACCAAGGGGAAACAGCTCACCAATATGCGCGCCTCGGGTTCCGACGACGCGATTCAACTCACACCGCCGTGGACGCTCTCGATTGAACGCGGTCTCGAGGTAATGGCGGAAGACGAATACCTCGAAATCACGCCAGAGAGCGTCCGCCTCAGGAAGCAATACCTTACCGAGAACGAACGGGTGAAAATGGGGAGAAAGGGGAAGTAAAGTAGTGAGGAGCGAGGAGTTAGTAGTCAGCAGTGAGGAGAAAAAGGGAGTAGAAAACAGCCGTGTCCGGCTGTTTTCTTGCTTTTCTCTCGAGAAAATCCCACCGATACGCCGCTTTTGTCGGTTTTCATTGACAAAATGTCGGTCTTGTGCTAGGATGGCAAACGTGTAGTTCTTTTTCCTGATTTTTGAGAGCTTGAGTTGAGTGGCTCGAGATTCTCAAGTGGTCGGAAATTGAAGTTTTTTACCAACAAAGGTCGTCAGAAGACGACCACTTTCGGAGGAAAGAGAAGATGTGTACTGCGAGTATCTGTAGAACGTCGGATGGAGATTTCTGTACGATGTCATGGACGATGCGGGAGCCTGCCATGGCTCACCCATCGGAAGTGATGACGGCAAAGGACTTTGTCTCAATGCTTTCGTGGTTTATTCGCCACGATCGCGAAAAAGCGGAGGAGTTTGCTTTCGCATGGTACCATGACAACACGGCTACCGTGAGAAAGATGGTGGTGGCGGCGGGGATTCGGCACTGAATTATGCTTTGGGGCGGATGTGGAAATAGATTTCCCTCCGCCCCTTGAATTTTTTTTGGCGTCTCTTTGGAGGCGTTTTTTCGTTCTCTTTCTTTTCCCACTTCCTTCGTTCTCTCTTCCATCTTTTGCGCTTCAGGTGCTATGCTTTCGGTATGATGGAAAGAATGCAAAATCTTCTGTGGTACGCCTTTGTGTTTCTCTTGCCGTGGCAGATGGTGTGGATTGTTCGGGAGACATTCGTCGGCGGGGAGAAGTGGCAGTACGCGACGATGGGGCTTTATGTGTCGGATGTGGCGCTTCTCGCGTGTGCTGTTTTCTTGTGTCTCGGCGCGTCGCGCGACGTGTGGCGGGGAATGTTTCGTGACGCGATTGTGTGGATTTTTGTAGCGCTTCTTGCGTGGTTGCTTCTCTCGATAGCGTGGGCGATGGAAAAAAATATGGCGCTTCTCTCGGCGTGGCGTGTTTTTCTTGTGATGCTTACGTATGCGTGCGCGCGGTATGGCGGGGTTTCTTTTCGGAAGACACTTCTCGTGTTTCTCATTTCGATGACGCTTCAGGCGGGACTCGCGATTTCGCAGTGGGTTTCGCAATTTGTCTCCGCGTCGAGCCTTTTCGGTATCGCCGAGCATGATCCGTCGCGATGGGGGAGTTTTGTTTTGAAAACCGAGAGTGGACGGTTTCTGCGTGCCTACGGCGGATTCGAACATCCCAATGTCTTGGGCGGCGCGCTTGCGATTGCGACGCTTTTTGGTGTGTGGCTCTCCGCGACGGCGAAGGGTATTGTTGCGAGGATTGGCTTTCTGGGGATGACCATTATGTCGAGCTTCACCCTCGTGTTCACTTTTTCACGGAGCGCGTGGATGGGATTTGGTATCGGGATGAGCGTGTTGTCTCTTGGTTCGATATGGCGTTTGTGTGAGGTGTGTGTTTCGTCATTCCCGCGAAGGCGGGAATCCAGGCTCCACAAAATGAAAGAATTTTTGAAGGGAAATTTTATTGAAACAATTCTCCGAAAAACTGACGCTCCCGGAAATCTTTCGAAGAAAGTTCGTTTCGATATGTCGGTAGTCCTGTGGTACCTGGATTCCCGCCTTCGCGGGAATGACGGAAAGAAAGATTGGAATTGCTTGGAAAATTCTCAAAGGCTTGTTCGATATGTGGGCGCAGTATTTCTTATACTCCTCTCTTTCTGTATCGGATTTTTTCTCGTTCGCGATATCGCGATGAGTCGGTTTTCGGAAGAGACGCTCGCGCGCGAAGGGTCGCTCTCGGATCGCGCGGCATATATGCAACAGGCATTGGCTGTCATACGCGAACATCCGATACTCGGTGTCGGCGGCGGGAATTTTACGGCGTTTACGCAAGCTCGTTTTCCTGAGAGCGGAAAATTCGTCGGCGATTTTCAACCGGTGCATACGGTGCCGATATTGGTCTTTGCCGAGCTTGGCGCGGTCGGGTTTGTTCTTTTTGCGTCGCTTTTCGTTTTTGCCTTTCTTTGCGCGTGGCGAGAAAAAAATATGTTTGCCGGCATGATACTCTGCGCGCTTCTCTCGATGCTTTTTCTTGATCACTGGCTCTGGAGCGGACATTTCGGCGCGGTGTTTCTCGGGTTTGTGTTGGGAATGTGTAGCCGAAAAGTTTCAAATCTCGAATTTTTTGAAAAATAGTGAGAGGCGAGATGTCTTTGACAGAAAGACTTTTCCATGAAAGACTTTGATTGATTTCAACCGCAAGAGGTACATTAACAATGGACGAAATGAATGAAGTTCGGATTTCGGTAATATCCGAAAAAGGAAAGTTTTGGTTCAGCTATGGCGATCTTAAATTTGATCGCTTCAGCTGCCGTGGAGAATATCATCTTGGAACCTTAACCTTGCTTCGGGAAGGAGAGGATGACAAAAAAGCTATCGTTTTGTGGCATGGCACGCACGCCGCATGCCCTTGCTTTGTAGGAGATGGTCTTATTCCGGATGCTTATGCCCTTAGTTCTTTGGCCGCAGAACGGCTTAAAGTGGGAGACTCGCTTATTTTGCGTGTTCCCAAACAAGAAAATTTCGACTTTGAGCGTCTCATCCGACAAGATTGGACTATTCGTAAAGCATGTGAGAATTTGGAGCCTGGAAAACCGTACACGTCAGAGGAATTTTTTGAAACGATGCTCAACGGAATTTCCTCATGTAAAGCAGAAGCAGAGAAAGATACTCTGAGCTTCTAAAATAAGTAACTCACAAGGTCCCTCTATCGGGACCTTTTGAATTTGAGGCGGAAGTATCTTCTTTGCGATAATGTGAATGCACTCTCGACATCATCGAAACAAGAATCAGGATAACGATGACGATGAAAAGGGACAAAAAAAGTAGCGAGCAAACGCGACCGCGCAAGCTCGCGCGGTCGCGCGTGGAGGCTATTCTTGCGGAGAGGGCTATGATGATGAAGAATTTCGATTTTTTCTCTTTATCATCGAAACGAGAATCGGGATGATGAGGAGGGTGAAGAAGGAGGAGACGGCGAGGCCGAAGATGATGGCGGTGCCGAGGGCGCGCCAGAGCGCGTCGGAGAGGGTGATGGGGACGAGACCGAGAATGGTGGAGAAGGACGTGATGAAGATTGCCTCGATGCGGGATTTTCCGGCATCGATGATGCCTTCGGTATATTCGAGACCACTTTCCCAGTTGAGGTTTATTTTGTCAATGAGGATGATCGCGTTTTTGACGACGATGCCGAAGAGGGCGAGGATGCCGATGAGTCCCGGGAAGGAGAGGGGGACGCCGAAGATTGCCATCCCGACAAAGACGCCGATCATGGCGAGGGGGAGTGTGGCGAGGACGATCACTGCTTGCGTGACGGAATTGAATTGGATGATGAGGGTTGCCACGATGAGGATGATCGCGATGACGAGCGCGTTCAGGATAGATTGCACGGATTCTTGATTTTGCTCGTTCTCGCCGCCGTAGGTGATTGAATAGCCGTCGGGGAGTCGGTATTCTCCCGCTACTTTCTCTTGGAAAGCGGAGAGGACTTCGTTGGGGCGCGTGCCGGTTTCGACGCCGGAAGAGAGGAGGACGGATCGTTTCTGGTCGATGCGTGTGATCGATTCGAGCGAGGGCTTGAGCTCGATCGTGGCGAGCTCGCCGAGTCGGACGGTAGCTCCTCTGGCGTTTTTGAATTCGATATTTCGCACCTCGTCGAGGGTCGGGATTGTGGCGTCATCGAAACGAGCGACGACACTGATTTCGTCGTTGTCGCGGAGGACGGTAGTGATTTCGGTGCCGGAAATCGCCATACGAAGCGCGCTTCCGATACCGGTCGCGTCGAGTCCGAAGTAGGCGAGGCGGTTATGGTCGAGGGAGAAGGTATAGTCGGCGGGCGCATTCTTGAGCGAGGTGCTGATGTTCGTCGTTCCGGGGATATTCGCGAGAATTTGTTTGAGATCGCCGGCGATGCGTTCTATTTCTCGGAGGTCGTCTCCGGAAATTCGCGCTTCGAAGGATGCGCCTGACGGAGGACCGCCCGCCAAACTGGCAACTCGAATATCGGCGCCGGAAATGGTTTTGAAATCTTCGCGCATTCTGTCGGCGAGCTCGAAGGAGGTGCGGTTCCGATCGTGTTTGTCGGAGAGCTTGACGGTGATTCCGGCGAGGTGTGAGGCGTTCCCGCCGACGCCTCCCGTTCCATCTTGGGACGCGCCGGCATTGCCGACTACGGTGGAAAAGTCCACGATTTCCGGATAGCCCAAGAGTCTTTCCTCGACTTTTTGAATGAGGCGGTTGGTTTCTTCGAGCTTCAAACCCGTCGGCGCTTCGAGGTTGACGAAGATGAGTTCTTCATCGGAGGGCGGGAAGAATTCGGTTGGCACGATACCGAAAACGGGAAGGAGTACGGCGCCAATGAAAAGCGCGAACGTCCCAAGAAGCACGGTCCATTTCCGTCGCGCGCTCGCAAGGACGCCTCGGAGGAACTTTTCGTAGGGTGGGATGATGTGATCGAAGTGAATGACGCCGTGAATGAGGCGATCCTTCCAGGCTGTGTCTTCGCGATTTCCCGCCTCTTTGAGGCGCGCCTTGATGAGTGCGTCGCTTTCCCATTCGCGCTCGACCAAGGATGTGTTGTTGGTAAGAATGCGATTTCCGTTTTTGAAAAAGAACCAGAGCGCGAGACGAACAATGAGGATAAGCGCGACTCCCGCAAGCGACGCGCCCCAGATATTTTTTAAGAAAATGCCGTACGCGATAATTCCCGCCAGAGTCGCCAGCGAAATGAAGAACCAGTTTCGCGTGAAGCGAACGCGCTCGAGGGCGGCGGCGAGCGGATGATTGATCATAAGCGCGATACCGAGCGAGGCGATGAGGGTGACCGTGACGGTGATCGGGATGGATTTGATGAATTGCCCGATGATGCCGGTCGCGAGAAGGAGCGGCAGGAACGCCCACACGGTGGTGAGGGTTGTCGTTGTGAGGACGACCTTGAAATCACGCAGAACGAGGAGGACGGCTTCTTCCGGTGTGAATTTGCCGGTACGGAGATATTGCTTGGTCGCGGAGACGACGACGATCGCGTCATCTACAAGGAGTCCCATCGAGAGGAGGAGGGAAAAGAGCGAGAGGAAGTTCAAGGAAATGCCCGAGAGGAGCATGGTGCCAAATGTAACGAAGAAGACGAGTGGAATGGTCATACCGGCGATGATCGCCTCTTTGAGTCCCACGACCAAGAACAGTGTCGTCATCACGAGTCCCACGGTGATAAAGAAGTCGCGCGTGAGTTCATCGAAATTCTTGCGAATCTCTTTGGCGAAATCGACGGTGACGGTCCACTGTGTTTCCGGGGGGAAATTTTCCGACAGGCGTTCCATGGTGCGATTTGCCTCATCAACCGTTTCGATGATGTTGCCGCCGGTTCGTTTCACGATGTCGAGGGTGACGGCGTTTTCGGGAGCGGAGCCGTTGATCGAAAGCCTCGAAAGAATCGTGCGTTTTCTGGCAATTTCTTCAACTTCCGCGATGTCTCGAAGGAGTACGGCGCCGCCGTTTTCGTAGAATCGAATGGGAATATTTCCGAGTTCTTCGGCGGTGAAGAAGCGGGCGTCGGTACGGAGGGGGTAGGAGAATCGCGCGCCGTCCTTGGCGCCCGCGGGAATGGCGCGATTGGTCGCGGCGATCGCGCGGTTTGCTTCGTCGGCGGAGATGCCGAGCGCGGAGAGTTTCGCCGGGTCGTAGGAAACGGAAATTTCCCGTTCGTCGCCGCCGGAGACGCGCACTTCGCGGACGCCCTGAATTTTTTCAAGCTCGTCTTTGGCGCTATCGGCGAGGTCGCGAAGAGCGAGTCCGTTGAGCGAACCCGAGAGGGCGATGGTAAGAATCGGTTGATCATCGAAAGAAATTTCTTTGACGGATGGATCCTCAGCGTCATCCGGCAATTCGCTTTTGATTTCCGAAACGGCATCGCGGAGGCGGCGGATGGCGTCGTCGAGGGGTTCGCTCGCTTCGTATTCGACCGTGATCGCGGAGAGGGAATTCGCGGAATTCGAAGTGATTTTCTTGATGCCGGAGAGTCCGGCTATTTTCGTCTCTATTTTTTTGGTGACGAGCTCCTCGACGTCTCCCGGAGAAGCGCCCGGGAAGGGGGTCGCGACAATGGCGATCGGAATTTTGACTTCCGGATTGGATTCGCGCGGGAGCTTTCCAAACGACCAGAGTCCCCAGAGGGAAATGCCGGCAATGAGGAGGAGGACGACGCGCGGGCGCGTGACGAAAAAGTTGAACGCGCTTTTCCTGAGCTTCGGATCGAATTCGAGCTTTTCCAAATATTCGGAATCGGAAGAGGGATTGTTGGATTTTGGATTCATGGGAAATTGTTACTTGTTTGATCTACAAAGAAATTTTGTATTCGGCACGTTCAAGAAATGCTCCGGGGCTTGGTAGTAGCGTCTGTTGGTTTTGGATGGAAATAACCTCCCAAAGAAGCTTTCGTTTGTGGTTTTCGTAGGTCTGCCCGCCGCTGCGTTAATTTCTTTCTCCCTGCCTTGCCGGCAGACAGGTTAGCCGAATACAAAATTTCTTCTTTTGTACTTCTTTATTCTTCGGATATCTTCATTCCATCCTCGAGTGTCCCCGTGCTTTCTATGATGACAGCGGCGTTTTCCGGAATATCGGCGGAGACGATGCCGGTTTCGCCGGAGACGATGATGGAGGTGGCGGATATTTTCTTGGCTTTTTCGTTTTCCGCTACGAAGAAGAACGAGCCCTCTTGGTTGGTGGTGATGGCGGAGAGGGGGAGGAAGAATGAGGAGGCTTCAGATGCGATTTGGCGAATTTCTATGATGGCGCTCCCGATGGTGCCGGAGGGGATGGAGTCTTTTTCGAGGCGCGCCTCAATGGGGAATTTGCCGGTTGCCGGATCGGCGTGCGCGGCGATTGAGGTGACGTGTGCCGTTTTCTCCCGGTTTTCTTGGAGGAGGATTCGCACGGAATCACCAATCGCGAGCGAGTCGCGAACGCGTTCCGATACTTGGAAGCGCGCCTTTGGAGCGCTTCCTGTGGCGATCTTCGCGAGCATGGTGCCCGGCGTGACGGAGCTTCCGACGTTGACGTATTTTTCCGAGATGATGCCGGAGAGAGGCGCGCGGACGGTGGAAGCATCGAGCGCATTGGCGAGGGCTATCTCGGCTTCTTCGAGACGGAGTCGCGCGAGGTCGCGGTCGAGATAACTCTCTTTGTTGGTGTTCTTCTCGGCGAGGCGTTTCGCTTCTTTGTAGGATTTCCGCGCGGAAGAGACGGCGATTTCGGCTTGTCGAATCGCTTCCGATCGGATGCCGCTCTTTGAGAGTATGGAACCGTTGGGATCGGTGATGCGGACGAGTGTGGCGCCCTGCCTGATAGAACTTCCCACCTCGAAGCTTGCCGAGGCTATCGTGCCGGAAGTTTCCGCCGTGATCACGGTTTCATTGTCGGCGACAATGACGACGGGGAGACGTTCTTCGGACGTTATGCTTTTCAAATCGCCCGCTTTTTTGACCGAGACTTCGAGGGCACGCTCGTCCGCTCCCGCTTCACTCGGTGTTTGTGCGGATTCGTTTTTCCTTGCGGCAAAGTACCAAAGACCGAAGAGTCCGAGGAGTATAGCCGCGAGAATGAGCGCTGTTTTGGTGCGTATCATAGGGAATTGTATTCAAATGAGCAATTCGTCAATTTTCCTTGAAAAAGAGAGAGATGTCAAGGCTTGTGGGAAGGATTTTTCTGTGTCAACATTGAAATGTTTCCTGATTTGGTACAAATAGAGCATTTTATGGGGATGTTGTGGAAGTTTCTTCGGATGTATTGGGAAGAATGCGCCCTTCTGGTGGCGCTTGTTTTTGCTGTGGGAATTCTTTTGATTCCACAAAGAACTATTCTTTATTTCTCTTGGCTGTACGTGTCTTTTGTGGCCATTGGTATTGTTTATTCTGTGCGGAAGAAGTTTCAAGAAAGCGTGAAAGAAGCAGAATGGGGAGAACAAAAAAGACGAAAAGATTCGCCAACATCAATTTTTCTTGATGATAAAGAAATAGAGGATGAAAAACATGATGTTCTTGGCATTGCGGAAGATGCCAAGCATTTCGGGGAACAGGTTTTGAATGGCGGCGCCGATAATGCCATGATTTTTGGTTTGGATGCGGCGTGGGGGAGTGGGAAGTCGAGTTTTCTCAACCTCTCTAAGAAACAGGTTTGGGAAACAAAAGAAAACAAAGAAAAGGTTGCGGTCTTTACTTTTCGACCGATACTTTTTGACGCGCGCAAACAGGATATTGCGGAGATTTTTATTCGCGAGTTTTTTTCTTTTCTCAAGGAGGAAAGAATGCTTTCCAGAAGGTTGGAAAGCGATAGATGGAAACTTGTGCGCTTAATAAGTGATGTTTCGATGGGAGGCGATCTTTTTGGTATACGATTTCGCGTTCCTCAAGAATCTTTGGATGAAGTACTCGAGCGAATTCGAAATGAAATCAAAAAGCTTCCCAAGAAGATCATTGTCATTGTTGACGATCTCGACCGATTGTATGTGGAAGAAGTGAAGGCGATTCTCGGTGTGGTGCGAAATATCTTTTTTATTCCAAAGATTACTTTTGTTCTGTGCTACGACACGAGCAATATCAATAGTTTTGAATTTCAGAAAAAAGTGGTTCACACCGAATCCGAATCATACGCCACCTCAAAAGATGATGATGTCAAAAGAAAATTGTATTCTCGTGCTGATCACGAACCCGATAGCCAAAGAATAAACGCCTATCTCGAGAAAATTGTGCAGGTCAAAAAAACGCTCATTCCCGATAGGGATAAGCTATGGAATTTTTTCGAAAAGAAAGTGAGGGACTATTTTTCCGATGCAGACCTCGTGAATTGCGAGACTTTTATTGAAGGAATCAAACCTTTTTTTCAAGAGGAATGCTATCCAAAGTATGCCCCCTACTTGGGGGATATCCGGAAAATAAAAAGAATTCTCAACTTTATTCGTATTTCCAGATTTCTCAAGTTAATGAAAAAAGACATGCGTGGTCGAGATATTAGTTCGAAATATCTTTTTCAGTTTATTTTGATATATATCAATTACCCGCACATTTTTCGAAAAATTTATATTGAGGAAACAAGCGGATCCTCGGGATTCTTTTCTGTTATTTATTGTGATAAGGATAAAGAAGATTGTACTCCTGCGGGTTTCAAGAATTCGTCACAGTTTCTTGATTTTCTCAAGACGGTTTCTGAAGAACAGAGATTTTTGCTTGAAGAATTATTTCGTGTGCCGATATTTGATAAATCTGAAATTTTTGAGAGAAGGCAATACGAGGAAGAAATGGAGAAGCCTAAATTTCAGAGATATTCCCCCCTTTTTAATGGGGGATACTTTTCTCGGATAAACCTGAGGGATTATCTCGAGATTGTTTATGAGGGAAAGTCTATTGACATTTGGTTGCATGATAATTTTCATATCAATAAAATTAAGGAATTGGAAAATCGGAGTGTTCAAGACATATTTAATGCAACGCCGGAGTATGGTGCGGATATTGGTGAAAAATCTCGCGATATGTTTTTTGGAAAATTGCGGACTAAAGACGTTCCATTTTCTTCCGCTGAAAAGGTCATCGAATATATCACTCACAATTTGTCTCATTATTCGATGATCAGCGAATTTTCGGGAGTGTATGAGGGAATTCGCGCTGGGCTGGTATATCGATTGCTATGGATGCTCGAGCTTCGAGGGTGGGAGGATGAAAAGAGGGAATCATACGAAAATACCGATGAGAATATCCGAGTTCTCGCGGAGAAAATTTTGGGGAATGAGCAATATCCATCACTGGTGAATACACTTTTTGATTCTGGCGGCAACCCGATTCTCGCGGTCAATGATGCGACCAAACTCATATACGCGTGCACTGGTACAAGATCAAGTTCTCTTTTCAATGTTCGCCGATCACTTGAAAACTATGCCAAAGAACATTCGATCGATGTGATGGAGGCTCTGTCGCGAAAAGCATTTTTGTTTTTCCATAAGCGCATCATTTCCGAGAAGAAGAATTTTCTTCGGGATATCGCCGATATGGACGAGGCGCTTCTCTTGGGTGATTTCTCGGAGGCTATTTGGAAAAAATTTGAGGAAAAGAAAGATGGTCTTGAAGAGGAGGTGGCAAAAATAAAAAACAGCCTTGCTTCCGCGCTCTTGTTTCGGTTTGCGCGCGATGAGGAGCGATCAATGGGGAAGTATCTCTTTGATGATACGAAGAAAATATCGGAAGTTATGCGAGAGTATCTTCTTGAGATATGTTTCAACGTTGATGCGGATATGCGAAACGCGGAACTTTTTCTGAATTTCGCACTAGCGTCTTTCGGCGATGAATCAACCGGGTTTCAAGAGTGGGTTCCGGATGTTTCTCTTTTGGAAAAAACCCTCGGTCCTGATCGTTTGCGGAGCTATTGGCTGGAGAGGGGCGAAGTCATCAAAAAATGCGGGCGCTCGCTCGCACTCGCCTCGCCGGATAAAAAAGTGGTGACGTATAACTATGTCGCCACCTACCGGAAAGACATGGAGAAACTTTTTGAGAAACTCGATGAGCGGTTTTTGAAGGAAGGAGAGTAGTCAACTTTCTAATTTTTCGAAGTATAGGGGTACTTTCTCATGTTGAGAACGGAGCGGGTTTCCATTGACATTCAATTGGCTTTTGTTTTAGTATCGTTTCAGGTAAAGAGGAGGTGAAGTGTCATGTCGAAACAAGAAGATGTGCGTGTGCGGGTTAAGATAGATGGCGATATCAGAGAGGCTCTTGAAAATATTTGCGGAGAGGAGTTCACGCGAGTATTTGAAAAGACCGCTTCGGATGCGGCCGCAGTGTTCGTCCGCGGGTTAATTGCGTCTCTTTTGGAAAGCGCTCTTGCTCACAGGAGGGAGGGTTCGGACTCGGACATAGTTCAAGGTATGATTGATAGATATCGTTTAGTTGCGCTTGCGATGACAACTTCATCGGAGTCTGTCACTCCTCATGGGGCAGTATCGGGACGCGAGTATGATCGTCGACTTTCTTGAAATTCGAACTTTCAATGGGATCAAAGAGATAAAAAGAAACTGACATTTCCCTCCACAGAAAATTGCGGAGGGAATTTTATTGTCAGAATGTCGTTATCTTTTAGAAAGGAATATGCCTTCCAAACAATTTCAAAAGCGCGTTGAGGATTTTGTGTGTGGGCACTGCGGAGCGACGGTTTCCGGGAATGGCTATACCAATCACTGCTCGAAGTGTCTCTGGAGTCTCCACGTGGATATTTTCCCGGGCGATCGCGCCGCGCGGTGCGGGGGATTGATGGAACCGGTCGGGGCGTTTCTCGATCATGGGGAATGGCGCCTCACACACCGGTGCGTCACCTGTGGACACGCGAAAAAAAATCGCCTCTCAAATGAGGACGATATGGAGATGCTTTCGAAACTATTCGAAGGGAAATAAAAAGCCCTCAAAGAAAAGTATGGCTTGGGGAAGCTTTTCTTTGAGGGAGGAGGTCACGGTGCTGCGGCCTCTTGCTTGGTGGCTTCACGAGCTCTTCAGTGATTGCCGGTTTGGCGATGTGAAGTTTATGCTCATGAAGCCAGTGTGAATAACAACGTCTCGGAGACTTTCCAAGAGAAGGGGGATTTTTTTAATCCATTTTCCCCATCCTTCTTTGGAGAGTTTTTCTATGAAAATAACCTGTATCTCCGAGACGTATCCCTTTTGGGTTTCCGAAGTTTCGAAAACCCGGAATTGGTCGGGCGGTTATGAGCCACGCTTCGCGCTTTTGGCTGCGTGGTATTGCGAATCCATAACCGCCCTTAATACTGCGCGAGGAATATGTCGTTGGGGTTGGGAACCCCGTTCCTCGTTTATCGATCGAGTTTCTGTTACCAGAGTTTTTATTTTGAGTCGCTACCCTGGCGAGCGACTGATCCGGCCAAATTATGTCGTGCCGTTGTAACGCTTCATAAAGGGGATCCTTTGCGTCGTTTGACGACGAAGTAGATCGTGTTTTTCGAACTCGACAAACAAGTTATGCTATATCGAGGTATCGAAATTCCTTGTGCCGTCGGCTTTCCTAAATCGTTCGCATGTTGTCATGCAAACTTTTCTGTTTTCGCTCGCCGCTACTTACAGGATTCAGACTTTCTTTCGGCATTGTTAAGGAACCTCTTAAACATTTTCTACACTTCTTTTGTTTCCGTGTCAAGCGGGAGGGGATTTCGCCACTGCCAGGGGTGATTTGGCACTTTGAAAAATTCGGCGTTGTCGGGTGCGCTTTTTTCGAGTTTGTAGCGGAGAGACTGAACCGTTTTCCCTCGGGGGTCGCGGAGTTCGAGGTATTGGCGAGTGTTACCGAGAGTGAAGGCAGCGTATTTCGCGGTGAGTTTTTTTGAGGCGCCGGGTTTGATGACGAAGTCTTTGGTGATGGTGTGATTGACGAATTTCTTGGTCGTGCGTTTGGATTTGGTCGCGATTTTCCAGCCTTTCAAATTCACTTCTTTTTTGGAGCGATTTTCGATAACGAGGTATTCGTTTTTCGTGTCTTTTCCTTCGGGATTGGGGACGAGGGAAGTGACGCGGACTTTTGGCGCTTCATATTTTTTAATCTCGACGCGAAAGGTTTTGGTAATATCGGCGATGCCGTCGGTCGCGGTTAGGGTCACCGTGTAGCGTCCCTTCTTCGTGAAGGTGTGCGAAGTTTCTTTTATGTAGCTTCTGTGCCCATCGCCGAAATTCCAAGTAACCTTGGTTGGGTCGCGATCAAGGTCGGTGACTTTGGTCGAGAAGGAGAGGGGGATGCCGACGAAGCCTTGTTTTGGAATCTTGGTTTTCGTCGACGGGTCATTGCCGAAACGATTGATCTCGCCGGGTGTGAGGAATTTGGTGTTGCGCCACCGCGTGCCGTCTCGGGCGAGAGTGATGTTTTCGCGCGCGGTTTTCCAAGAAACGGAGTCTCTTGCGGCGTCGCATGAATCTTCGAGCGTGACGGTTTCCGCGGTATTGTTCATCGCAAAAGTAAATTCGGTACGAAAGATGACCAGGAACGCGCCGGCGGAGATGGTTGTCCGCGTCGGAAACGAAAATTTTCCGGTTTTGGAGGCGTCACGAAGCGTCCATCCGGAGATATCGATGTCGTTTTCGCTTGTATTTTCGAGCTCGATGAACTCGCCTCGCGACTCATCTCCCGTTGGATTCGCCAGTACTTCGGAGAGGAGGATACGATGAATGGTGTTTCCGCACCGCTCTTGGTTATCTTGATTCTCTGCCCGGGATATTGCCGGGGACGCAAGTGCGATCGTTCCGAGGAGAAGGAATGCGGTCGCTCGTATTTGAATGTGTCGTACCAATTGTATGGAGAATTTCGGTTGGTGAGGCTGAGACATAGGAGAGTTCGGTGAAATGCGGATGATTCGGGACTTCGGCATTTTTACTGTGCGGGATAGTAGCACTCATTTCGGGTTTGTCAATAAGCGTGCTATACTGCGAGTTGCATCGATGTAACGCGAAATATTTTTTGTATGACTGAAACGCAAAAGGAATCAAAGAAAGAAGCGAGGTCGTCGTGGCTGTCGATTGTGCTCGATCTCGCGTTTCGGCACGCGCGGGAGATTGTAGGGGGCGCGCTCGCGATCGCGGGGACGATCGAGAACGACGTGCGCGCGTTTGTAGTCAAGTTTGTGCGGGATATGGTCTTGGGCATCGTGCTTCTCTTTATCGGGCTCGGGTTTATCGTGTTTGGTGTCGGCGTGATGCTGGTTGAGGTGCTTCACTTGGGACCGTCCGCGGGACCGGTGGTGGTGGGCGTGTTTTTTGTCGCGATGGGTGCCATTGTTTTTTTGTTTTCTCGACGATAATTTTTTTGCATCCGAACTTTCGTATTTGTCACGTTCAGGAAATAGCTTCGGAGCTTGGTAGGTGAGTTTTTTCGTTACTGATGGAAATAACCTCCCAAAGAAACTTTCGCTTCAAGTATATTTGAGTTTGCTCGCTCCTCCGTGTATTTCCTTCTCTTAGACAAATACGAAAGTTCGGACTGTTCTAATTTTTAATTTTTTAAAAAAATCATATGAATGATTTTATGGATCGGGCGAAAAAGGAAGTGGATGAGGTGACTCGGCGGGCGAATGAGGCGAAGGAAGCCATCATCGAGAAGGCGGGAGACGTGAAGGACGCGACGATGAAAAAGGTGGAAGAAGGCCGGGAATATGTGCAGAAGAATCCCGAGAAATCCGCCGGCATCGCGCTCGGTGTGGGCGCGCTTATCGGTGCTATTGTCGGGTTTTTCACAGGGAGAAGGAAGTGAGGAGAGAATGAAGAATGGAGAATGGGGGATGGGTTTGTGAGGCGCGATGGGTCTTTTTCTTGATGTTTTCTAAAACCTTCTCTTCGGGGAAGGTTTTTGCTATGGTGGGAGTATATGGCGACTCTTTTCAAGAATCCGTGGGCGTGGCTTCTCGTATTGTTTTTGGTCATTGTGGCGGGGATGGGGCTGTGGCTGTTTGGAGGGAGATTTGAATCGGCGGAGCAGACAATATTCAATGAACAGGGAGCAATGAATAATGAACAGGGAGCAATGAACGATGGGCAGAAAGAGAGGAAGGAAGAAAAACAAGAGAAGCTTTCGGAGGAAATTTCGGAGGAGATTGTGAGGCAATTGGAAGAGGGAAACGGGGTGCCGGGAGAGGATGGGGGGCAAAATGATCAATTACCAATTACCAATGATCAATCGGGAACGAAGAATGAGCGGGAAGTAGAGAGCAATGAACAGGGAATAGAGAACAATGAACAGGGAACGGTGGACAGGGAGAAGAATAATGAGGAAGGAGGGTTGGAAATTGAAAATCGAACATTGAAAATTCAGGATGTCATTGTAAACCGATTGGTGTCGTGGGGGTTTGCGGAGATGAGTGGGAGAAAGATTGATACTATTGTGATCCACTCGACCTACAATGCGCTTGGGGGCGATCCGTTTTCGGTGGAGAAAATTATCGGTATCTACAAAAGCTATGGCGTGTCGCCACATTATTTGATAGCACGGGACGGGATGGTGTATCGATTGGTCGAGGAAAAGAGTGTCGCGTATCATGCTGGGGACTCCGTGATGTTGGATGGGCGAAAGAATGTGAACGATTTTTCAATCGGGATTGAAATTATCGGGAAAGATGATGGGAGTCCGAGCGACGAACAGTATGTGTCGCTCGAAAAGTTGATTGCTGATATTAAAAGTCGAAACGATATCAATCATGTTGTGGGTCACAGCGATATCGCGCCGGGACGGAAAACCGATCCGTGGGGATTTAAGTGGAAGGAAATTGGGGGGAAAGAGTTGTAAGGGCGAATGATGATTCGCCCGTACCCGTTTTATGGATACACAACAAAAATTTACTCTTCTTTTTCATGTCGAAGAAACAGCGACGGACGTTGTTTTGTCGCGTGGCGGAGAAGAAGTTGAGCGCGTGCGCATCGAGTCGAATCGGGAATTGCTGGAGAGAATTTTGCCGGCGATCGACGGGCTTCTTTTGAGGTGGAAGATTGCGCCGAGAGATGTTTCAGACATTCGTGTCGAATCGGAACTTCCGGACGGCTACTCGTCGCGGCGCATCGCCGAGACGGTCGCGAAGGCGTGGAAACTGGGACGCAATGAACAAGGAAAAATGAAGAATGTGGAATGAAGAATTGAGAATGTAGGGGAGTGGTATTGACAAGAAAAAGTTTTTCGGTTATTATTTTTTTAGTTTTCTTAACATAGGTCGGAGGAATTTCCAATGAGCGATGCTTTCGTTGCGAATGACTTTGGAGAAATATCCTGGGTAGATACTCAGAACACTCCAGAGGTGCCTGTCGATGAAGTTCGTCTGTTCGAGGTTCTTTTTTCATGGAAGGGTGAAGATCATTGGCGGGAGATTCGCGCGCCGGACTTCAAACGGGCGATGGAAGAAGTGAAAAAGACAGTTGAGTTTCCGAAAGGACTTGATTTTTATTCGTTGCACCGTGTTTCCGAGGATGGAGCATCTTATGATATGGGTGTTTCCATTCTGGTTGAGAGAAAAGAAGCTGATTATGATTCCTAGTAACGGCGACTTGCCGTGATGAAGGAGATGATGGCGATGCCTCATAAGGTGAATGTTCAACAGCGTCGAAGATATTTTCGTGGCGTAGAGAATAAGAGAAAGAAGGGTGAGCGGAAGCTTGCGGAAAAATACACCACGCTTCCGGAAGTTTGTATTTCTCCTACCCATGCCCAAGAAAGATGGGAGCGCCAACAAGAGAACAAGGAAGAATAATTTTCGAAACGGATTTTTCCAAAACGCCTAGCAGAGATGTCGGGCGTTTTTATTTTGGAATATTCCGGAAGGCCGTTTGCGGATGGCTGAATGCCGGTTTCCTTTTGACACTTCGCGGGCGAAACGATAGGATGAGAGCAGATAAAAAATGTGAAAAATCCTATGGACAAGGCGAAAATCACCATGGACAAGATTGTGTCTCTCGCGAAGCGGCGGGGGTTTGTGTTTCCCGGGAGCGATATCTACGGGGGGCTTGCCAATTCGTGGGACTACGGTCCCTATGGGGCACAACTCAAGAAGAACATCAAGGACCACTGGTGGAAGACCTTTGTGGAGAGTCGCGATGATATGGTCGGGCTCGACGCGGCCATCATTATGAACCCGAAAGTGTGGGAAGCGAGCGGGCATATTTCGGGCTTCAATGACTTCCTCGTCGAGTGCAAAGAATGTCACGAGCGCATTCGTCCCGACCAGCACCTCGACGCGATCAATCAAAACGCGTTTATGCTCTCGTTTTCGGAGATGACCTTCAAAAGAATGGAAGTTGACAAAATGAAGCGCGAGGCGACGCCCGAATCGCCCGCCAATGAAGGAATGGTCCAAAAGTACGAGCATGATATCGAGAAGCTGGCGACTAAGGTTTTCGGGGCGCTTCGAACGATTCCGTGCCCTCATTGCGGCAAGAACGAATGGTCGCATCCGACCCTCTTCAACCTTATGTTCAAGACGTTTATCGGGCCCGCCGAGGAGAGCGCCAATATCGCCTACCTTCGTCCCGAGACGGCGCAGGCGATGTTTGTTGATTTTCCGCTTGTCGCCGGTGTCGCGCGGAAACGCCTCCCCTTTGGTATCGCGCAGATCGGGAAGGCGTTCCGGAATGAAATTACGCCGGGCAATTTCATTTTTCGCACGCGCGAATTCGAACAAATGGAAATAGAGTATTTCTTCGATTCCAAGAAAAAAGAATGGAACGAAGTTTTCGATTACTGGCAGGGCGAAATGGAGTCGTGGATGCGGTCGGTCGGGATGGATATGGAGCGGGTGCATAAAACGGAAATTCCCGAAGCGGAACGCGCGCACTATTCGAGTCGAACGGTGGACTTTGAGTTTGACTACCCCTTTGGTCAAAAAGAATTGTTCGGACTCGCGTGTCGGACGGATTATGACCTCGGGCGTCACGCGAAGTTTTCGGGACGCGATATGTCATGGCAGGATCCGGAGACGAAGGAGAACGTCACGCCGTTTGTTGTTGAGCCGACCTTTGGTGTTGACCGCGGACTCCTGGCGATTTTGTTGTCGGCATATGATGAAGAGGTTGTTTCAAATGAACCGGGGAAAGAAGAGACTCGCACGGTGCTTCATCTCGCGAAGGCGATCGCGCCGGTCAAGGTGGCGGTCTTTCCGCTTATGAAGAATAGGCCGGAGCTTGTCGCCAAAGCGCGCGAGGTGTTTGATATCTTAAAGAAAGATGTCGTGTGCGAATTTGATGATAACGGCAATGTGGGGAAACGCTATCGCCGGCAAGACGAAATCGGGACGCCGTACTGCGTGACGATCGACTTTCAAACGCTTGACGATGGCACGGTGACGGTGCGCGACCGCGACACAATGAAACAAGATCGCGTCTCACTTGCCGATTTGGGAGACTACTTGTGGGAACATTTGAAGTAGTTTTTTCAGTAGGGCTATTTCTTGTTGTTTACAAAATATATACGAGAGAGTAAACTTGTATTGTTGGATTGATTATCCTGATATAGCGCCGTATGGAAACAACGCAAGTCGCGATCTTCAAGGAAAAGAAAGTTCGGAAAGTTCTCCATGGTGGCGAGTGGTGGTTTTCGGTGGTTGATGTTTGCGGGGTTTTGACGGACAGTATTGATGCCGGCTCGTACTGGCGGAAACTTAAGCAAAGACTTGAGGAAGAGGGGAGTGAAGTCGTGACATTTTGTCACAGGTTGAAGTTACTGGCACCGGACGATAAGATGCGTGAAACTGACTGCGCTGACCCGGAAGGGATTTTCCGTATTATCCAGTCCATTCCGTCGCCGAAAGCTGAGCCGTTCAAGCGGTGGCTTGCCAAAGTTGGCTATGAACGGGTGCAAGAAATAGAAAATCCGGAACTCGCGACCAAGCGAACTCGCATGCTCTACAAGTTGAAAGGCTATTCGGAAGATTGGATCGAGAAACGCATGCGTGGCATCGCGATTCGCGAGGAGCTCACGGATGAATGGAAGAAGCGCGGCGCGCAGGAGCGGAGAGATTATGAAATTTTGACCGCGGAAATTTCCAAAGCGACGTTTGGCGTGACGCCGGGGCAGTACAAGAAATTGAAAGGTCTGAAACGCGAAAATTTACGCGATCACATGGATGATTTCGAATTGATTTTTTCCATGCTGGGAGAGCGATCGACGACGGAAATTCATCGAACGGAAAATTCTCGCGGTTTACCGAAATTGAAAGACGATGCTAGAGCCGGTGGCGCGATCGCTGGCGGCGCGCGGAAACAACTCGAAAAGCGCCTCGGTCGCTCGGTAGTGTCGGAAAAGAATTTCAAACAGCTTCATAGAAGCCGAACAGAAAAGCTTCATTCCTGATTCTTCATTCTTAATTCTGGTTTGTTATGCACTACGAAAAAATTGTTTTGTCGAATGGGTTGCGGGTGATTTTGGCGCCGATGAAGGAAGCGCAGACGGTGACGGTGCTCATCACGACGGCGACGGGGTCGCGGTATGAGACCAAGAAAGAGAGCGGGCTTTCCCACTTTTTGGAGCATATGTTTTTTAAGGGGACGAAGAGGCGACCGACGGCGCTTTCGATTAGCGAGGAGCTTGACGGCGTGGGTGGGGAATACAATGCCTTTACCTCCAAGGATCGCACGGCGTACTATGCCAAAGTCGACAAGAAGCATGCTGAAATGGCGCTCGATATCGTGAGTGACATTTTTCTCAACTCGACGCTTCCCGCGGAAGAGATCGATCGCGAGCGCGGCCCCATTTTGCAAGAGCTCAATATGTATGAGGATACACCGGTTCGGCATATCGGGGATGTATTCGAGATGCTCCTCTATGGAGAGCATCCTCTGGGACGAGATATTATCGGGACGCGCGAAAATATCAAGCGATTCAAGCGCGCGGATTTTCTCCGCTATCTCAATCGCGCCTATGTCGCGTCCAATGTCGTGGTCGGTATCGCGGGGAATTTCGATGTCGCGTGGGCAAAGGAAATGATTGAGCGCGACTTTGCCGGAATGCGGACGGGAGAGAATCCGGAGCGGAAAGGAATTGTCGAGAAACAGACGTCACCCTCGGTATTTCTCCAGAACAAGAAAACCGATCAGACCCATTTCATCTTGGGAGTGCGCGCGTTTGATTTTTATCACGAGGATCGGTACGCACTCGCGGTACTTTCCACTATCCTCGGGGGTGGTATGTCGAGCCGACTCTTTATGGCGGTTCGAGAGCGTCGCGGGCTTGCCTATAGCGTCCACACGGGGACGGACGCGTATCACGATGCCGGGTACTTGGCGACCCAGTGCGGGGTCGAGCACGGAAATCTCGAGAAGACGGTCGCGGTTATTCTCGATGAGTATCGGCGCATTCGCGACGAGCTTGTTCCGGACAAGGAACTCCTCAAGGCGAAGGAACATATCAAAGGAAGTATGGCGATGCATCTTGAATCATCGGATGATATCGTGGGGTACCTCGTGGACCAAGAAGCGCTCAAGAATGAAGTCGTACTGCCGGAAGAACGATTTGCAAAGATAGACGCGGTTTCGGTTCAAGATATTCAGAGGGTCGCCCGTATGATTTTCCGTCCCGAACGACTCAATCTCGCCATTATCGGTCCGCAAAAGTCCGCGAAAAAGTTGGAGAAGATGCTTTCACTATGACCAAAGAGCAGTATATCGAAGCGTGGACGAAGATTTTGTTTCATGGCGTGATCGCGGTACTCGCGCTCTTTTTTGCGTACCTCATTCGCGATATTATCGTGATCTTTTTCGTGGCGATTATCATTACGGCGTCGGTCGCGCCCGCGATCGAACGACTCGAGGCGCTTCGCATTCCTCGGACCCTTGCGGTTTTGGGAGTATACGCGCTTATAGTCGGTGTCTTGGCGACGATTATTTCCTTGATGGTTCCCGTGCTTTCGGCGCAGGTTCGAGAGTTCTCGGAAAATGTGCCGAAGTATCTCAATCAAACCTCAATCTTTATGAATGGTATCGAGTCGTATCTCGAGTTGCATGATGTGTCGATCGATACCGAATCGCTTTCGGGGAATGGAGAATCGTCCGGCGCTCTCTCGGGGTTTTTCTCGACGACGGTGGGAGTGTTTCGCGCGATTTTTTCGACGGTTGCCATCTTTTTCCTATCGCTCTATATGTCTTTCGAACGGCGCGGTATCGACAAAGTGCTTCGAACGGTGACGCCGGCCGAATACGAAGAGCGCGTCCTCTATTTTTCTCGTCGTATTCAGGACAAGATCGGACAGTGGATGTTCGGGCAACTGCTTCTTATGATAATCGTCTTTTCTTTTTACTTTATCGGTCTTACGGTGCTCGGCATTCCCTACGCGCTTCTCCTTGCACTCTTTGGCGGGCTTCTTGAAATGGTGCCCTACGCGGGCCCCACGATGGCGGCGGTGCCGGCAGTGATTCTCGGGTTTCTCATCTCGCCATGGCTCGGAGTCGCCGTTACCCTCCTCTATATTGTGATTCAGCAGATACAAAACCATATTGTCATTCCGCAGGTAATGCGTCGGGCGGTGGGACTCAATCCGGTCGCGGTCATTCTCGCGCTCCTCATCGGTGCGAAACTCGCGGGAGTCGCCGGCATCTTGGTTGCCGTGCCGTCGGCCGCCGCGCTCTCGGTCTTTACGGAAGAGTTTTTGGGGAACCGGAAACAGAATGGAGAATAAAGAATGAAGAATGAAGAATGAAGAATGAAGAATGGAGAATGGAGATTACATCGCATTCATCTATGAACGATCAAGAAGCAATTCAAATTGACACCGAAGAAAATTCCGAAACGGGGACGCTTTTCGTGGTGGCGACGCCGATTGGGAATATGGAGGATATCACGCTTCGCGCGCTTCGGGTGTTGAATGAATGCGAGCTCATTGTGTGTGAGGATACGCGGGTTGCCAAGAAGTTGTTCTTTCGGCACGAAATTTCGAAGCCCCTCCTCGCCATTCCGCAACGGGCGGCGGACGAGAAAATTCGTCGGGTGCTCGATGTATTGCGCGAGGGGAAAAATGTGGCGCTCACAACCGATGCGGGGACGCCAGGTGTCTCCGATCCGGGGAATGAGGTGGTGGCGAGAGTGATCGAGGCGGGATTTGCCGTTTCGCCCGTGCCGGGACCGTCGGCTTTGGGTGCGCTCCTCTCGGTTGCCGGCATGAATACGCAGGAGTTTCTCTTCAAAGGATTCCCGCCGCACAAGAAGGGGAGAGAGACGTTTTTTCGAAGTGTCGCCGAATCAAAGATTCCGGTCGTCTATTATGAGTCGCCGTACCGCGTCGTCAAAAATTTGGAACTCCTCTCGACATTTTCACCGGAAAAGCGTATCATCATCGGACGCGAGCTCACCAAAGTGTTTGAAGAAGTTCGCAGAGGAACCGTTCTCGAGGTGTTGGACTATTACACAAACAATTCCGGAAAAGTGAAAGGAGAATTTGTGGTTTTGGTTGTCTAGTGTTTTGGTTGTCTCGTTATTTGGTTTTCTTGTTGTTTGGTTGGATGATTGGGAATAAAAAACGGAGCAAGGTTTTATGATTGCTCCGTGTCCTGGTTTTATTTATTTTTTCAGTACTTGAATTCCGCCGGTTTCTCCACTTAGGGTTACCAGCTTTCCATCTTTGCATGTTACCACAATGGTTTTGATCGAGTCCTTGTTTGGAAGGTTGGCTTCGCACTCGAATGCGTTGGCAAGGTTGGTAACCATTCTTACGGTCAAGTCTTTTTGGTTTTGAATCTCCGACTTGAATTCTTGGTTGAGAAAAAACACACCTAAAATCAAAATACACGATGTAATAACATTCATCATAATTTTCACGCCTCTCCTGAGTTGTTAAGGTTGCTTGGAAAATTTTTTCAATTCCTCAAACTTGCTTCAAGCAAGATGAGTTTGGAGGGTATCACTAAGGAATATTTATGTCAAGATTCTACATCACGACTGCTATTGATTATGTGAATGCCAAGCCGCATGTGGGGCATGCGCTGGAGAAAGTGCTGACCGATACGGTGGCGCGGTTTCGGCGGCTTCGGGGGGAGGAAACGTATTTTCTCACGGGGACGGATGAGAATAGCTTGAAGAATGTGCAGGGCGCGGAGAAGGCGGGGAAGCCGGTCGGAGAATTTGTTGCAGAAAACGCGGAAACATTTCGCGATTTGGGGAAGCTTCTCAATCTTTCTTTTGATGGCTTTATTCGAACGACGGAGGCGCGGCATTTCGCGGGAGCGGAGAAATTGTGGCGCGCGTTCAAAGCGGAGGATGTGTATACCAAAAAATATTCCGGGCTCTATTGTGTCGGGTGCGAGGAATACAAATTGCCGAAAGATTTGGTGGACGGGAAATGTCCGGACCATCAGAAAGAACCGGAGGTTGTCGAAGAAGGGAATTACTTTTTTCGTCTCTCGGCGTACGCGGATATTTTGAAGCAAAAAATAGAGGGCGGAGAACTTCGCATTGTGCCGGAATTTCGGAAGAATGAAGTGCTGTCGTTTATTTCGATGGGGCTTGAGGATTTTTCCATTTCACGGTCGGTCGCGCGCGCGAAGGGTTGGGGCGTGCCGGTACCCGACGATTCGTCACAGATTATGTACGTGTGGGTGGACGCGCTCTCAAACTATATTACGGCCATTGATTACGCGAATGACGGCGAACTTTACAAAAAATTCTGGGCGAGCGAGAGCGAGCGAACGCACGTGATCGGGAAGGGAATACTTCGTTTCCACGCGGTCTACTGGCCGGCGATGCTTCTCTCCGCACGGCTTCCTCTTCCGACGACTATCTACGCGCATGAATATCTCACGGTGGACGGACAGAAGATGTCGAAGTCGCTTGGGAATATCATCGATCCCGCGGATGTGGTTGCAAAATACGGTGTTGACGGCGCGCGATATATTCTCTTGTCCTCACTTCCATTTTCAAATGACGGCGATGTGTCGTGGAAAAAATTCACCGAGAAATACAATGCCGACCTCGCGAATGGGCTTGGGAATTTGGTTTCGAGAGTGATGAAGCTGGGGGAGAAAATTACGAATTACGAATTACGAATTACGAATGAAGAATTTCCGAAGGAATTTTCGGAGTTGTTGGGAAGTTATCGGTTGAGCGAGGGGCTCGAATATATTTGGAATCTTATTCGCGAAGACAATAAGTATATCGAAGACGAGAAACCGTGGGAACTCGTGAGAACGAACTCGGAGAAGTTTGAAGCCGTAATGAAAAAATTGCTGGAAGATCTGGGAAACATCGCGGTTCTTCTTGCGCCGTTTTTGCCGGAAACATCAGAGAAAATTCAAGGGATGCTCGCGGAGCGAAAGGGCGGAATTTTGTTTCAAAGGATTGTGTAAATTTTTGTATGTCCGCCGGAATTTTTTTGAAAGAACTCGCGAAGAATTGGCGGGGGGTTGGGGCGGTGGCGCCCAGCTCCCGGTTTTTGACAGAAAAGATGCTTTCAAAAATAGATTTCTCATCGGCGCGACTTGTGGTGGAGTTGGGACCGGGAACGGGTCCAATGACAAGAGAAATTCTCACGAGACTTCGTCCGGACGCGCGGCTCGTGGTGATCGAATCAAATGAAACGTTTTGCGAGATGCTTCGCGCTATTGACGATTCGCGGTTGTCTGTCGAGTGCGCCTCCGCTGAAAATCTTCCTGCCTTACTTGATGGAGAGAGGGTGGACGTGATTCTCTCCGGCATCCCGCTCGCGTCGGTCGGGAGGGGCGTTGCCGGTCGAGTGCTTGATGTTGTTAAGGACATGCTTTTGCCGGGAGGCGTTTTTGTGCAGTTTCAGTATTCGAAGCTCTCGTGTAAGATGATCGCTGAGCGGTTTACTTCGGTGGAGATTGACTTTGTTCCCGTGAATATGCCGCCGGCATTTGTGTATACGGCGCGGGTTTGAAATTTTTTGAAACAAGATGATCGATACGCACGCCCATATTCATGATTCGCAGTTTGACGTCGATCGCGAGATGATGCTTCGGCGCGCGAGTGAGGCGGGGGTTTCGAGAATTATTACCGTCGGGACGAGCGTTGCGGAAAGTGTCTTGGCGGTTGAAGCGGCGAAAAAATACGAGAATGTTTTTGCAACGGTGGCAGTGCACCCGCAGGAGTTCAATAGGAAAGAATTGGGAATGAAGAATAAGGAATTAGTCGGGGAAATGATGCGGGAGCTTCGAGAGCTTGTTGTGAAAAATAGGGAAAGAATAGTGGCGGTTGGGGAATGCGGATTAGATTACCATACCTTTGACGGTGTCGCGGTGACGGAGGAACAGAAGGTGTTTCAAAGAGAAGGGTTTCTGATGCACATCGAAATGGCGCGGGAGTTTTCTCTGCCGATTGTAATTCACTGTCGCGATGCGTATGATGGCGTGTTTGAAATTCTCGAAGCGGAGAGCAGTGAGTTAAAAGCGTGTATTCTTCATTGCTATCAGGGGGATCTTGATATGACACAGAAGTTGCTCGCGTTTGGTGAAAAGGTATTCTTCTCTTTTGCCGGAAACATTACTTATCCGGTAAAGAAAAAATTGGAGGGAACGAAAGAGGATATTCGCGAGAGTGTCAAGATCGTTCCGCCTGATCGAATCCTCACCGAAACCGATTGTCCGTATCTCGCGCCGCAAAAATATCGCGGCACGCGGAATGAGCCGGCGTATGTTGTTGAGGTTGCTCAAAAGATTGCAGAAATAAAAAACACTTCTCTTGAGGAAGTTGAGCGCGTGACGGAAGAAAACGCGAGGCGATGCTTCTCGTTTTGCTAAAGAGGGTTATAGCGAGAGTGATATTTCTTTTGCTTCTCTCTATCGGAGCAACCTTTTGTCCCGCCAAGGTGGGGTTGCGGTCTCGGTGTGCATTATAGAGACCTTTAGCGTAATTTGGTGTTACCAAAAAAATTCCGATATGCGCAGTTGCGCGTATCAGCAGAGTTTTTTTGAAGGGATTTCTATCGCCGTATTTCTATGTATTCAACAAAAGGGAGGAGGCGGGTGCGGATGTTTTCGAGATCGAGGGTTTTGCCGCGGGTTTTTTCGACAAGGGAGGAGTCGAGGATTTTGATATCGCGAAATTCTTGGAGTGCGAAACTTCGCGCGTCTTTGAGCCACTTTCCAATTTCGTCAAAATCACGCTCCTCGTGAAT
The DNA here is from genome assembly GCA_052035095.1 of Candidatus Moraniibacteriota bacterium. Classification (GTDB taxonomy): domain Bacteria; phylum Patescibacteriota; class Minisyncoccia; order Moranbacterales; family UBA1568. The sequence continues at coordinate 75,602 of JBPOHW010000004.1, forward strand.
GCCTGGGACGACGGTGGTGCGGAATTCGTACGGGGCGCCACTCTCCATAATGATCCGGACGCTTTCTTGGAAGTTTTCAATCGGGATATCGGCATTTCCAGAGGCAAGCGAATATTTCTCGGGCGTATGCTTGATGTCCATCGCCCAGAAGTCCACGAGTCCGGTTTTGGCGAGTTTTCTGACAATGTCAGGGAAGGCGCCGTTGGTATCGAGCTTCACGAGGAAGCCCATATTTTTTATCTTCCGAATGAAATCGAGAAGGTCGCCGTGAAGTGTCGGCTCGCCGCCCGTGATACAGACGCCGTCGAGTTTTCCTTTGCGGCGAACGAGGAAGGTGAGAAATTCTTCCGTTTTGTCGCCGCCCGTTTGCTTCAAATATCCTTTGCTCGGCTCAATGAGCTCGGGATTGTGACAAAACGGACATCGAAGTACGCACCCCAATGTAAACACGGTCGCCGCGAGTTTCCCGGGATAATCCAAAAGGGTAAGTGGCTGGTATCCCGCAATATACATACTGGTTTTATGCTCCTTGCGGCGCGTATTCGAGGCGGTCGCAGAATTCTTGGCGTTTGCCTTTGTTCCACTGCTCGACCGGGCGGATATAACCAACGACGCGCGAATAGACTTCCGTTTTTCGGAAATCGGCGAGCTCCGGTTTTGCCTCATAGCACGCGCGGCACTTCGCTTTCGTTTCCCCGTCAACCTCATAGGGCATATACTCCGCCCCTTTCTCGAGCGTCTTCCCGCAATCATGACAGGTTATCGTTTGCATACCGTTTTCTTTAACAAATTATTTTTACACTTTTTGATATTCTTTTGCGGATGATGTGACGACGCATTGCGGACAGGTTTTGTGTTCGCCGGGGAGGTAGCCATGAGTGGGGCAGATGCTGAAGGTGGGAGTGAGGGTGAAGTAGGGGAGGTGGTATTTCTCGGCGATTTTCTTTACCAGCATACGGGCGGAAGCGGGATCGGTGATGCGTTCTCCAAGGAAACCGTGGAGGACGGTGCCGCCGGTGTATTGTGTTTGCAGATTGTCCTGGAGATCGAGGGCTTCAAAGATGTCGTCGGTGAAGCCGACGGGGAGATGGGAGGAATTGGTGTAGTAGGGATCGGCATGTTTGGTTTTGACATCGGACTCGTTTGCGACCGCGATATCGGGGTATTTTTTGGTATCGAGGAGCGCGAGGCGATAGGCGGTGCCTTCGGCGGGGGTGGCTTCCAAATTGTAGAGGTTATTGGTTTTTTCTTGGTAGCTACTGATACGCTCGCGCATATGAGTGAGCATTTTTGCGGCGAAGGCTTGCCCTTTTTCGGTGGTGATGTCGGTTTTCAGTAAGTTCTTGATTGCTTCATTGGTGCCGACCAGACCGATTGTGGAGAAATGATTTTTCCAGTACTGGTGAAAACGTTTTTTGATATTTCCGAGATAAAATTTCGTATAGGGATAGAGGCCTTTTTCGGTGAGAGCTTCCACGATTTTTCGTTTCGTCTCGAGGCTTTCCTGGGCGATATCCATCAGGCGGTCGAGGCGGGTGAAGAAATCCTTTTCGTTTTTGGCGACATAGCCGATGCGCGGCAGGTTAACGGTGACGACACCAATCGAGCCGGTCAGGGGATTGGCGCCGAAGAGTCCGCCACCGCGCTTCCGGAGCTCTCTATTATCCAGACGTAACCTACAACACATACTTCGTGCGTCGTCGGGGCTCATATCGGAGTTGACGAAGTTGGCGAAGTAGGGGATGCCGTACTTGGCGGTCATCTCCCAAAGAGGGAGATACGCGGGATTCTCCCAGTCGAAGTTCTTGGTGATATTGTAGGTTGGGATGGGGAAAGTGAAGATGCGTCCCGAGGCATCGCCCTCGCACATCACTTCCGCGAAGGCGCGATTGATCATCGCCATTTCCGGCGCGAAATCGCCATAGGTTTCCGGTTGCGGCTCGCCGCCGATGATCGCATGCTCCTTGGCGAGAATTTTGGGCGGGATAATATCCATCGTAATATTGGAGAACGGCGTTTGGAAACCGACCCTGGTCGAGACATTCATATTGAAGACGAAGGACTGGATTTCCTGCTTCACTTGCGCGTAGGTGAGTCTGTCTTTCCTTACAAAGGGCGCGAGGAGCGTGTCGAAATTGGAGAAGGCTTGGGCGCCGGCGACTTCGCCTTGGAGGGTGTAGATGAAGTTGACCATTTGTCCGAGGATTGAGCCCAAGTGTTTGGCGGGTTTGCAGGAAACCTTGCCGGGGACGCCGGTAAAACCGCGCCGCAAGAGATCCTCCAGATCCCACCCGCAACAATAGGCGGAGATGAGTTGGAGATCGTGAATGTGAAGATCGCCGGATTCATGCGCATCGCGGACTTCTTTGGAATAGATTTTGTTCATCCAGTACTTGGTACTGATTGCCGAGGAAACGTAGTTGTTGAGTCCTTGGAGCGAGTACGCCATATTGGCGTTTTCTTTGACGAGCCAGTCGAGGTTGCCGATGTACTTGTCGACCAAATGCACGGCTTTGACGAGGGACTCCTCCGTTTCTCGGACTTCGCGGTGTTGCTCGCGGTAGAGGATATAGGCCTTCGCGGTGTCGTGATAGCCCTCCGACATAAGGACGGTTTCGACAAGGTCTTGGATCTCCTCGATTTTTGGGACAAAGTTTCCCAGTTTTTGTTTCGCGTATTGGCGAGCTTTTCGTTCGAGAATGGCAATCACTTTTTTACCGACGCGCGTCGCATCCTTGTCGCTCCCCGTGGCGGTTGCCGCAAAGGCCTTTTCGACGGCGCCGATTATTTTATACGGATTGAACGAGGTGGTTCGCCCGCTTCGCTTCCGCACCGATTCGATCGTCACCGCCGTTCTTTTCTTCGTGTTTTTCATAGCTGTTTGTTCGATAAAATCAGGACGTACGCGTTTGGCGCAGTTCGAGGAAAACGCGAGGAACGGAGTAAGCTGTATACGCCATACAGCGTCAAGTACCGGAGCATTTGACGAAGAAATGCGCCAAACGCGTACGTCCTAAAAACTTGATTTTTGGGGAAAAGAAAAACCGTGGATATAGTGCTCCCCCACGGAGTGCGCGTTTCCGTTTCGCGCCTTCTCATTATCTTCCAAAGTTTCGAACTCGTAAAGTTTCCTTTGGTGGAGGGAAAAGTGGTATACTATTTTCCAGTATCGAGTAGTCAGTAGCGAGTAGTTGGTAAAGAGTGCCAATTGAAAGTTATCACGCTCTCTATCATCTCCAGTCTAAATTTTTTATTCCTTTTCTTATGAATATTCAATCCTTATTTGAGCCGATGTCGATCGCGGTGGTGGGGGCGTCGACGGAGGTGGGGAGCGTCGGGAATGATGTCGTGAAAAATTTGGTGGAGCAGAAATTTTCCGGCGCGATTTTCCCGGTGAATCCCAAGACGAATGAGCTCTATAGTATTCGGTGTTATCCGAATCTCGCGGCAATCGAGGGGGACGTGGAGTGCGCGGTTATCGTGGTGCCGGCGAAAATCGTGCCGCAAGTATTGCGTGAGGCGGTTCTCAAAAAAGTGAAGGCGGCTATTGTCATTTCCGCTGGGTTTGGTGAGGCGGGGAATGCCGATCTCGAAACGGAAATCGCAGAGATTGCGCGCGCTGGGGATGTGGCGCTTCTTGGTCCCAATTGCCTCGGGGTGGTGAATCCGCACCGTTCGATGAATGCGTCTTTTGCGCGGACGCTTCCCAAGAAGGGAAATGTCGCATTTCTCTCGCAGAGCGGCGCCCTCGGGACGGCCGTTTTGGATATGATGGGGGGATTTGGTATCGGTCTTTCAAAGTTTGTGAGCCTCGGCAATAAGGCGATGCTTGATGAGTCGGCGCTTCTTGAGTATTTCGCGCGCGACAAGAAAACCAAAGTGATCGCGATCTACGCCGAAGATCTTCGGAATCCCGACCGTATCAAAAAAGCAGCGAAAGAGATGGCGACTGCCAAGAAGTCGAAGCCGATCATTATCCTCAAGTCAGGGAAGACGGCGGCGGGAGCGGCGGCGCTTGCCTCGCATACGGGGTCACTCGCTGGGAATGACGCGAGCTACGAGGCGCTTTTTGAAGAGGCGGGAATTATGCGTGCCGAGACATCGGAAGAGTTGTTTCTGCTCGCTCGCGCGTTTTCGCTCTCGCCGCTTCCCGCGGGAAGGAATCTCGCGATTGTGACCAATGCCGGCGGTCCGGGGGTACTGTCGGCGGACGTGGCGATTGGCGCGGGACTCGGGCTCTCGCCGCTCTCCGATGCGACCGCGAGTGAACTTCGAGCGTTTCTTCCGAGTGCCGCGAGCGTCAAAAATCCGATCGATATTTTGGGTGATGCTAAGAGTGATCGGTATGCTCGGGCGCTCGATCTCGTGCTTGCCGATCCATCTGTGCATATGGTGCTCGCGGTTCTCACGCCGCAATCGATGACGGATGTTGAAACGATAGCCGAGAAAATTTCCGAGAGCGTTGAAAAATCAGGCAAGCCCGTCGTTGCCGTGTTTATGGGCGGGAAGCTTGTTGCGGGCGGTTTGAAAATGCTTCTCAAAAAGAAAATAGCGGTCGCGAATTTTCCCGAAGACGGGATTCGAATGCTTGCGGCGCTTGCGGATTTTGCCGAGTCGAGAGAAAAAGAAGTCGTAATGAAGTATTCTTACAAAACGCTTCCCGCGCCGGAAAAGAATGATATTGAAAGAGCGAAAGAAATTTTCCAAGTAGTGAAATCGTCGGGACGGAATCTTTTGTCGCCCATTGAAACACTCGATCTTTTTGTGGCGTACGGGTTTCCGATTCCAAAATACGCAAAAGCCACGACTTCGGAAGAAGCGGCTCGCGCGGCGCGCGACATTGCGGGACCCTGCGTGATAAAAATTCTCTCGAACGATATCACGCACAAGAGCGATGCCGGCGGCATTCTCCTCAATGTTGCGCCGGAACGCGCCGGAGAAGCCTTTGAAAGAGTGCTGGAGCGGGTGAAACTCTCGGCGCCCGAGGCACGGATTGACGGCGCGCTCCTGATGGAGATGGCGCCAAAGGGCGGGATCGAGCTTATCGCGGGAAGTTTCCGCGATCCCAATCTGGGGCAGACGGTGATGCTGGGGAGTGGCGGGATTTATGTGGAAATTTTGAAAGATGCAGCGTTCGGGCTTTCGCCCGTCGCGAGAAGTCGTGCGGAGACGATGCTTGCGAAGCTTCGCATCTTTCCCTTGTTGAATGGCGCCAGGGGCGGCGCGAAATATGATATCGACGCGGTCGTCGAATGTGTCGGGCGTCTCTCGCAATTGCTCACTGATTTCCCCGATATTCGCGAACTCGACGTGAACCCGCTTATCGTCTACCCCGACACGCCCGAAGGCGGAGGGGTTTTGATCGTGGATGGGAGAGTGGTAGTAAATTAAAAATGAAAAATTAAAAATGAAAAATTCTGGAGAAGAACCTATTTCTTTTCCAGGAATTTCACGCTCTTAATTTCGATATTTTCTTTGGGGTGGTCATTTGCGTCTGTGTCTGTCTTCTCGATTTTCCGGACTACGTCCATGCCACCTCTCACTTCGCCGAAGTTGGTGTATTTGCCATCGAGGAGGGGAGTGGATTTGGCGGTCACGATGAAGAACTGCGAGCCGTTGGTGTTGGGGCCCGAGTTTGCCATGGCGACGGAGCCTTCGACGAGTTTCTTTGAATTGATTTCGTCTTCGAAGGTATAGCCGGGACCGCCAGTCCCGTCATCGCTCCAGTTGTCGTCTTTGGAATTGGGGTCGCCCGCTTGGATGATGAAGCCTTCGATCACGCGGTGGAAACGGATGCCATCGTAGAAGTCTTTCCCGGCGAGTTTGAAAAAATTGTTGACGGTTTTGGGCGCGTCGTCATTGTAAAATTTCACGGTGATGTCGCCTTTACTTGTTTTGATAACGGCGCCGTCGTATTTTTTGATAAAGGAAAGATCATCATCTTTGCCAGGTCCGGTTTCCGGTTTTTTTGCTTCGGTCGGCGCGGGGTCCGGTTGTTTTTCGATTGGCGCGGGCGTGTTTTTTTCGGTTTGCTCCCCGGCGACTTGGGGAGAAACGGGTGGTGTCGGTGGCGCAATCGCGGGTTTCTTGGCGGTCGGCGCGGCGGGTGAGGCGCTTTCCGCTTGGTCGCCTTGAATAGCGCGGGAGAGATAGCTATAATCTCCCGGCTTTCGATTTTGCACGGTCTCCTGCGCCGGCTCCTGCGAACATCCGGAAAGGGTGAGGATGACAAAAAGAATCGGAAAAACGGAAAGAGTTTTTTTGATCATATGGTTTTTAACGCGGCACTTCTATTGTACGGGAAAATATTTTCTCGCTCAAGGCACGTCGCTCGCGAGCGACGTGCCAAGGCTGAATGTTCGCCACGGTCGTTCGTGCAACGACGTGGCAAGCGAGCAGTATGCTCGGGGAACGAACTCTAGAATTCAGGCTTCATATTGACGTTTGTTATTTTTTCTGTTTCAATCGATGCATCTCATTCCAAATGTCGCGAATGGGATATTTTCTTTAATAATTTGAAGCCTTTGGAGGTCTTCATGAATATTGTGCGAGATCGGGTGATTGCGTCGTTTCTTGGAACGGCGATTGGCGATGCGCTTGGGGCGCCGATTGAGGGGCTCTCTCGGAAAGAAAGAAGGGAGTGTGGTAGAATCGAAAGCTATCGCGCCAATCCTTATCATGCGTGGAACAGTCGGTTGGGGGCAGGTCGATGGACGGATGATACGCAGTTGACGCTTGTCGTGGCAGAGTCGCTGATTGCCAGTGGCGGCACGATCAATATGGATGATATGGCGGCTCGGCATGTGGCGGCGCTTGAGGAAGCGCGAAGAGCTGATGTTGGTTGGGGTCGGACAACGACGCTTGCCGTAGATCAGCTCAAGACTGGTGTTCACTGGAGCGAGTCCGGGAAGAATCTTGGAGAAGGGTGTGGCGCGGGGAACGGCGTTGCGATGAAGATGGTTCCGATCGCAGCGATGCTTCTTGCGGACGGTACGCCAGTGAAAAAAATGAAAACTTTGTTGGAGCCGGTTCTCCAGCTAGCCTGCATGACGCATGCGACAGCGGCAGGCATTTCTGCTGGGCTGGCTCAAGCGTTAGCCATTAGACATTGCTTTTATACGGGCTTTTCTCTGTTTGACATGTACGGGGCATATCGATCGCTGTCTGAAGAAATGTTGTTTGGTCTTTTTTCGGGATATGAATTTTCCGATGAGAGGGGTCTTCCTGCCGCCGATTGGGATAGTCTTGTAATTTCTACCGATCACGACTTTATTCGCAGAACAATCCTCTTCTTTTCGCCGAGAGATATTTCCTGTGAGACTATAGCTCGAATTTTTCGAGCAAACGGGTTTCATGTGGCGGATTCCCTCCCAACGGTTCTCGCATTTTTTCTCCGCAATCCATATTCTATTGAAACACTGTACGATGTGGTTTACTGGAGCGGGGATGCGGATTCGAATGGCGCCATGGTAGGAGCGCTTCTCGGGGCGCTCAATGGGACGAGAATTTTTCCGCAACATCTCATTGATGGACTCTTCCAACGGGAGCGGATTGTCGATACAGCGAATCGCCTCTGTGATGTGCTCGGGATTGAATAATTCCGGAGTAGTTGCAATAGTTTCCCCTGCGGCATAGAACGCGGGGGATTTTTTTATGATCGATCTGGACGGTTGATGGGGTTCGTGATATATTTCTTGGTACTTTTTGCTTTTTTGGTTGTATGAATATTGCTCGGAATGCACTGTTTCTGTCGATACTCCGCCTCGCGTGCGCGATGAGCTTTGCGTTGCTCTCGATTCGGGTATTCGTTTCCGGAGGAGGCGGGTACTTGTTTCTGCTTTGGAATTTGTTTCTCGCCGCCGTGCCGTACGCGCTTTCGACGTTGTATGAACGAGCCGCTTCCCGGTCGTCGGCGTTTTCATGGCGGGCGGGAATAGTATTCGCTCTCTGGCTTTTTTTCTTTCCCAACGCGCCGTATATCGTGACGGATTTCATTCATCTTCCGTGGGAATTTTCGAGGTCGTTTCGTTTTGCGTATGACTTCATCCTTGTTGCCGTTTTCACGTTTGCGGGACTTCTTTTTGGGATGGCGTCGCTCTTTCGGGTACACCGAACCCTCCGAAAATTCATTGGAACCTTTTGGGCGAATGCGGGAGTGGTTTTCGTTCTTCTTCTTTCGGGCATCGGCATTTACCTCGGGCGATTTTTGCGGTGGAACAGTTGGGATATGTTGCTGAATCCGCTCGCGGTGCTTCAGGACGCATTTTCACACTACGGCGATCCCGCGTGGTTTGCGCGCGCGGTTTTTCTCTCGATGCTTTTTGCTTTCTTTACGGGAATTTCATATGCGATTTTTCTTGTCGCGTATCGGCTTGTGCAGGGAGAACGGGCAACTGAATGAAGTATGCGTAATCAAAACACGTCAACTTTGCGCGACCGCGCAAAGTTGACGTGTTTTTTTGTGGCAAAAAAATTTTTCGAGAAGGGCTTGGGGGCGCTTTGGTTTTTTATTCCTCTTCGTCTTCCGCGAGGGTTTTTTTGACGCGGAGGGTGACGGTGGTTTTTCCGGGGGTTTTGGTTTCGGCTTCTATTTTTTTGCGCGTGTCCAGAGGAAGTGAGGCGAGCGCGTTTTTGACGAGGGTTTGATTGACCGCGAGGACGCTCTCCCATTTGCCGAGCGGTTCGAGAAGGTCGCGGAGCTTGCCGGCGTCGTAGCCGTATTTCACCGTTCGGGCGCGCTCGATCACGCCCACATCGCCAAAGAGTCGCTCGACGTCTTCGGCGTCCATATATTCGAGTATGGTTTCCTGGAGTTTCATGAGTTTCTGTTTGTCGAGTTCGATGGCTCGCTTCACGGCGAGGTAGTCGTTCACGGCTTTTTCTTTTTCTTCGCTCGTTGCCGTGCGGAGTTCGCGGAACTTGTGTTTCCACATCGGGCAGATTTTTTGGAAGCCGCACCAGTCGCAGAGGGGATTGACGCGTGGTTCGAAATGTCCGGCTTCGATGTCCGCTATCGTTTCGAGAAAGAGGTCGTCCACTTTTCGCAGGTCTTCCGAGGTTCTCGTTGAGGAGAGCTTCACGCCGTGCTTGAGGAAATAGAGGCTCACGGTGAGATTCTCGAGGCGCTCAGATTCTTTGGGATAGCGGGCGAGGAAGGCTTTGGCGTAGACGGAGAGCTGGAGATTGTGATCGACATCCGCTTGCGAGGGGAGTTTTCTCCCGGTTTTGTAGTCGATGATTTCGTAGCCGGTCGGTGTTTTGTCGATGCGGTCGATGATGCCCTTCACGGTATGGGTCGTACCGGTTGCGTCCGCGATTTCTATTTGAAACGGACTTTCGAGCGCCACGATGGTGAAGTCTTTGGGATTGTTTTTCTCCACATAGCGACGGATCATATCGACGCCGGCGGAGAAGGCGGCGCGTTCTTCGTCGGGGTTGTCATAGACGGCGTCGTTCCAGTTTTTGGAGAAATGATTGAGCGCGTCTTCGAGCGTGGGCGGGAGGAGCGCCGGCTCATGAATGAATTTCAAGGTCGAATGAACAAGCGTGCCGAAGACGGCCTCTTTGGATTTCGGTTCTTTCAATCGATCGATTTCCTTGAACTTGTATTTCAAGGGACATGTCTGGTAGGTGCCGAGGGTGGAGTAGGAGAGACGCATAATGTATTCGAAAAATTTCAAATTCAAAATTTCAAGCTCCAAATAGAGAACAAATTCCAAATCTTAAGTCCGAGACTACTGTAGCAGGAAAAAAAGAAAAGAAAAAACCAGCCTGCTGTGTGGGCGAGGCTGGATATCGTGACGGCGCTTTTCTAGGCTTATCTTCTCAGGAGTATCTGCTGGGTTCCTAATTCCCCTTGAATTTCATATGTTTTCCAGAGAAGAAGCCACGCAGCTTGATACCAGACCACTTTGTCAACCGGGTAAACTTGGTTGATCTGGCCAACATGGATTCGCATAAGCTCCATTGCTATTCCGAGTTGAGAATTTGCTTCCGGATCCACGAAGGATAGGAGGTTAATAAGTGTTTCCTGTATGAAAGCTAGAATCGGTTTTTCCGGTTCCCCGTGAAGCTCCTTACGCGTTTCCTCGTAAGTGGCAATTATTTGGAAACAGTTTCTCACTCTCATCTTAAGATTTCTTTCCCTATCGTCCCTTTCGGGAAGGTCGTTTAGCTCACTTGTGCGAATGGAAGTGGATGTGTGTATTGTCTTTGCCTGCATCGCTACTCTCCGGGTTGTGAAAAAACTGATTTCCTGCTAGAGTAGCAAGAAATTCAAATTATGTCAAGAGAAAACAACGCCTTTCATCTTGTGGCACCATATAATCCGGCGGGGGATCAGCCGAAGGCGATTGAGGCGCTTGTTTCGGGATTGGAAGTGGGGATGGATCGACAGACACTCCTCGGAGTGACCGGCTCGGGGAAGACGTTCACGATGGCGAATGTTATCCAACAGATCGGCAAACCGACCTTGGTGATCGCGCACAATAAAACTTTGGCGGCGCAGCTCGCGCAGGAGTATCAGAGCTTTTTCCCCGAGGCGGCGGTACACTACTTCGTCTCCTACTATGACTTCTATCAGCCGGAGGCGTATATTCCCGCAAGCGATACGTATATCGAGAAAGACTCTGCGATCAATGTCGAGATCGAGCGATTGCGGCACGCTTCGACGCAGGCGCTCCTTACACGGCGCGACGTGATCATTGTGGCGTCGGTCTCGTGCATCTATGGTTTGGGGTCGCCCGAGGAATATGAGCGCGAGAATCTCCGTGTCGAAGTCGGGATGAAAATCTCGCGCTGGGAATTGTTGCGCGCGCTCGTTGATCGCCACTTCGAGCGGACCAATGTCGACCTCACGCCTGGGCAATTTCGCGCGATGGGGAATCGGGTCGAGGTGATGCCGGTACAGGAAAAAACGATCTACGCGATCGAACTCGCGCATGATGGTATCGAGCGAATTCGGAAAATAGATCCGGTGTCGCAGACCATTCTCGATGAGCCGAAGACATTTTTTCTTTTCCCGGCAAAGCACTTCGTGACGACCGAAGAGGATCAGAAGCGCGCGCTCCTTTCCATTCGTCTCGAACTCGAAGAGCAGCTGAAAACATTGAATGCCGCGGGGAAACTTCTCGAAGCCGAGCGGCTCAAGCGTCGGACGAATTATGACCTCGCGATGATCGAGGAAATTGGCTATACCAACGGCATCGAAAATTATTCGCGCCACCTCTCGGGGAAAGCGTCCGGCGAGCCGCCCGAGACGCTTCTTTCATATTTCCCAAAAACCCATGACGGGAAGCCGGATTTTTTGACGATTATCGACGAGTCGCACGTGACGCTCCCGCAACTTCGCGGGATGTACGCGGGCGACCAGTCGCGTAAGCGAACGCTCGTCGAGCACGGCTTTCGATTGCCATCCGCTTTGGACAACCGTCCGCTTCGAGGCGAAGAATTTGCGGCGCGTGTGGGGCAGATGATTTTTACGTCCGCGACCCCGGGCGAGGAGGAACGGAAAACGAGTGGTAAAATTGTCGAGCAAGTGATTCGCCCGACGGGACTGGTGGATCCGCTCCTTACGATTCGCCCCGTTCGCGCCGATGGAGAATATCTCGGGCAAATTCAAGATTTTATCACCGAAGCCGAAAAAGAAATTGCGCAAGGCGGACGTGTTATCGCGACAACGCTGACCAAGAAAATGGCGGAAGATCTCTCGACATTTCTCAAAGAAAAAAACATCAAAGCCGAATATCTTCACAGCGATGTGAAAACGATCGATCGGATTCGAATTCTCACCAATTTTCGCAAAGGAAATTTCGACTGTTTGGTAGGTGTGAACCTCCTGCGCGAGGGACTCGATCTCCCGGAAGTGACGTTTATCGGAGTGCTCGATGCCGACAAGGAGGGCTTTCTCCGTTCCGAAACCTCGCTTATCCAGACGATTGGGCGCGCGGCGAGAAATGTCTTGGGGCGTGTCACGCTCTATGCCGATCGCGTGACGGGGTCACTCGAGCGCGCGATCAATGAGACCAACCGCCGTCGCGAGATTCAACTCGCGTACAACGCGGAGCACGGCATCACGCCGGAAACGATTCGCAAAGAAATCCACGATATTACGGATTCGATAGAGAGCGATCATGATCGCGCCGTCCGCGCCGATCTCGCGCTCGACGAAAAAGTTTTCGGCAACGACAAGAAAAAACTCATCCGCCGAAAGAAAAGCGAGATGAATGAAGCTGTCAAAATCCTCGACTTCGAAACCGCCGCGATCCTGCGAGATGAGATACGAAAATTGGAAGGAAAATAGTCGGGTTTATATTCCCCAGATGGCAAAGAAGAAGAGCGTGAGGAGAATGCCGAGGATGGCGCCGACCGCGACCTCTTCGGGTTTGTGGCCGACACGTTCTTTGAGGCGGGGAAATGTTGATTCGTCGAGTTTGAGTTCTTTGGTGAGGGCGTTTAGATACTGCGCGTGTTCGCCCATATAGACGCGTAGGCGCAGAGCGTCGAAGATGACGATGATGGCAAGGGTGAGCGCGATCGCGAAGCTCGTTTGCGCGAAGCCGTCGATAAGCGCGACGGTCGTGACGAGAGAGGCGACGAAGGCGGTGTGCGCGCTCGGCATATGCCCATAGGCGATCGAGTAACGCAAATCCCAGCCGTGCTTGCGACAATAATTGGCAAACTTGATCGCCTCGGCGATGATGCCGACCAAGATCGGCACGAGGAAGAGCATGATTTCATTGCGAATCATAGAGGAAAAATTAAAAATGAAGAATGCAAAATGAAAAATTGGAATTCCCTTTCATTATACACCCTTCTTTTCTTTTCGGCACGGCGCTTTTCATGGGAGGGGCTTTGTGCTAGAGTTGAGGTGTTGGGAATAAGCTTTTTACTTTAACAGGCGAGACTTTTCGGATGTTATCTCCGAGAGAATTCGCCTCACAAGACGTATGATGCTTGTCTATATTTTGCTCGGGGTGGGAGCGATTGTTATCGTGTGGGGAGTGATGGCGTACAATGGTTTGGTCACGTTCAAGAATCGCGCGGGGGAGGCGTGGAGTGATATCGATGTTCAACTCAAGAGGCGCTATGACCTCATTCCCAATCTCGTTTCGACGGTGAAGGGCTATGCCGCGCATGAGTCGGGAGTGTTTCAAAAGGTGACCGAAGCGCGAAGTCACGCGATGCAAGCGGGCGGGGGTGCTGCGGAGCAGGCGGCGGCGGAAAATATGCTTTCGGGGGCATTGAAAAGTCTCTTTGCGGTCGCGGAGGCGTATCCGGATCTCAAGGCGAATACGAATTTCCTCGAGCTTCAGCGCGAGCTTTCCGATACGGAGAACAAGATTCAGGCGTCGCGCCGCTTCTATAATGGCGTGGTGATGGAACTCAATACCAAGATCGAAACCGTCCCGACCAATATCATTGCCAACCTGTTCAATTTCGCCAAACGCGAATTCTTCGAACTCGAAGAAGAAGCCGCCAAGCAGCCAGTGAAAGTTGAGTTTTAGTCGGGCTTTTGCATTTGGCGCATTTCTGCGTCAGATGTTCCAGTGCTCGACACCGTATGTTTACATACAGCTTACTTTGCGCTTCGCATCTTCCTTGAACTGCACTCAAATGCGAAAACCTTTCAATTTATGACACTGTACACTTCCTACGATAAAAACACGCGTCTGACCTGGGTGTATATCACGGGGTTTTTGGTGTTTGTGATTGGGGTGGGGTATGTGTTTGCGGGGGCGATGCAAAGTAGCGCGATTCTCTATGGGGCGGTCGCGTTTTCGATCATCATGAGTTTTGGGTCGTACTGGTGGAGTGACAAGATCGTGCTCGCGATGAGCGGCGCCAAGGAGGTGACGCGCGAGAATGGACGCGAGATCTATCGTCTCGTCGAAAATCTTTGCATCACGGCGGGACTGCCAACGCCGAAAATTTATATCATCGAAGACACGGCGATGAACGCCTTCGCGACGGGGCGTGATCCCAAACACGGTGTGATTTGCCTCACGACCGGCATCATCAATCGGTTGGAAAAAATAGAGCTTGAAGGAGTAATCGCTCATGAGCTCTCGCATATCGGGAATCGCGACATCTTGCTCTCGACCGTGGTCGTCGTGATGGTCGGCTTCATCACGCTCCTCGCGGATTGGTTTCGGCACTGGGCGTTTTTCGGACGGCGAGGAAATGATGATCGCGGGAGTGGACAGCTTCAGGTGATCCTGATGGTGCTCGCGATCGTACTCTCTATTCTCGCGCCCATCGCGGCGATGTTGATGCAACTCGCGATTTCACGGAAGCGCGAATTCTTGGCGGACGCCTCCGGCGCGCTTCTCACACGTTATCCCGAAGGACTCGCGAGCGCGCTCCAGAAAATTTCGGGCGACATGGAGCCCTTGGAGGCAGCGAATCGCGCGACGGCGCACCTCTATATCGCGAGCCCCTTCAAGGGGAAGAAGCTGATGAGTTTGTTTATGACCCACCCGCCAATGGAGGATCGGATAGCCGCCTTGCGCGGGATGAAGGTGTAGGAGAGGGAATGAAGAAGGGTGAATAGAATGGAGAGCGGACTATCTTTTTTGCGAGGTTGTGATACATTGGAGGCGTAATCATTGTATAAAATTTATGGAAGAAACAAACGAGAAAAAGGCGGAGAATGAAAAGGCGTGGGAAACGGTACACGAGGGGGCGGCGTCCAGTGACAAGGATGTGGAGGAAAACAAGCTGGTCGCGGCGCTTAGTTATCTCGGCTTTTTGGTGGCAGTGCCGCTTTTCCTCAAGCGGGAGAGTCCGTACTGTCAGTTCCACGCCAAGCAGGGGCTTGCACTTCTCATTGTGTGGATTATCGGGAGCTTTGTGTTCTGGTTTCCGTTTATCGGATGGGCGGCCGCGCTTGTGGTTTTCGTTCTCAACATCATCGGACTCGTGAAAGCGTTTCAGGGGGAGAAGTGGGAAATGCCGATTATTGGCGACCTCGCGAAGAAGATCAATATCTAAGTGTGGGAATGTGGAAGTAAGGGTGCGGCAGGGAACAAAATATTTGAGAAAAAGGGCATCGTGCTCTTTTTTTCTTGGTCGCTTTCCCGTATGATAGAGGAAGAAAAATGTTCAATGCTCAATGATCAATTTTCAATTGGGGAAAATTTTTTTATGAAACATACAAAAATAGTGGCAACGGTTGGGCCGGCATCCGAGGCGAAGGAGACGCTTCGGGATATGGTGCGGGCGGGGATGAATGTGGCGCGACTCAATTTTTCACATGGCGAATATTCGTGGCATGAGATGGTGATCAATCGCGTGCGCGAGCTCTCCGAAGAGCTCAATACGCCGATTGCGATTCTCGCCGATATTCAGGGACCGCGCATTCGGACGCTCGTGGATGAGCCGTTTGTAGTGAAGAAGGGCGACACGGTGTACGCGGGGGATGTTTCCGGGAAAGATGTGTTTCCGAAAACGCGCGGTCACCGGTTTTTTCTCGATCAGCCGAATATCGTTTCCGATATCGAGGTGGATGATGTGATCTTGGTGGAGGACGGCCTCATTCAGTTTCAGGTGACCAAGAAGGAGGGGATCGCGCTTGAACTCGAGGCGGTGAATGAGGGTGAGATCAAAAATCACAAGGGCGTGAATTTGCCGGATTCGAAACTGCGACTCCCGGTTCTCACCGACAAGGACGAAAAGGATTTGCACTTTGTCACGGAGCAGGGCGTTGACTATGTGGGGCTGTCCTTTGTGGGGAGCGCCGACGATATACGGGCGACGCGGAAGGTGATGGCGGAGACGGGCATTGATGAGACACTTCTCCCGAAAATCGTCGCGAAGATCGAGCGAAAAGAAGCGGTGAAGAATCTCAAAGAAATCGTGCGCGAGGCGGACGCGGTGATGGTTGCGCGCGGTGATCTCGGTATCGAACTTCCCGCGGCGCGGGTCGCGATTTTGCAAAAGGAAATTATCGCGGAGAGTCTCTCCGCCGTGCGACCGGTCATTGTTGCGACGCAGATGATGAAATCTATGACCGAGAATCCGCGCCCGACCAGGGCCGAAGTGAGCGATGTGACCAATGCGGTCATTGATCACGCGGACGCCGTGATGCTCTCGGAAGAATCGGCGTCGGGGAAGTATCCGGTCGAGACGGTCCGCACGATGTGTGAGATTATCGAGAATACGGAAGACTCGCCTTTTGACAATGTCTATGACGCGATCGGGATGAATCTTCGTTCCGAATATTCGACGGTCGTTCGAGGCGTGTATGAATTGGCGAAGAGCTATGATGCCGAGAGTATACTCCTTATGAGCGAGAGTGGCTTCACCGCCCGGTTGATGTCGCACTTCCGGCCCGTGTCACGACTTTTTGTCGCGACGAACAACCGGCGCGCGTGGAATCGGATGGCGCTCCTCTGGGGGGTTGACGCGTCGCTTTTTGCGGATAATACTGCTCTGGACGGCATTATCGACCGCCTGATCGAGAAACTCCTCCGTGAGGACAAGGTCAAAAAAGGCGAGCGCGCCGTCCTCTGTCTCGGTCGCCACCGCAATAACGATCGATTGCAATTGATCGGCGTGCGGGAGATCGGATAAGAGTAGTTCGGAAGGGTGCTAGAGTGGTCGAATAGGACAGTCTCGAAAACTGTTGTACCCGCAAGGGTACCGTGGGTTCGAATCCCACCCCTTCCGCAGGGACTGTGTTTCTTTAACAACGTATACGAGGAGAATTCGTGTGATCAATGATGCTCAAGAGAGGATGTCTCGTTTTTTCAGGAAGCGCGTTCTTCAGTTGTCGTCTATACGGAGCATGTGGCACGATGAGCGGGTTCAGTGTTACAACGACAAGGATCTGCCACCAAGCGATATACTTCAAGATGTCGGATCAATTTTTCTTGCCGGACCAACCTCGCGACATCAACTCATCGAATATAATTGGAGGAGTAGTGCGGTATACCTGCTTCGCAAAGCGGATTTTCAAGGGTTCATATTTGTTCCCGAGCCGAGAGGAGAAGAGATAGCGGGCGATTTCACGGAAAGGGATTTTATTCATCGGTGGGAGTCCAGTCGCCTTCTGTCTTCGTCTCGCGTGCTGTTTTGGATTCCGAGAAAGGAGGATGAGTTGCTTGGGCTGAACACGAATCTCGAGCTGGGAATTTTTATTGGACGAGCGCTTCTTTCTCGTAATTCAAGTAGTGTGTTTATTGGGTGGCCCGATGGTGCGGAACGGATGGGACTTCCCGAACATTACGCGATCGAACTTGCGGGTTTCGAAAGGTACAAAACTTTAGAAGAGCTTTGCCTTGCCGTCGCGGGAAAGAAGAGGCTTCAAACCTCGTCTTGAATGGTGAATATATGAAAACAGGCGATTGCTGGACGCAGTCGCCTTTATCATTTCCAAAAATTTTTTCTCACTCAATTTGACAATTCTCCGAGGAGCATTGAGAATGGGAATGCTCTTTTTTGCTTTGTATGAAAAATAGCAAACCAAACAATCAAATCATTTTCTACCAACGCGAGGGCGGTCGGTCAAGCATTCAGGTGCGGATAGACAATGAAACGGTATGGCTTTCTCAAGCAAAGCTTGCCGAGCTTTTTGGCGTTACCCCTCAAAATATAACCATCCATCTCAAAAATATATTCGTAGAAAAAGAGTTGGATGAAATTCGAACTTGTAAGGAATCCTTACAAGTTCGAAAAGAGGGAAATCGTCATGTGGGTCGGACTATAAAAATGTACAATCTCGACGTTGTAATTTCTCTTGGTTACCGCATAAACTCGGAGATAGCGACA
The DNA here is from genome assembly GCA_052035095.1 of Candidatus Moraniibacteriota bacterium. Classification (GTDB taxonomy): domain Bacteria; phylum Patescibacteriota; class Minisyncoccia; order Moranbacterales; family UBA1568. The sequence continues at coordinate 93,371 of JBPOHW010000004.1, forward strand.
CATTTTCGCCAGTGGGCAACGACAAGACTCAAGGAGTATATTGTCAAGGGTTTTGTCATGGATGATGATCGACTCAAGGCAATGGGTGGCGACGGCTATTGGAAGGAGCTTCTGGCTCGTATTCGCGATATTCGCGCGAGTGAAAAGATTTTCTACCGTCAAATTCTCGATATTTACGCGACCAGTATTGACTATGATCCGAATGACGATGCTTCAGTGGAGTTTTTCAAAAAGGTGCAAAATAAAATCCATTTTTCCGTACATGGGCAGACGGCCGCGGAAGTCATTTACAGTCGCGCTGACGCTGAAAAAGAATTTATGGGACTCACGACATTTCAAGGTGTGCGCCCTCATCTTGCGGATGTCGTTATTGCCAAAAATTATCTGAATGAAAAAGAACTTCGCTCGCTCGGACAAATCGTTTCGGGGTACCTTGACTTCGCGGAGCGTCAAGCGGAGCGTGCCATACCGATGAAAATGAAAAATTGGGCAGATCACCTCGATGCTATTCTGACCGCCACCGGAGAAAAACTTTTGCTTGATGCCGGAGCTATACGCCATGAAGAGGCCATAGAAAAAGCGAAAGGAGAATACAAAAAATATCAAGCCAAAACCTTAAGCGAGGTCGAAAAGTCGTATTTGGACGCCATCAAAGCCGTTCAAAAAACGATTGAGAAAAAGATGAAAAAATCAAACTCGGAACCACTTAAAAATCATGACTAAAAATCCATGCAAAGCTGAAAAGTCTTTCTCTGAATTCTTTTTGAATGGGATGGATTTGTTGGACTTCAATGATTCTATGAGTTCGTAGATTACGAGATCCCATCGTCAATTTGACAATTCTCCGAGGAGCATTGAGAATGGGAATGCTCTTCTTTTTTTTACCTCGCTTGGGCGGGGTTGCGCTTTTCTCGTATGCTCGGAAACGGATTTACTCGCAAGAAGGTCGGGTCGCTCACGCTCGGCGAGAAGCTCAAGAAAGTGCGCGCGGATTACCATGTGAATCTCGCGGAGGTTGCTCGAGAGACCGGTATTCGCAGGGAGCATCTTGAGTACCTCGAAAACGGCGAGTATACGAAGCTTCCGGCGGATGTCTATGTCCGCGGGTTCTTGCGGAGTTACGCGCGATTTCTCGGTGTTGACGCAAACGGACTGTTGCGGCTCTATGAACGCGAGCGGAGTATCGCCAAGAATCTCGGAAAGGAACCCGAGAAGCATCCGTCCGCAGTCGTTCGTCGGCCGCGGCGATTCTCGGCTTTTGTGGTGACGCCGCGCATAGTGGTTGGCGCCGTTGTTGCTGTTGCGGTACTCGGTATCGCGTCCTATTTGTACCGAGAGTACAGAATGTTCGTTTCGGAGCCGTATCTCGTACTTCTTGAACCCAAAAATGGTGAGACGGTGAAGAATGATGAATGCAGTGTCGTCGGGAAAACCGATCGAGACGCGAAACTTTTTTTGAATAATGAGCCGGCATTGGTCGGAGAAACGGGGGAATTCCGAGAGCGAATCCGTCTGCAGTCGGGAGTGAATACCGTGACGATAAAGGTAGTGAATCGTTTCGGAAAGGAGCGGACGGAGACGGTGTCGGTCGTCGCGGAGTACGCCATTCCCCAAGCTGAACCGGTAGCGGAATCTTCGCCTTTGCCGCCGGTTTCGCCGAAACTTATTCTTTCGACATCGGAGGAAAAGCCGGTTTCCATTCTCATTCGTGTGGAAGGAAAAGAAATATATCGAGGCGAACTTGCGAAAGGAGAAACGAAAGAATTTGACTGTGAAAAAGGATGTACGGTAGACTCAAACTCCGGAAGGGGGACGCTCGCGTCGTGGAATGGCGGCGAAATAAAACCTCTCAGTGAAAAAGCGGGCACGGTGATTGGCGTTCCATTTGAAATCGAGGAGCAAGAAAATGTCGAATAATATTTTTTAACAACTACCCTTATGTTTCGGGCAAAAGAGAAAGCTCCTTTTGGCAAGGGGGCGAAGGAAGTGAAGGAAGCGAAGACCGTGGAGAAGGTGGGAAAGAAAAATTTGAACGCGGTGATGGATGAGATCCGGGAGAAGTTTGGCGATGGGATGATTATGAAGTTGGGCGACGTGAAGAAAGTGGACGTGCAGGCGATTCCGACCGGATCGGTGTCACTTGACCTCGCGCTCGGGATTGGCGGCGTGCCGCGCGGGCGTATCATCGAGGTTTACGGACCGGAGTCGTCGGGAAAGACGACCTTGACGCTCCATATCGTGGCGAATGCCCAGAAAGCCGGCGGGTCGGCGGCGTTTGTCGACGCGGAGCACGCGCTTGATCCCGAATACGCGAAGCGCATCGGCGTCAACATTGATGAACTCCTCATTTCTCAACCGGATACGGGGGAGCAGGCGCTTGATATCGTGGAAACTCTGGTGCGTTCAAGCGCGGTTGATGTGATTGTCGTGGACTCGGTCGCGGCGCTCGTCCCCAAGGCAGAAATCGAGGGTGAGATGGGGGATCAGCATGTGGGGCGACAGGCGCGGCTTATGTCGCAGGCGCTTCGGAAGTTGACGGCGATCATTTCGCGCTCGAATACGGTGGTGATTTTCATCAATCAGATCCGTATGAAGATCGGCGTGATGTTTGGCAATCCCGAGACGACGACCGGCGGACAGGCGCTCAAATTCTATTCGTCGGTTCGCGTCGAGGTGCGTCGCGCCGCACAGATCAAGAAGGGCGAGGAAGTGGTCGGCAACCGCGTGACGGTGAAAATCGTGAAGAACAAAGTGGCACCACCGTTTCGCAAGGCCGAATTCGACATTATGTACAATGAGGGGATTTCACGTGAAGGCGATCTCATTGATTCCGGCGTTCTCTATGAGGTGGTGAAGAAGAGTGGCAACTCCTTCCTTTTTGGCGATGAAAAGCTCGGCGTCGGTCGCGAAGCCGCGAGAGCGTTTCTCAAAGCGCATCCCGATATCGCCGGACGTATCGAGGATGCTATCGTCGCCAAGTCGAAAGAAACGGAATAGAAAAAGACGAGTATGCTATACTGTTCTCTATGAACAGGCTGATTTTTCGTCGTGGTTGGCGCGGAGTGATTTTTTCGGTGATTGCGTGCGCGGCGCTGGTGTCGGGCTTTGTTTTGTCGCTCCCTGTTTCGGCGGAGGATGATCCGGACGATATCAAGGACGACATCGAGAAGTACGAGAAAAAACTCAAAGAGGCGACAAAGAAGAAAGAATTGCTGGAACAAAATTTGAGTCACGTGAATGCATCTCTCGGAGCGGCGGTTGCTGCGATTCGAAAGACGCAGGCGGCGATTCTTGATACGACGGACTCTATTACGCGAGCGGAGCTCGAAATCGAATTGACGAATCAGCAAATCGCCTTGAAGCAAGAGGTGCTCGCCGATCTTTTGCGTGAAGCGTATCTCGACGGATCTCGATCTTCCGCGGAGCTTTTCTTGGGAGAGCGAACGCTTTCCCAGCAAACGGATGTTTCGGATTCTTTCGCCACGATCGGATCGCGCATTGGCGGTATCCTCGACGATATGGAGGCGTTGCGGGGCGCGCGCGAAGAGGAACGATCGGCTTTTGAAGCGATGAAGAAGGAAACCGAGGCGGCGCTCGCCAAGAAGAACGCCGAGAGGGCGAGTCTTTCCCAAAATCAGGCGGCAATCGCGGAAGACGTGGCGGAGCAGAGCGCGACTATCGAGCAACTTCGCGAGAAACTCAATGATTTGCGCAATGACTTGAATACGCTCCTCGGCGAAAGTTATGACGCCAAGAATATCAAAGACGCGATCGAATTCGCGAGCGACAAGACGGGTATCCGGGAGGGGTTCCTCTTCGGAATGCTGTCGGTCGAGTCGCGTCTCGGTGCTTCCGTCGGCGGATGTGACTACAAGCAGAGTCGAATGAGCGCGTATCGCCTTGAGATTTTCAAAGAAATCGCCAAGGAAATCGGCAAGGATTACAAGAAGCTCAAGGTTTCATGTCCGCCGAAAAGCTACAAGGGAACTGGCGGCGCTATGGGGGCGGCGCAGTTTATGTCGGACACGTGGAAGGGATACAAGAGCACGATCGCGTCGCGAACAGGACACAATCCGCCCAATCCGTGGAATTTGACCGACGGCGTTATGGCGATGGCGTCGAAACTCGCGAATGACGGCGGTGCCAAGAAAGGGAGTACGACCATTACGAGCCCGTGCACCAAGAAGAAAGTGAGCGTGAAATGGGAGGTCTACGCCTCGATGAAGTATCTCGGCTGGTCGTGCTACGCGCTCAACAATTATTCAAAAACGATTCAAAGTTTGTCGGGGAATTACAAGAGTTTATAGAATGATCGGTATTCTGAATAGCGGCGAAAATCTTCGTGCCTCCGCGATATTGGGAGTGTGATATAATTGGAAAAAGTGTGTCGTGATGAAAATAAAAAATCAACAACTCAAGGAGTTTATTCTTGATTCCGACTTGGTGCCGCAGGAGGCGCTTGAGGCGGCGTTTCAGGAGGCGGAGCGCGCCGGGGGACTTCTCGGGAGTATGCTTCTTGAGAAGAAGCTTCTCTCCGAAACGGATCTTCAGAAACTTTACGCCTATATTCTCGGCATCCCGTTTGTCGATCTCTCGAAAGAGGCGATCGCGACGGATATTCTCCATATTGTGCCCGAGCCGATCGCGAAGAAGTCGCATGTGGTCGCCTTTGAAAAGGCGGGCGGCAATTTGAAGGTCGCAATGCTCAATCCCGATGATCTTCAGACGATTGATTTCATCAAGAAGAAAACAGGGCTCAAGGTGGTACCGTGTCTTACGACCAAGGAGAGTATCAATCAAGTACTCCGCCAGTACGAGAAGAGTCTGAAAGCCGAATTCGGTGATATTTTGAATACCGGCGATGGAGGGGAGGCAACCCTGGAAGCGTATGGCGTCGAGCCGGATCCGGAACAAAATCTCGAGAAGGTGGCGCAGGGCATTCCCGTTATTCGCGTTGTCGATACGCTCATCAAACACGCGATTTTGCAGTCGGCGAGCGATATCCATATCGAACCTGAGGAAAAGGAAGTTCACGTGCGGTACCGGATAGACGGTATTCTCCACGACGCAATGACCCTCCCGCGCGATATCGCGGCGGGGATTGTGGCGCGCATCAAGGTGTTGTCGAACCTGAAGCTCGACGAGCATCGACTCCCGCAAGACGGTCGGTTCAAGATTGAAAGCGATGAGCGAAAAATTTCCTTTCGCGTGAGTATTCTCCCCGTCTTTGATGGGGAAAAGATTGTGATGCGACTCCTTGACGAATCATCGAAGGGTTTGACGCTCGAGAAAATGGGATTTGCCGGGCTGCCGCTCGAGATCGTCCATCGCGAAATCAAAAAACCAAACGGTATGGTGTTGGTGACGGGACCGACCGGAAGTGGCAAGACGACGACGCTCTATACGGTGATGGATATTTTGAATACGCCAGAAGTGAATATCAGCACTGTCGAAGATCCGGTCGAGTATCGGATGCCGAGGGTGAACCAAACGCAGGTGAACGCGAAAATCAATATGACGTTTGCGGGAGCGCTTCGTTCGCTCTTGCGGCAGGACCCGGATATCATTATGGTGGGGGAGATCCGAGATGAGGAGACGCTCGAGATCGCGCTTCACGCGGCGATGACCGGGCACCTCGTGTTATCGACACTCCATACCAATAGCGCCGCCGCCGCGATTCCGCGTATGATTGATATGGGCGCCGAGCCGTTCCTTATCGCGTCAACGACCAATGTGGTGATTGCTCAACGTTTGGTGCGACGCTTGTGCGGCGAGTGCCGTGAGGAGTATCATATGAAGAAAGCGGAGGTGGCGACGCTTGCCAAAACATTCAATGTGGCGGAAATCATGACGGCGCTCAAAAAGGAAGGTCAGACGAAGGAAAAGCTCGCGAGTGTGTCTGATTGGGAGGACGTAGCGTTTTTCCGGGCAAAGGGATGTGATCAATGTGGTGGCGAGGGGTATCGCGGGCGTATCGGTATTTATGAAGTTTTCGAGATGACGAGTGATATTCGGCGACTGGTTATGGAATCGGCGACCTCGGAAATGCTCGAAAAGGCGGCGAAGGAAACCGGAATGCTCACTATGGTGGAAGACGGATTTTTGAAGGCGGTTCTCGGAATGACATCGCTTGAAGAGATTCTTCGAGTGACGAAGGAATAGTTTTTTCTCTCGGGCTATGGTACAATGAGTCGTCGTTTAATGATGAAGTGTTGAATTTTTTAATCCGATTTCTTTTTTCTTATGCATGAGGAAACACCATTACGCTTCGGTCCTCGAACCGGACAAGGGAACCTTTCTTCGACGCCAGCTTCTTCGAATGTGCACAGCTTTTTCGGTCGAGGGGAGGGGAAGAATTCTTCCGATGAGGTGCGCCCTGAGGGTTCATCCTCTCGAGCCTCGTGGATTGTGACCTTTCTGGATCGGATGGCGACGACGAGCCTCTTTATGATCTTTTTCGGTTTCCCACTCTTTTTTCTTTCGATGACGCTTCAGGGGCTGGTCTTTGAAAAACAAATGTTTTTTTATTTTTGGCTCCTCCTGGGTCTTATCGGGTGGGTATCGAAGGGGATTGTGACGGGGGAACTTCGTATTCGACACACGCCGCTTGATATCCCGATTCTCCTGGTATGGGCGACGGTGGGAATCTCATGTTTTTTTTCGGTGGACAAATGGCATAGTCTCTGGGGATTTTTCGGCGATCCGTCGCGCGGGTTTCTCAATGTGACGGCGCTCACGCTTGCCTATTTTTTCATCACGAGTCACGTGACGGTTCGGCGTTTTCAGTTTCTCTTGGGAGCAATTCTTCTTTCGGGGACACTCGTTGCTATGTGGACGGCGCTTGCGTTTTTCGGTATTCGTTTTCTTCCGGAGGCGCTTCTCAAATACGCGCCACTCAGTCTTTTTGGTACGATGAAGTCGCTCACGCTCTTCTTCGGGATGCTTCTTCCACTGTTTCTTCTCGGGTTTGTCACGATCTTTCAGTGGTTCAAAGAAAAAAACTGGGCGTTTTGGGCTCTCCTTGGGACGCTCTCTCTCGGTCTTTTGCTTGATCTTTACATCCTTCTTGCAGTGTACGCGTTTACGCCGTGGTTTCCGGTATTGGTGGGTGTGAGCTTTTTCCTCATCTATGTATTGGCGCAGGTGGTACGACTTGGGGATCGTTTCAATTGGATGCCGATGGCGCTCTTCGTCGTGGTCTTGGTGTGTCTTATGATTGGAAATCAGGGGAATGCCTTCCTGTCGAAGAAAACCACGATTCTTCCCGAAGTGGCGCTTGATCAGTCATCGTCGTGGACGGTAGCGAAGGAAGCTCTCAAGGAACGAATGATTGTAGGGTCGGGACCGGCAACCTATGGCTACAACTTCTCCCTGCACAAGCCCGATTCCTTGAATGCGGGTTTGCAGAATAACTTTCGTTTCTATCAGGGGGGAAATTTCTTCTTTGAATTGGTGCCGACGGTTGGTGTGGTTGGTGGGTTTTTCTTTCTTATCCTACTTCTCACCTATCTCGGACTGGGACTCGTGAGCCTCTCTCGTGAGAAGGAGCGAAACAAAATATTTTCTCTCGGTATTTGGGCATCCTCGTTTATTTTTGTAGCGGCTCTGTTTCGAACGCCGATCGAAGGGCCAACCTTCATTTACGGCACGCTTCTTATGGCGCTCGCCGTTCCGGTTCTTCTCGAGGAGGGCGGGCGCGGCGGCGATATGATTCGCCTCTCACTCAAAGCATCGCCCAAATTTGCGCTCGCGCTCGCCTTTACCTTTATGACGGTGTCTGCCGGCGTCGCGTTTCTCTTCGCCTTTGTCGGCAAAGCGTTTTTGGCGGATATTCATGCTGGGCGAGCGAGTCGGATGGCGGCGACCGAGGTGAATGACGAAGCGCTTGGGCTTATGGCGCGATCGCTCTCTCTCTTCCCCTATGAGGGACGCTATTATGCGACGTTGGGGCAGATGTATATGTCGGTGGTCAACAAGGAAGCGGCGAAGCCCGAGGGGGAGCGAAATCTTGATCTTATCAAGACAACGGTAGAGCGAAGCGCGGTTCCGCTGGTTGACGAAGCGATGCGGCGTATGCCGAATGATGCCTTTATTCACGAAGTGTCCGGACAGGTGTATGAGAATGTGAGTCTTCTTGCCGGATCCGATCCGGAAGTGCTCGCGCGAACGGGGAATGTGTATCGTCGCGCACTCGATCTTGAGCCGAAGAACCCCTCGTTTTATGTCAAGCTCGGCCTTATCAATCGCGTTCTCGCCAATCGCGATGACAAGAAGAGTGTTCGGTCGGATCTCTTAAACGAGGCAAAGGAGTACTTCACGACGGCGATTGAAAGAAAACCGGATTTTATTGCCGGGTATCTCAATCGCGGACTGACCGAGGAAGCACTTGGCAATACCGGCGGCGCCGTGAACGACCTTGAAAAAGCGCTCAAGATAGGTCCGAATGCCGATGTCCAGTTTCATCTCGCAAGAATTCTTCAGGTACGTGGAGCGGGGGATGATTTGAATCGAGCGGAGCGGGTTTCGCTTGATGCGCTTAAGCGAAACGACAAAAGTATCAATGTGCTCCTCAATCTCGGGTTTGTGTATGAGAAACAAAAGAACAAAGATAAAGCGATAGAAACGTATCGAAAGTTGCTTGCCGTTTTTGACGCCCCGTCGTCTTCGGAGGATGGGAAGAAAGATATTCCCGAGACGTCCCGCGTGTTGGGCGAGAGCGATCAGTATGCCGAAGTGCGCAAGCAGGTTCAGACGCTCATCGACAATGTCGAGAGCGGAAAGGGGAATCTTTCTCCGACTCCACCCGCTCTTTCCGAAACTCCGGCAAGTACGCCAACGGAAATTCCGGCGGAGGCACGCAGTGATTCAACAGCTCCCGCCGTACTTCCCGCTCCGGTTTCTCCGGCAACGACCCCTGAACTTCCGGGACTTCCGGAAACCCCGAGACCGTAGGCGTGAGCGGTATTCTTTGCGCGTATTCTCTGAAAATGTCCCGAATATTCGGGACATTTTTTCATACGCGTTTGCGGAATGGGAGGATTGCTTGACAGGCTGGTTTCATTTGCTATTATGGCTATTGCGCAAGAAGGAAGACTTCCTCTCCTCTTTTTTTCTCATCATTTTCGTAGGTATCGTTTGCGCTGAAATGTCGAGTCTTCGTTTCGAAGATTTTCGTTTCCGCGCAAGGAGGGCACCTTGACAATTCGGTCTCTTGTTTTTCTTTTGGTATGCGGAAGCGGGGAGGAATAAGAGACAAAGAGAGTGTAGGTGAAGCGACGCCGGTTGGGTAAAAACTGCCCGATCGGCAACCGTAGGTCCGAAAGATATTCGTCTCGCAAGGGACGAAATTTCTCGGACAACAATGAAAAGCGGTTACACATGCGCATGGTGGATGCCTAGACTTGAGCAAGCGATGAAGGACGTAGCAGGCTGCGATAAGCCTCGGGGAGCCGCCAAGCAGGCTTTGATCCGGGGATCTCCGAATGGGACAACCCTCTCCCGCGCAAGCGGGAGAATCACACATCTGAATATATAGGATGGTGAAGCGCACCCGGGGAACTGAAACATCTTAGTACCCGGAGGAACAGACATCAATAGAGATTCCGTCAGTAGTGGCGAGCGAACGCGGAACAGCCTAAACCCATTGCCTTCGGGTAATGGGGGTTGCGAGGTAAACGGACTCGTTTGATCGGGGTTTGATTGGTTTTTGTCTAGCGGAACGGTCCTGGAAAGACCGACCAGAGAGGGTGAAAGTCCCGTAGGCGAAAGACAAAAACACGAATGCGTTTATTCTCAAGTAGGGCGGGGCCGGAGAAACCCCGTCTGAATCCGGGAGCACTAACTTCCAAGGCTAAATATTGCTCAAGATCGATAGTGAACAAGTACCGTGAGGGAAAGGTGAAAAGCATCCCGGTGAGGGAGATGAAATAGTTTCTGAAACCATGTCGCTAACGAAGAGTCGGAGCCCTGTCTTTATTGATGGGGTGACGGCGTGCTTTTTGCAGAACGAGCCAACGAGTTTGCTCTACGTGGTCGCCTAAGGAACGAGAGTTCCGGAGGCGTAGTGAAAGCGAGCCTGATAAGGGCGTTTATGATCGCGTGGACAAGACCCGAAGCCGGACGAGCTACATATGAGCAGGGTGAAGCGGAGGTAAAACTTCGTGGAGGCCCGAACCCACGAGCCGTGCAACACTCGGGGATGACTTGTGTGTAGAGGAGAAATTCCAATCGAGTTCGGCGATAGCTGGTTCTCTCCGAAATAGCTTGAGGGCTAGC